>CAZJKV010000001.1:0-61280 GCA_964546765.1 uncultured Chromatiales bacterium
GCCGGACAGCGCCGGCGCCTGGATCGGGCTCGGCAACCACCGTTTCCGGCACGGAGAACACGAGGCCGCCGCGCAGGCGTTCCTGCGCCTGTTGGCGGCCCTGCCCGGCTATCCCCCCGCCCTCAACAATCTCGCCTTCACCCTGGCCCGCATGGGACGGCTCGAAGAGGCTGAGGCCTATGCGGAACAGGCGCTGGCGGCCGATCCGGAAGACGCGCGCTACCGTGAAACCCTGGACGGCATCCGGCGCGAACTCGGCCGGTGAGTGCTTGAAATAAGACCCGTAACGGGCTAAATTGGTCTGGTCTTTAGACAGGATCTAACTTTAGGCGGAGGGTAGCATCATGGCACTCAAGGGCAGCAAGACCGAAGACAACCTGAAGGCTGCATTCTCAGGCGAATCCCAGGCCAACCGGCGATACCTCTATTTCGCGGCCAAGGCCGACGTCGAGGGCTATAACGACGTGTCCGCGGTGTTTCGTTCCACTGCAGAGGGCGAGACCGGCCATGCGCACGGGCACCTCGAATACCTCGAGGCCGTCGGCGATCCCGCGACCGGTCTCCCGATCGGCGACACCACGAAGAACCTGAAGGCCGCGATCGCCGGCGAGACCCACGAGTACACCGATATGTATCCCGGAATGGCGAAGACAGCCCGCGACGAAGGCTTCGACGAGATCGCGGACTGGTTCGAGACCCTCGCGAAGGCGGAACGCTCGCACGCGAACCGGTTCCAGAAAGCGCTCGATACCCTCGGCAAATAAGGCCTCGCCTGCCCCCGGTCCAGCGAGCGGGGTCAGGCGTCGGCATCCATCCGCACAGGGAGTCGCAATGTCAGACGGCGTGCGTGAACAACCGCGCGAGGGCAGCCTCGAAGCGCCTACGCGTCACCCGCTCGACTGGCAGGCCCCGGACTTTTACAGCGAACCCGCGCTCTTCGCCGAACTCGAGCGTGTTTTCGACATCTGTCACGGCTGCCGCCGCTGCTTCAGTCTCTGCAATGCCTTCCCGACCCTGTTCGACGCGATCGACGCGTCGGACACGATGGAACTCGACGGCGTCGACCGGCAGGCGTTCTGGAACGTGGTCGATCATTGCTACCTGTGCGATATGTGCTACATGACCAAGTGCCCCTATGTGCCGCCGCACGAGTGGAATATCGATTTCCCGCACCTGATGTTGCGGGCCAAGGCAGTGAAGTTCAGGAAGAGGGGATACCGGTTCAGGGACAAGCTGCTGAGTTCGACCGATCTCGTCGGCAACCTTGCCGGCATCCCGGTGATCGCGCAGGTGGTTAATGCAGCGAGCCGCAATCGCGGCGCCCGCAAATTGCTCGACAAGACGCTCGGCGTTCATCCGGACGCACATCTGCCTGAATATCACAGCGATACGCTGCGCAAGCGGGCCGCGCGGCGCGCGTCAGCGCCGGCAGAGGCGGTCGCGAGCAATGATACGCGCGGCCGGGTCGCGCTGTTCGCGACCTGCTACGGAAACCGCAACGAACCCGGACTCGGCGAGGACCTGATCCGGATCCTCGAGCATAACGGGGTTCCGGTGACGCTGCTCAATGACGAGCGTTGCTGCGGCATGCCGAAGCTGGAGATCGGTGATCTCGACGCGGTCCGGCGCGCGCGCGACTTCAACATCCCGCGTCTCGCGCGCATCGTCGACGAGGGGTGGGACATCGTCGCGCCGGTGCCGTCCTGTGTTCTGATGCTGAAGCATGAATATCCGCTGCTGTTTCCCGACGACGAGGATGTGAAAAGGGTCGCGCGCGCGACCCGCGATCCATTCGAATATCTGATGCTCCGTCACAGGTCCGGCCTGCTCCGCACCGATTTCAGTCAGCAGCTCGGCAGCATCGTCTATCACATGCCCTGTCACTTGCGGGTGCAGAACATCGGCTACAAGACGCGCGACATACTGCATCTGGTGCCGGGTACCAAGGTCGAGGTCGTCGAGCGCTGCTCGGGTCACGACGGCACCTATGGCGTCAAGCGCGAGACATTCGATGCCGCGACCAGGATCGGGCGGCCGGTCGTCAAGCGTGTCCTGGACGCCGATCCCGATCACTATGCGAGCGATTGTCCGATCGCGGGGCACCACATCGGAAACGGATTGAAGGACGGAGCGCCGATGCATCCGCTGACCCTTCTTCGTATCGCCTACGGGATCACGTGAGGCGATGAAACCCGAGGGGACCAATGGCGGTGTGCGCAGGCGACTGTCGCGTGATGATCTGTATTCGCTCGAGGCCTATGCGAGGATACGGCCGGAGTTTCGTGCGCGGGTCATCGCGCACAAGAAGTATCGCCGCGTACAGGTCGGTCCGCACGCGGCGCTCTATTTCGAGGACGACCTGACGATCCAGTACCAGGTTCAGGAGATGCTGCGCACAGAGCGGATCTTCGAGGCCGATGGCATCGATGAGGAACTCGAGGTCTACAATCCCCTGATCCCCGACGGTACCAACCTCAAGGCGACGTTCATGCTCGAATATGCGGATCCGGCACAGCGTCACGAGGCGCTGGTGCGGCTGGTCAATATCGAGGATCGTGTGTGGCTGCAGGTCGCCGGTGCCGCGCCGGTATATGCGATCGCCGACGAGGATCTCGAACGCGAGACCGCGGAGAAGACCTCGGCAGTGCATTTCCTGCGTTTCGAGCTCGATGCCGGCATGATCGCGGCGCTGAAGGACGGCGCTGCGCTCGAGATAGGCATCGATCACGACGCCTGTCGTTACCGCACCGGGGCGTTACCGGACGACATCCGCCGGGCGCTCGTCGCAGACCTGGACTAGTAACTCCGTAACTGCCCGACCACGACTCCCTGGATCGTCACGCGCTCAGCGCTGTAGATCAGCGGCGGGATCGCGCTGTTCGCGGCGATCAACATTATGTTGCCGTCGCTGCGGCGCTTCAGGCGTTTCAAGGTGGTCTCCTGACTGTCTATCAGCGCAACGACGATGTCGTCGTCACGGGCCGCCATCCCCTGGCGGATGATTACAGGGTCGCCGTCTAGGATGCCGGCCTCGATGATCGAGTCGCCGCGGACCTGCAGCGCGTATCTATCGGGACCGAGCAGGAAGGCGGCGAGATCGAGGGAGTCCTGTCCGGGGATCGCCTCGATCGGCCGGCCGGCCGCGATGCGGCCGAGCAGCGGCAGGGTGTAGGCCGAGGAGGCGACGCCTTCCGCAAGCCGGATGCCGCGCTTGCGCCCCGGCTGCAGCGTGACCGCGCCGGCTTCCACGAGCGCGTGGACATGTCGATGGACCACCCCACGCGAACGTATACCGATTCCGAGCGCGATCTCGGCCAGGCTCGGCGCGTGTCCGTGTTGCAGGCAATGGCGGCGTATGAAATTGAGGGTTTTCTGTTGTGCGCGGGTCAGCATCACCTGTTCCCGTTATGTTCTCACCTAGAGATGATAGGCGACATCAGGAGAACAATCAAGGATCAGACCCTTTTGATCTCAGGACGTGGTGGCCTTGCTGTTGCGGAACGTGACCGGGTCGAGGTGATAGCGGTGGAGGAGCTTGTAGAGTTCAGTGCGGTTGCGCTGTGCGAGCCGGGCGGCCTGGGTGATGTTGCCGTTGGTCATCTTCAGCAGGCGCGTCAGGTATTCGCGCTCGAAGTTGTTGCGTGCCGAGGACAGCGAGGGCAGCGCCCCGCTCTTGTGGCGCAGCGCACGTTGCACCAGGCTCGCCGGAATCACCGGTGTCGTCGACAGGGTTGCCGAATATTCGACGACGTTCTGGAGCTGGCGCACATTGCCGGGCCACGGCGCGGTGACCAGGCGTTCCATCGCCTCGGCGGAAAACGACTTCGCCTCGGTCGCGCCGTTTCCGGCGAGGTCCCTGAGAAAGTGCGCTACCAGCAGCGGGATGTCTTCCGGTCGCTCGCGTAACGGCGGGATGTCGAGACGCACCACGTTCAGCCGGTAGTAGAGGTCCTCGCGAAATTTGCCCGACTTGACGAGTTCGTCGAGATCACTGTGGCTGGCGGAGATGATGCGCACGTCGACTGGTTCGTTGTACGTCGCGCCGACCGGCCGGACCTCCTTTTCCTCGAGCACGCGCAGCAGCTTGGATTGCAGCGCCGGCGGCATGTCACCGATTTCATCCAGAAACAGCGTGCCGCCGTTCGCGGCCTGAAACAGCCCGGCGTGATCCTTGTGCGCGTTCGTGAACGACCCGCGGACATGGCCGAACAGCTCCGATTCGAGCAGCAGTTCCGGGATCGCGCTGCAGTTGACTGCGAGGAAGGGGCGATCGCGGCGCGTTCCGGCCTTATGGATCGCGCGCGCGAGCAACTCCTTGCCGGTGCCGCTCTCGCCGTGGATCAGCACGCCGGCGCTGCTTTCGGCAAAGCGCCGGGTCTGTTTCAGCAACTCTTCCATCGCGGCATTACGGGTAATGATATCGCTGCGCCATTCGTCGCGCCGCGCGAGGGCATCGGGATCGCCCGCCGGGATGCCGCTGAGTCGCAGCGCCTTGTCTACATGGTCCAGCAGCGTCTTGCTGTCGAAAGGCTTGGTCAGGAAAGTGAATACGCCGCGTTTGGTCGCATCGACAGCCTCGGGGATCGTGCCGTGAGCGGTCAATATGATCACGGGCAGCGTCGAGAAGCGCTCATGGATGATGTCGAACAGCGCCATGCCGTCCATGCCGCCCATGCGCAGGTCGGTGACGACGACCTGGGGCGCCTCGTTGTTGAGCTGGGCCAGCGCATTTTCCGCGCTGTCCGCGGTCGTGACTGACCACCCGGCCGAAGAGAGCCGGATAGCGAGCAGTCTGAGCAGATCGGCGTCGTCGTCGACGACCAGTATACGGGGGCGTTGTGTCATGGGAGTGTCCTGATGATCTCTGTACTGTCTCGTTCGCGCAGTTGCTGTTCGATCGCCTTCAGTTCGTCGAGCTTGTGCTGCAATTCCTCGTTTTGAGACGTCAATTGTGCCATCAATCGTTCCCTTTCTTCCAGCAGATGCAGCACGATACCGGCGAACGGCAGGAGATTGCCCTCGTTGCTGCCCTTGTCCTGCTGCGTGAGCCAGTCGTCGAGCTCGTCGCGCAGCGCGTCGTAGGCGCCGGGCCGCTCTGGCGCTGTCAGGGCTGCGAGCAGGGCGAGGTGGATCAGGTTCGGGCCGGTCGGATCTGCCTGACGGTTCGCTTCCACCCGGGTATATTCCAGGTCCTGCGCCTCAGGGGACAGCGCGAGATAATGCTCCGCCTGACGCAACAGGATGCCCTGAATGTCGGGTATCGGCGACGGCTCGCCGTTCACGGAGAGGTCGCCGTCGACCGTGTCCCTGCCCGCCGGAGGCGAAGGTGCGACCGGACCTTCGGCAGGATGCCCTTCGATATCCGTTGGCTCCTTTGCCGACCACCAGCGAAAATCGACAGTGCTGCACGCGCCAAGCGCGAACGCGAGGGCGATGGCGATCAGGATTTCAGCCGTATGACGCATCTGCAGGTGTCTTGCCGGGCAGGGTGAGCCGAAAGTGCGCGCCGGGACTGTCGTCGACGACCTCGATCGTGCCGTGGTGGAGATTGACGAATTCCCGGGTGATCGACAAACCGAGTCCGCTGCCCTTGACCGGGCCAGTCGATTGCGCTCGTCCCTGGTAGAAGGCATCGAAGACCCTGTCCCGCTCGTCGGAGTCGATACCGGGCCCCTGATCACGGACATCCACGACTGCGCAGTCGTCGCGTCGCGCCAGCGCAATGTCGATCACGCCCTTGACGGGGGAATACTTTACGGCATTGGAGATCAAATTGTCCACAATACTGCAGAGCTTTTCCCGGTCGCCGTCGATGACGACCGGATCGAGCTTGAGCCGTAATTCGATAGACTTCGTCTTCGCCGCAAGCTTGTAACCGGTCGCGATGGTCCGTATCAGCTGGTCGAGCGCAATCGGTTCCGCGTTGATACGCAGGGCGGTCCGGTCGAGCGTGCTGAAATTCAGCAGATCCTCTATCAGTTTTTGCAGGCGCAGGCTGTTTTGCTTCAGCATGTGCGCAATTTCCATCTGTTCGGCATTCAGCGTGCCGACCAGTTGCTCATTGAGCAGGTCGCTGCCTTCACGGATCGTCGTCAGCGGGGTCTTCAACTCGTGTGACATGTGCCTCAGGAACATGAGCTTCTGGTTTTCAAGCAGCTGGATCCGGCGACGCATCCACTCGAGGCGGCTACCGAGTTCGCGCAGGTCGTTCGGGCCGCCGACCGTGATCTCCTCGTCGAAACGCCCGTCGCCAAGCCGGCGTATCGCCTGATGCAGCTGGCGCATCGGCTTGATGACCAGGACGATGAACAGCGCGGTCAGGATCGTCACCACCGGTATCAGACCCATCGTCTGCCAGAACAGCAGTTGCTGTGCGCGACCGGCCAGGCGCTGCATTTCAGCGACGCTTTCGGAGATGGACTGGCTGCTCTCGCCGAGGATCGCGCGCGCCGAGGAATTGATCGACGGGAAGGATTCGACCGCCGCGGCGACCGCGACCGATTCGGGTTCGTCGTCGCTCAGGCGTTCGTAAATCATTTGCTCGCGCGTGGCGAGATTCTCGAGCATCTCCTGTTGCGCCGGGACGCGGGTCAGGCGCCGCAGTTCGGCGGCGATCTGCTGGAACTGCAGATGACGCTCGCGATAGGCCTCGAGCAACGCCGGGTCGTTCAGCACCTGGAACTGCCGCGCGCTGCGCTCCATCGCGATGATATGCTCGACCAGCATGCGGCTCGACTGGGTAGCGGTTACTGCCTCAAACACGCTGCGCTGGCCGTGGCGGGTCAGCTGGTCGACGTAGACTGCCGCGGTGATCAGCGCCAGGATCAGCGGCACGGTGACGACGACAAAGCTGATCAGGATCAGTTGCAGGATCGATCTGGTGCGAAAGAAGTTCACGCCCGGGGGGTCAGTTCCCCATTATTACCTTATCGCCTGCGTCCGCCGCCGCGGCGGCGATCGCCTTCGTCGAAGCGTACCCGCAGAAACTTGCCGCCGTAGGATTTGCCGTCGAGCCCCGCGATCGCCGCGCGCGCCTCATGCCCCTCCATCTCGACGAAGCCGAAACCGCGGCACTGGCGGCTGAACACGTCGGTTGCAAGCTGGACCGAGCGGACGGTGCCGTATTCCGAGAACAGTCTGCCGACCGCTTCTTCCGAGGCATCGTTGGGCAGGTTGCTGACGAACATTTTCTTCACTGTATGTTTCTCCGGGGTGTTGGGGACATGTCGCGCCGTCCCCGCGCGGGGCGGTAGTACGGCGCCCCGCGGCGGATAGCCACGGGGCGCCTTGTCAGGTGTGATTCTGGATCAGGACTGGACGTTGACCTGGGTCGCCTGCGGGCCTTTCGCACCGACCTCGACTTCGTAGGAAACGCTCTGGCCTTCCTGCAGGGTCTTGAAGCCGCCGCTCTGGATCGCGGAGTAGTGGACGAAAACGTCCGCGCCGCCGTCCGCCGGGGAGATGAAGCCGTAACCCTTGGATTCATTGAACCACTTGACAGTACCTGTATTCATCTAGATCACCTCTGTATAGCTGTGACTTTGGGACTTCAATCGCATGCTGGCTCGGGAAGCTACAGAAGATACTGCGCGGGAACTTCTGATTGGATCTGGAGACGTGCGATTGAATCTACCTTGCCGATGCAGCGGACCCATGTCTATTCGTGGCCGTTGGTCGGTCGTGTTCGCCCGCCGCCGCGGGCCGGGCAAACCCATGGAAACTATACGGCCAAGGTCCCGGCATTGCAAGGATTGCAGCGGGCGGCCGTTCAGGACAACCGTTCGTCGTCGGGGGCGGGTACGAATGCGTGTGGATAGAGCACCAGATGCCGGCGAGGTTCGCTGCCGATGCTTTCAGCCATCATCCTGTGGCGGCTCGCGACCCGGTGCTGGAGGCGGCGCAGCGACGCGGGTCGCGGCGTGAGTTCGACGACGACGCCTTCATGCATTGCGCGGCGGATGCCTTCCTCGGTCTCGCGCACCGCCATCTCGGCCTCGTTCTCGTCGACGCCAGGCATCACGTTGAACAGATTCCGCAGCAGGTGGCGGATCTGCGCGGTTGAATTCTTCTTGACTGCGTAAATCGGGGCGCCGGTCGCGCGCACGACCCGTTGCAGACGCCCGTCGTTGCTACGCGAGCGCAACGCAACGATCAGGTTGGCGCGTTCGGGGCGGTTGACGACCTGGGCCTTGATCTGCAGATCGCGGATAACGCGTTCTACCATGTCGCGGGCGAGGGCATGGGGGTAGATCCTGACCGTCTGCTTCAGGTCGCCGGCAAGCAACGGCTGGGATGCGTCATCGAACGCCGGTGTTGATTCAGGGTGCGACGCCGGCGGCGTGATCTCGGGTCGCTCGCCATCCGGGGTGCGGCGCACCGCGCCCGGCGGCAGCCCGCGCAGCAGGTTGTCCACCGCGAGTGCGGTGTCGGCATGGACGATGACCTCGTCATGATCGACGATCTCGACGACGGCATCGAAGGTCGGCGGCGACTTGCGTTCGGAGATCGTCTTCTGCGTCCCGCGAAATCGTGCCTCCTCGTCGCCGAGCGTGACGGTCTGAACACCGCCGATCAGGTCCGCAAGGGTCGGATTTCGCACCAGGTTGTCGAGCGTATTGCCGTGCGCGGTGCCGATCAGCTGCACGCCGCGCTCCGCAATCGTACGCGCGGCGAGCGCCTCGGCGCTGGTGCCAATCTCGTCAATGATGATGACTTCGGGCATATGATTCTCGACCGCCTCGATCATGACCGCATGCTGCGCCTCGGGATACGCGACCTGCATGCGCCGGGATGAGCCGATTGCCCGGTGCGGGATATCGCCGTCGCCGGCGATCTCGTTCGAAGTGTCGATGACGATGACGCGCTTCTGGAAGTCGTCGGCGAGCACGCGCGCGATCTCGCGCAGCTTGGTCGTCTTGCCGACGCCGGGTCGGCCGAGCAGTAGCACGCTGCGACCGCTGTCGATCAGGTCGCGTATCAGATCGATGGTACCGAATACGGTGCGTCCGACGCGCAGTGTCAGGCCGACAATGTCGCCGCGCCGGTTACGGATCGCCGAGATTCGGTGAAGCGTGCCCTCGATGCCGGCGCGATTATCGCTGCCGAATTCACCGACCGCGCCGGTGACGTGCGCGAGGTCTTCCCTGATGACGCCCTGTACGGAAAGGTTGACGGCGCGGCCGGGCAGGCGTGCCTGCGGGGGACGACCGAGGTCAAGCACGATCTCGAGCAGTTGTTCGCCGGGAAAGTCGCTGATGCGCCGCTGCAGATCCGGCGGCAGGGTGTGGATCAGGAGCTGGAGGTCGTCGGTATGCGGGTGTACGGTCATTTCGTACGTTGAGTTGGTGCGCCTGCATCGGATAGTCGGATTATACCATCGTCCGGTCCGTTCCCGGAGGGGTCTCGTCCCTCAAGGAAACTGGATCTTGCCGCCGCCGGGTGTGCCACCCATGCCGCCGTCCATCCCTCCCTGCGGGAGCACGATCGACGAGGCCGCGTCGCGGCGCATCTCCTTCAGTTCCTCGATCGTCTCATGGGCCGCCTGCTGTGCCGCGGCGCCGAAGTGCGCCGCCGCTTCCTCCAGCGATCCGGCCGGTATCTCGAAGTGCAGCGGCAAGGCGCCGAGCGGAGTCAGCATCTGTGTCTGGCCGACATAGAGCGTCTCGCGCGCGTTATCGTCCGAGCCGTCAGGCCGGATCGGGATCAGCCTGCGCACGGTGCCGATACGACGGTCGGTGAAGGTCTCTTCACGGTAGAGCTCCGTCGCGTCCATCGAGAAATCGGTGCCCTGTGTATCCATGTCGCTCACGTCTTTGTCCTCCTGGTAACAGCCTGTGCCTTTAAAGAGTAGCAGATATCGCACCGGGAGGGGAAAGGCCGTTACCGGGGCCGCCGCCTGGTGTAACATGAGTCACGGATCAACTGGTCAGCAGGAGGGAGGCATGATCGAAAAGATCATTTCCGGCGGACAAACCGGCGTCGACCGGGCCGCGCTGGATGCGGCAATCGCGAACGGGATCGCCTGTGGCGGCTGGTGTCCGTCGGGCCGTCACGCCGACGATGGCCCGATCCCGGATCGCTACCCGCTCCAGGAAACCGCGGACATGGACCACACCGTGCGGACCGAGCACAACGTGCGCGATTCCGACGGGACGCTGGTGATGTACCGCGGCAAGCTGCAGGGCGGGACGGCCTACGCGGCGCTGATGGCCGGACACCTGAAGCGCCCGGTCATGGCGCTCAATCTCGACGAATCGAACGACCCGGCGGCCGTTACGGCCTGGATTGCGGAAAACCGGATCCGGGTCCTGCACATCGGCGGCCAGCGCGAATTGAGCAGCCCCGGGATCTATGCTGCAGCACGTGCACTTATCGAGGCCATCCTCGCGGCGGCCCGCTGACCTGCAATGGCCGATTCGTCAACGATCGATCCCGTCGCTGACTGGCTCGCGCGGACGCCTGTGCTGTCCCGGTTTTGTACGCAAAACGGCTGGGTCGACGGTGATTCCCTGCGTTATGAGGTCAGGCAGAGGGGCCCTGGCCGGATGCGTATCAATGTCCATTTCATCGAAATCGTCATGGAGGGCGCCGGCTGCGTCGCCGCGCGCGTCGAGTGTTACGGGCAGCTCGATCTCGAGCTGGACGCCAAGGGCAGGGTCATCGACGCGAACCCTGTATGAGTTGGTCCTGCTGTTGCATTACACGTAAGGGGCGATCTGCGCGGCGATCGCGTCGCGCTTGTGTTCGATGTCATCAACCAGACTGAACTGGGTCTGTGCGCGGCGCAGGTTCTGTTCCGGGTAATCGGTCCTGAAATAGCGGTTGCCGTTCAGATGGTCGGCGAGAAAACGCGCGCCGAGCTCGAACGGTATCAGACGGATCGCAGCGACGAGGTGACCGGCTTCCATTCCGGCGACGGCGGCGCCGGCCTCCTTGAAATATCCGCCGAGCGTCGCATCGCAGGTCTCGAGGTCAAAGTGGACAGGCGCCCCGCTTTCCGGCGACTCCCCCGAACGGTTACAGCAGGAACGCAGGCAATCCGCGATGTCATGGTGCGGGATGCCGGGTTTGAAGGTGTCGAGATCGATCAGGGCCACCGCGTGCCCGCTCGTTTCGTCGAACAGGAAGTTGTCGAGCTTGGGATCGCCATGGACCGCCTGGCGCCGGATACGTCCGGCCGCGAGCGCGGCCTCGATCTCGCCGGCCCCGGCGCGGCGGGCGTCGACGAAGTCCAGACATTCACGAACGCCCGCTTGCGCGAGCAGCGCAGGATCCCCCTGCTCGAGTGCCTGCGCGAGGCGTTCCAGGTGGCGCGGCGTGTTGTGGAAATCGGGCCGGGTATCGTGCAGGTGCGCGATGTCCATGTCCTCGACCAGTGCGTGAAAGCGTCCCAGCGCGCGCCCGGCTTCGCGTGCCTGAGCGGTGTCGCGCGGCTTGTGAAAGCCCAGCGTGTGCTCGAAATAGCTCATTGCGCGCCAGGCGTCGCCCTGCGCGTCGATCAGGAAGGCGGCGCCATCCCGGGTCCGGTAGAGCCGAGGGAAGCGCAGGTCCCATGCGCGCGCACCTTCGGCCGCCTGACGTGCGCATACATGCGCTAGCAGCCGTTCGATATTGTCGCTGATCTCGCCGGGACGGGGAAACGCGGCGCGGTTCAGGCGCTGCAGAATCACGCGGGGCGTTACCGTGTTGTCAGTCGTGACCAGCCATGTATCGTTGATCAGGCCGCTGCCGTGGCGGCGCAGGTCGACGATCCCGCCATCGAGCGCGAATGCGGCGGCGATGTCGCGCGGCGATGTCATCCTCGCAGTGCCTCGACCGAATAGCGCAACTCCCTGCGGTCGTCCTCGTCGCCCCAGGTGACGCGATCCTTGCCGGTCAGTCGGGGCCAGCGGGATGCGCCGGCCATCTCGGGTTTCCACAGCATCGGCTGTATCCAGCCGTATTCATCGCGCGTGAAGCCTGCCGGGATCTTGCGCTCGATCAGCGCCTTGATCACCGCCTGTTGCGGCGACTCCGCTTTCACGACGGCATTGCGCTCGAGTTCCGGGCGTTCGTAAAACGCGGTCACCTGGTAGGTCGGCATCGTCCTGTCATCCCTTCTCCGCAGCGTCGTCGCGGATCGGCATGATTGTAAAGCGAATATATCTGCTTGCGAAGGACCATCGCGGGCGCGGCGGCGCTCGCGCGGGTTTTCATGTTACCATCGCGGGCATGCGCTATTTCCGGCGAACGAGCGGATGCCTGTCCTCCGCCTGCACCATGTAAGCGTTGTCGTCGCCGACTCGGCGCGGGCGCTCGCGTTTTATCGCGACTTGCTGGGCCTGCCCGAGGCTTCCCGGCCTGACCTCGGCTATCCTGGCGCCTGGCTGGCGGTCGGCTCGCAGCAGATTCACCTGCTCGAATTGCCGAATCCCGATCCGGTCGCGGCGCGTCCGCACCACGTCGGTCACGATCGCCATACGGCCTTTCAGGTCGACGACGTGGACGCGCTGGCCGCGCGACTCGAGCGATCCGGCGTGGCATTCACGCGCAGCCGCAGCGGACGACGCGCACTGTTCTGCCGGGATCCGGATGGTAACGGCATCGAGATGATAGAAAGTGAAGGAGTGGCTCAGTGACCGAAAGAAAGACCCGCATCACCCTCGAGCCCTGGCGCAACGAGGCCTTCCTCAAGAGCAGCAGCGCGCGTGCGTTGCGGATCCTTTCCGAGTACATAGAACCGAAAAGCCGATTCGATCATCATTCTGTCGAGGACACCATCGTGTTTCTCGGTTCGGCACGCCTGAAATCGCGGGAAGATGCCGAGGCTGCGCTCATGGCCGCCGAGTCGGGCGAGGGCGATGTCCGGATCGCGCGCCGCGATCTTGCGATGTCGCAATACTACGAGGCCTCGCGAGAGATCGCGCGGCGCCTGACCGAGTGGTCCAAGGAACTCGGCGACGAGCAGCGCCGCTTTGTCGTCTGTACCGGCGGCGGTCCCGGCATCATGGAGGCGGCGAATCGCGGCGCGTCGGAGGCCAAGGGGATGAATGTCGGACTGACGATTTCGATCCCGGTCGAGGAGTTCGACAATACCTATGTAACGCGCGAGTTGTCCTTCCACTTCCATTATTTCTTCATGCGAAAGTTCTGGTTCATGTACCTCGCAAAAGCGGTGCTGGTGTTCCCGGGCGGCTTCGGCACGCTCGATGAACTGTTCGAGGTCCTGACCCTGCTGCAGACCCGAAAGATGCGCAAACACCTCCCTGTCGTGATGTTCGGCACGAAATTCTGGCGCGATGTCGTCAACTTCGATGCGCTGATCGAGGCCGGCACAATCAGCCCGGGCGATATCGATCTGATGCACTTCACGGACTCGATCGACGATGCCTGCGAATATATCATTCGCCATTTGAAGGAATACGCGCTCGAAGAGCGCGGCGCGCGCTTGTGAAGACCTATTCCTGCACTTGCGGGAACACCCTGTATTTCGAGAACAGCATCTGCCTGAATTGCGGGCGTACTGCTGGTTTCGCGCCGGATGCAATGCGCATGATAGGGCTGGATCAGGCGAGCGAGGGCCTGTGGCGCGACCCGCAGACCGGCGGGCTCTATCGTAAATGTGTGAATTATCTGACCCGTGATGTCTGCAACTGGGTGGTGCCGACCGGTGACGAGGAGCATTTCTGCCGATCCTGCCGCCTGAACCTCGTCATACCCAATCTCGACATGCCGCAGAACCTCGTGCTGTGGTATCGTGTCGAATCCGCGAAACGCCGCCTGCTTTATACGCTGTTCAGGTTGCGCTTACCGGCGACCAGCCGTACCCGGGATCCAGTGCGTGGCCTGGGTTTCGAGTTTCTCGCCGACGCCGAGGATACGGACGAATTTTCCAACGCCATCCTGCCCCAGGCCAGTATCATCACCGGCCATCGTGCCGGCATCATCACCATCAACATCCGCGAGGCCGAGGACAGCGCGCGAGAGGAGATGCGGGTTAGGATGAACGAGCGCTATCGCACCCTGCTCGGACATTTCAGGCACGAGTCGGGTCATTACTACTGGGATCTGCTGGTCGCGCACAGCGGCATGCTGGAAGGTTTCAGGGGACTGTTCGGCGACGAGCGCCAGGACTATGCGCAGGCGCTTGACCGCTATTACCGCGACGGGCCGCCGATAGGCTGGGAAGAATCCTGGATCAGCGCCTACGCGAGCGCGCACCCGTGGGAGGACTGGGCGGAAACCTGGGCCCATTACCTGCACATGGTCGACACGCTCGAGACCGCTCACGATTACGGGTTCAGCATCGAGGGGCGCCGCCTCGTAGCGCCGCATCCCGTCGGCCAGGCCGCCTCAGGCTACAATCCACCGGCCTCGTTCGATGTGCTGGTGGAGGACTGGGGGGCGCTGACCGTCGCGCTCAACGCGCTGAACCGGAGCATGGGTCTGCCCGATGCCTATCCGTTCGCCATGACCGGCAGGGCACTGGAGAAGATTGGCTTTGCTCACTCGGTCATCAACGGGAGCTGATCAGGAAACGGGCTCCCTTCTTATTCCCATTCGAAACGGGGAAGGTTGTGAAAGGCACTTTGCAGGCCTTCATTCCAGCGTGTCTGCAGGGTGTTGTAGAGCGGGGCATTCAGGTCGAGCCTGAGGCGACGTGGTTCTGCAAGGCTGCCTGTTTCGTAGATTGCGACTTCGAACGGCGGGCCGACCGAGATGTTGCTGCGCATCGTCGAGTCGAGCGACACCAGTGCGCAGCGTGCGGCATCCTCGAGGCTGGTATCGGCGCTGATCACGCGGTCAAGAATCGGTTTGCCGTACTTGTTCTCGCCGATCTGCAGATACGGCGTTTCCGGCGAAGCGCTGATATAATTGCCCTGCGGGTAGACCAGATAGATCTCGGGCTGACTTCCGGCGATCTGGCCGCCGACGATGAAACTCGCGTCGGTCTGGATATTCGCACTCTTCATGATGTCGGCGTGCTGCTGTTGTTCGGCCTGATTGATCAGTCCGACATAGTGGGCGACCTCGAACATGTGGTCCGACCGGCGCAGGTTGCCTGCTGCTTCCTCGTCTTCAAGATCACGCTGGACCTTGTTAAGCACCGCCTGGGTCGTCGCGAGGTTGCCGGCGGTCAGAATGGTGATATAGCGTTCACCCGGCCAGCTAAAGACATGCATCTTGCTGTAGGTCGTCACATAATCCATGCCGGCGTTGGTCCGCGAATCGGAGGCGAAGACCAGGCCCTTGCGTATCTTGATCGCGAGGCAGTATGTCATTGTGTTCCCATGTTCAGGGATGTGATAAAAACATAATATGGCAATTCGCTGGGGGAGTTACAAGGTCAAGGGGATCCATGACGAACTGATGCGCGCGACCGGTCGTCCGCGGCCGGCAGCCAGGGCCCTGTGCCAATACCTGCGCGGCCTGAAGGACGAAGAGCTCCAGCAAAGCAGGGCCGCCGCCGAGCTCGCGATCCACATCATGGGGATCACCTTTACCGTCTATTCCGAGGAGGAGGGTTCGATCGACCGGGCCTGGCCCTTCGACATCATCCCCCGGATCATTCCGCGTGATGAATGGGAGCGCATTGAGCGGGGCTTGTGCCAGCGCGTGCATGCGCTGAACCTGTTCATCGACGATCTCTATCATGGGCAGCGCATTATCCGGGACAAAATCGTGCCGGCCGCGCTGATCAACGAGTCGAAGAATTTCCGCAAGCAGTGCGTCGGCGTCGATCCGCCGCTCGGCATCTGGGCCCATGTCTGCGGCTCCGATCTCGTGCGCGACCGCGACGGGACGGTCTACGTCCTCGAGGACAATCTGCGCGTGCCCTCGGGCGTGTCTTACATGCTCGAAAACCGGGCAGTCATGAAACGAGTGTTTCCGGAACTGTTCCAGAGCTACAGTATTCTCCCGGTCGACGACTATCCGTCGCAGCTCTATGACATGCTGAGTTCCCTGTCGCCGCGCGACATTGCCCAGCCCGAAATCGTCGTGCTGACGCCCGGCGTCTATAATTCCGCCTATTTCGAGCACTCCTATCTCGCGCAGCAAATGGGCGCGGAGCTCGTAGAGGGGCGGGATCTGCTGGTGGGAGACGACGATCATGTCTACATGCGTACCGTCGAGGGCCTGGCGCGCGTCGACGTGATCTATCGCCGCGTCGACGACCTCTTTCTCGATCCCGAGGTATTCAACCCGGATTCGCTGCTAGGCGTCCCGGGATTGATGCGCGCATGGAAGGCCGGCAAGGTCGCGCTCGCGAACGCGCCCGGCGCCGGTGTTGCCGACGACAAGGTCGTCTACGCCTACGTGCCCGAGATCATCAAGTACTATCTGGACGAGGATCCGCTGCTGCCGAACGTCCCTACCTACAAGTGCATTGACAAGAATGAGCGCGATCATGTGATCGCGAATATCGAACGCATGGTCGTCAAGCCGGCGAACGAGTCCGGCGGGTACGGTATGCTGGTCGGTCCAGAGTCGAGTACGGATGAGCGGGAGCGATTCAAGCGCCTGATCCGTCGCGATCCGCGCAATTACGTCGCCCAGCCTTACCTGACCCTGTCGACGACGCCGACGCTGGTCGGTAATCGTGCCGAACCGCGGCATGTCGATCTGCGGCCGTTCATCCTGTCAGGACGGGAGATCAGCGTGACGACCGGCGGCCTGACCCGGGTCGCCCTTCGCAAGGGTTCCAGCGTCGTGAATTCATCACAGGGCGGAGGCAGCAAGGATACCTGGATCGTCGACATGGAGGTGTAACGGAATATGCTGTCGCGGGTCGCGAACAACCTGTACTGGATGGCGCGCTATATCGAGCGAGCCGAGAATACAGCGCGCCTGATAAACGTTAATACGCATTTGTTGCTCGACTTGCCGCGCCGGGTTCGACTCGGGTGGGCGCCTATCGTACAGATCACCGGTGACGAGGCGGAATTCCATGCCCACTTCCAGGAGGCCGACGAGCGCAGTGTAATCCGCTACATGGTCGCGAGTCCGCATAATCCGAACTCGCTGCTCGGCGCGCTGGCGTCCGCGCGTGAAAACGCGCGCACCTGCCGCGACTTCATCCCGCGCGATGCCTGGGAGCAGATCAACGGACTTTATCTGTGGATCAGGATTGAAAACCAGCGCGCTTTCGCCCACCGCACGCGTTTCAACTTCCTGAGCGATGTGATCCTCGGCGCCCAGACCGTAACCGGCCTGCTTGCCGGCACCATGGCCCATGACGAGGGTTACGACTTTTTGCGCATCGGCCGCAACCTGGAGCGTGCCGACATGACGTCGCGCCTCATCGATGTGCGCTCCGCCTCGCTACTGCCTGACCTGGAAGGGGAGTCGACGCCGTTCGAGAACATCCAGTGGATGAGCGTTCTGAAGTCACTGTCGGCCTATCAGATGTACCGTCGTGTCATGCGTACCCGCGTAGGGCGTCCCGATGTATTGCGCTTTCTTTTCCGCGAGCGCAGTTTTCCGCGCTCGTTTTATCACGCCGTCTGCGAAGCCGAGATCAGCCTGATGCACCTGCCGCGCAACGAACGCCCGTTGCAGGCCCTGTTGACCCTCAAGCGCAAGGTTACCCGCGCGCGACCCGACACGATGAGCCAGGATGAACTGCATCGGTTTATCGACGAATTGCAAATCGGGCTGAAGGACGTCGGCGACCATATCGGCGCGACCTATTTCTAGCTTTTCAAGTGAGGGTCAGACCCTTTTTAACGGATTCGGGACTACACTCTCCTCGAAGCGCCAATCTCCGGGGGCCAGACCGGCGAGTGTGATTCCGCCGATCGCTGCGCGGATCAGCCGCAGGGTAGGGCATCCGACCGCCGCGGTCATGCGTCTGACCTGGCGATTGCGGCCTTCGCGGATCGAGAGCAGCAGCCAGGCGGTTGGAATGCTTGCGCGGTGGCGGATCGGCGGGATGCGCGGCCACAAGTCTGCAGGCTCCGCGATGCGCTCCGCGCGCGCCGGCATCGTCATGCCGTCGTTGAGCTCGACGCCGCTCGCCAGCGACCGCAGCGCGTCCTCGCCGGGGACGCCCTCAACCTGCACCCAGTAGGTCTTCCACAACTCGAAGCGCGGGTCCGCGATTCGCTGCTGCACGCGCCCGTCATCGGTCAGCAGCAGCAGCCCTTCGCTGTCGCGGTCGAGCCGTCCGGCCGGATAGAATCCGGGCGCATCGATATAATCAGCGAGCGTCGGTCTGCCGGAAACGCGGTCGGTGAACTGGCACAGCACGTCGAACGGCTTGTTGAATGCGATCAGGTGTGCCTGGTGTCTTGTCTCTGCCTTAGTCTGTCTCATGTTCCCGTGATAATATCCTCGCTTCGGCTGCCCCGCCATCCGGGGCTCCGTCACCGCGCAGGTGGCGAAACAGGTAGACGCGCTGGTTTTAGGTGCCAGTGGGGCAACCCGTGAGAGTTCGAGTCTCTCCCTGCGCACCAACAAACGGATCGATGACTGAAACACAAGGCATACTGCTCGCGATCCTGGTTCTGACGATCGTCGGGTTCATGTGGGGACGCTGGCGGCACGACATGGTAGCGCTCGGCGCCCTGATAGCCTGCGTGCTGGCCGGTCTGGTACCGGCGCCGGCGGCATTCGCCGGCTTCGGGCATCCGGCGGTCATCACGGTCGCATGCGTACTGATACTGAGCTTCATGCTGCAGAATTCCGGCGCGGTCGACGCGCTGGCTCGTCGCGTACTGCCGGGCGATGCCGGTCCGGGCATGACGATCGCAGCGGTCACCGGTCTCGCCGCGGTGCTGTCGGCCTTCATGAACAATGTCGGCGCGCTCGCGCTCCTGATGCCGGTCGCGATGCAGATCGCGATCAAGCAAGGCGTACCGCCGGGCCGTGTGCTGATGCCGCTTGCCTTCGGGTCGATCCTCGGCGGCATAACGACGCTGATCGGGACGCCGCCCAACCTGATCGTCTCTGGTTTCCGAGCCGAGACCGGCGCCGGCACTTTCGCGATGTTCGACTTTACACCGGTGGGCGTCGTAGTTGCGACAGTCGGCGTACTGTTCATCGTCGTCATCGGCTGGCGCCTGGTTCCTACGCGCACGCGGGCCGGCAGCGAGGGTTTCGAAACCAGCGCCTACCTCACCGAGGCCCGGGTTCCCGAGGAATCAAAGGCCGCCGGCATGTCGCTGCGCGAGATCGAAAAGGCGCTCGACGAGGCCGATGCCCAGGTGATTGGCCTCGTTCGTAACGATGTGCGCGTCCCGGCCCCGAATACTCTGCGCAAGATCCGCGCCGGCGATATCCTGGTTATCGAGGCTGAGCCCGAGGCGCTCGCGACGGCACTGTCCGGACTCGGTCTCAAGCTCGAGGAAGATCGTCGCGAGGAGCTCAAGGAGGACAAGAAGGACGAGGGCAAGGAAAACGACGAGGATGACGGCGACAGGGACAAGGCCGGCAAGGACGTCAAGGACGTCAAGGACGGAAAAGACAAGGCGGACGACGACAAAGACAGTAAGGCCTTGCGGTCGGATGAGGTCGGTCTGCTGGAGCTCGTAGTCCTGCCGATCTCCGGACTCGTCGGACGATCGGCGAAGGACATCAATCTTCGTGCCCGTTACGGCATCAACCTGCTCGCCATTTCCCGTCGGGGCCAGCGCTCGCTGGCGAGGTTGCGGTCGATGGCAATACGCCCGGGCGATGTCCTGCTGATGCAGGGCGCATCCGAGTTGCTGTCAGAATTCTCGAGTCAGATGGGGTGCGTGCCGCTCGCCGAACGCTCGCTGCGTCTGCCCGACAGGCGAACCATGCTCATCGCGACCTCGATCATGGCTGTCGCGGTCGGCGGCGCTGCGTTCGGACTGGTCCCGGCTGCGGTCAGTTTCGCGGCCGGTGTGCTCGCGGCGATGGCGCTCCGGGTGATTCCATGGCGCAAGGTCTATAGTTCGATCGACTGGCCGGTCATTATCCTGCTTGCTGCACTGATCCCGGTTGCCGGCGCAATGGCAACCACCGGCGCGGCCGACCTGATCGCGCGCCTGATGCTCGACAACATCGCCCAGGGCAATGCGGTCATCGCGCTAGTGGTGATCCTCGTGGTGACGATGACCCTGTCCGATTTCATGAACAACGCCGCGACCGCCGCGGTAATGTGCCCGATTGCGATCGGCGCCGCCGTTCAGCTTGGCGTCAGCGCCGACCCGATGCTGATGGCGGTCGCGATCGGCGCGTCCTGCGCGTTCCTGACCCCGATTGGGCACCAGAACAATACCCTGATCCTCGGTCCCGGCGGCTTTCGTTTCGGTGATTACTGGCGGCTCGGCCTGCCGCTCGAAATCCTCGTCATCGCAACAAGCGTTCCCATGATCCTCCTGGTATGGCCGTTATAAATCCGGGACATACGCCGAATCAGTCGAAAACAGGAACCAGGACAGCGCGGGTGCACCATATGCGGCACGCCGACGGACTCGATCAGGTCCTTGATCGAAGCAGCCCCACTTTATTGACCGGGTGTGGCTTGTGCAGGTTTGACAGACTCATGATAATCAAGTGGACGGGATTCATAAAGTGAATAGCAGGGACTGACGATGGCCACTTCGGATAATGACAGACTGGATAGAATCGTCGGCGAGTCACGGCGGGCTCGGGATCAGCGGGAGCAGGGCTACCGGGAACGGGCACTGAAGATGTATCCGCCAATCTGCGCTCGCTGCGGCCGCGAGTTCGATCGCCTGAATCTGCGCGAACTGACCGTGCATCACCGGGACCATAACCACGACAACAATCCCCCGGATGGCAGCAACTGGGAATTGCTGTGCCTGTATTGCCACGACAACGAGCATCAACGGCAACTGGAGGCGCAGCGCGGCAATACTTCGACAGCCGGCGGCAAGGGCACCGCAGCCACGTTCAATCCGTTCGCCGATCTCAAGGACAGGATGAATAGAAATGAAGACGGGGATGACCGATAAACTGACCTTCCCCTTTTACTCCTTCAGCCTGATATGAAGCTGGCCATCCTCGACGCGCATATAATCGACACCGTCGGCAAAGCTTTTCCAGAAACCCGGATCGCCGCCGAATTCCCGAACGAGATCGACGTTTTTCACGTTGCCCAGCCATGCGTTCGGAAGCGCTACGCCCATCAGGCTGATGCCCTTCAGTACGACGACTGGCCTGCCGTCCCGGAAGGCCAGTTCGACGCCGGCATTCACCCTCAGGGTGTTGCCGCCGAGCACCGGAAAGTCCTCTTCGAGCGGGATCAGGAGCCTTGCACTGACGAGGTCGTCGGACAGGTCGATCGCGAGCCTCCGTGCGAGGTCAGTATTGTTTGCGAGCAGCGCATTGAGCTCCCGTTCGCTGAGACTGACGTCTCGAGACGCACCGGCCTCGCTGTAGGGTTCGGGTTCGAGCGGCTGCGTATCATCGCTGCCTGCCCTGGTGTCGATGCCGATGGTCCTGAGCTTGCCGCGTAGCGCCGCTGCTTCATCCGGTTTCAGTTGTACCGGGCTGAATTCCTTCTGGAACAGGGTCTGGCCGAGGGCCCAGTAGGTGACTCCGGCGGTCACTAGGATCGTAACGATGACGATCAGCACGAGCTGGGGCCAGCGCAATCCTGCGCGCGTCGAGTTTCTGGTCGTTTGCCTGACGTGGTTCATCGATGTCCCTCAATCCTTCCGAACCCTGACCTCGCAGGCAAGCGCGACCGCCCGTTCGAGCTGAGCGCGTGACGTATAGAAGTGGGGCGAGTAGCGGATGCCGCCGCCGCGCTGCGCGCAATGGATGCCCGCGTCGCGCAACGCGCGGTACAGCGCCACGGGATGTGTCCCGCGTCGGCGGAAGCTGACGATCCCGGAGCGCCGTGCCGCAGCGCCTGCCGACAGCAGCTCGAGCTCGTCTGAATCATCAATCAATTCCGCCAGATATGCGCTGTTCCCGAGTACCTCCCGTTCGACGTTCCCGATGTCGGCCTCGAGCAGCAGGCCGAGACTGGCATTGAGGCCATGGATCCCGAGCATATTGGGGCTGCCGCATTCGAAGCGCCGGGCGCCGCGTGCGATGGTCCAGTCTCGGCGGTCGTAGTCGCCGACAGCCTCGATCATGTGCCAGCCGTACTGGGTCAGCCGCAACCGGTCGCGCAGGGCGGGCCGGGTGTAGAACAGCGCGACGCCTTCAGGTCCCATCATCCACTTGTGGCCATCGGCGACGAGCACGTCGGCCTGGATCGTCTCGACGTCTATGCGGAGCGCGCCGATACTCTGTATGCCATCGACGCAATAAACGATGTCGTGCCGGCGACAGAACGCGCCGATGCGCGCGAGGTCCATGCGCAGACCGCTCGCGTATTGCACCGAGCTGACAGTCAACAGCCGGGTGCGCTCGTCCGCGAGCGCGAACAAGGCGGCCTCGGGATCAGGCGCGTCGCCGATCGCGGCCTCGCGCAATGCGACGCCCCGATTCGCGAGCGATTCCCAGACGATGCGGTTGGAAGGGAACTCCTGGTCGGTGGTCACAACACTGTCGCCGGGCGCCCAGGGCATGCCGTAGGCGACGATGGAGAGGCCCTCCGAGGTGTTTTTCAGCAGCGCGATATCGTCCGCGCCCGCTGCGTTCAGCAGCACGCACGCGCGTTCCTTCAGCAGGGCCTCGGTTGCGGTCCAGCGATCGTAGTGGATGGGGCCGTATTGCCAGTTCTCCTCAGCGAAGGCCGCGACCGCGGCGGCGGTCCGTTTGGGCCACGGTGACACACCGGCATGATTGAGATAGATGATGTCGTCCCGATGGGGAAACTCCTGATCGATGAGCCTTGCCAGATTCATCGAGGCGCCCCGGCCCGGTGCTCCAGCACCTTGCGCAGCGAGCCGAAACGGCGGCGATATTGGGCAGGGGTCAGCCCCACGCGCCGGCGGAACATGCGTCCGAAGAAGCTGTTGTCCTCGTAACCTACCTCATTGGCGACCGCCTCGATCGGCAGTTCGGTGGCCTCGAGCAGATGCTTGGATTCCTCGAGCCGAAGCGTGTGCACGTATTCCAGCGGCGTCATGCCGGTCGCACGCGAGAAACGCCGCTTGAAAGAACGCTCCGCGAGGCCGCTCAGCCGGGCCATCGCCGACACCGGCGCATCGTGCTCGTAGTTTTGCGCGATCCACTGCTGGCAGCGGGCGATGACCGCATCGTCAACCTGACGATTGCAGGTCAGCGATGCGAACGGCTGCTGACCGATATGATGCCAGTCGATCAATTGCAGGCGCGCCACCCGCATCGCCTCCTCGGCACCGTAGAAACGGGCGATCAGGAACAGCGCGAGGTCATGCCATGAGGTACCGCCGCCGGCCAGGATCAGTCGCCCGTCGCCTGAGGTCACCAGCGCGCGATTAGGATGGACGCGTATGGCCGGATAGCGTCTCGCCATCGCCTCGCAATAGGCCCAATGGGTAGTCGCATCCTTATCGTCGAGCAGTCCTGCCTCAGCAAGGACCAGGGCGCCGGTGCAGGCCGCTGCCAGTACCCCCCCGCCGGCGTGATGAGCCCTGAGCCATTTCGTCTCTTCGGGATAACGGCCGGTCAGGTCTTCTTCGGGGGAAACCATCAGGTCGGGGATGACCACGATCCCGGCCTTTGGGCAGTTTTCGAGCGTCGACTCGGGCTCGATCCGCAGTCCGCCCGGCGTCAGCAATGGCGCGGCCCCAACCGCGACGATGACCGGACGGAACAGCGACTCTCCCGGCTTCCCGTGGGTCAGCAGGCCCCAGTCACGCCCCGCCGAGGCCAGTATCTCGTACATACCGTAGACCGTCGACGCGGTGGATTCCGGCACTGCCAGCACCGCAACCACGAGCCGTTCTCTGGAGACTGTCATGGCCGATATGTCCGTTTTCTGCCCTGAATGACTTTAACGCAAGGGGTGCGGGGAAGGTAGTCTTCTGGCCATGGGACGGACTCGCACAGCGGCGAGCCGCCCAGAAGCCAACTACCAGCCGAAAGGAGGACGACACCATGGACCAAGTCGCGCAAACCACCGATTTCGATACCCGGCGGGCGGAGGCCTTCACCGCCTCGCTGCTGGAAATTCTCAATCATGGCGCGCTCTGCCTGATGATCTCAATCGGCCATCGCACCGGGCTGCTCGACACGATGAGCGACGCAGCGCCCGTGACTTCGACGGAACTGGCCGCCCGCGCCGGACTCGATGAACGCTATGTGCGCGAATGGCTCGGCGCGATGGTGACCGGCGGCGTCGTGACCTACGACCCGGAAACCCTGCGCTACATGATCCCGACCGAGCACACCGCCAGTCTGACCCGTGCCGCGGGCGCCGACAACGTCGCGGTATTCGCGCAATACATCGGCGTCCTGGGTGGCGTCGAGGACGAGATCGTCGAGTGCTTCCGCAACGGTGGTGGCGTGCCCTATGAAAAATTTCCGCGCTTCCACGAGGTGATGGCCGAGGACAGTGGCCAGTCGGTGCTGTCATCGCTTGAGTCGCATATCCTGCCGCTGGTGCCCGGGGTGACCGGACGCCTGTCTCGGGGGATCCGCGTGCTCGACATCGGCTGCGGGCAAGGCCGCATCCTGCATCGCCTGGCCAGCCTATATCCGGACAGCCGCTTTACCGGCATCGATCTGTCGGAAGCAGCCATCGACTACGCGCGTGAGCAGGCGGCAAGGGCAGGTCTCGATAACGTCGAGTTCATCGCGGCGGACCTCAGCGATTTCGATCGCACTGCCGAGCCGGACGGCTACGACCTGATCACGACCTTCGACGCAATTCATGACCAGGCCCGGCCGCTGAACGTGCTGAAGGGCATCCACCGTGCACTCAGACCCGACGGGACCTATCTGATGCAGGACATCAGTGGGACCAGTCACGTCCACAAGGACGCGGACCACCCGATCGGCCCGTTCCTCTACACGGTCTCGTGCATGCACTGCATGACTGTTTCGCTGGCCCAGGGAGGCGAGGGGCTCGGCGCCATGTGGGGCGAGGAAAAGACCCGGGAATACCTTGCGCGTGCCGGTTTCGGGTCGGTGACCAGGCACCGGCTGGATCACGACATCCAGAACAACTGGTATGTCGTGAGCAGGTGAGCTGGCGCCGTCCCTGCCGGATGGCGCCCGGCAAGCCTATGCGCGGTCAGTAGCCACTGCGATGGTCCTTGTCGGGTACGGGCTCGCCCGACAGCAGGGACCAGATCAGGTAGGCGACGTTTTCGGGAACCACGACGGTATGCCGGTTGTTCGAGTCGAACAATTGCTCACGCAGCGACTTGCGCACGTCGGCGATGCCGGTCATATCGAAGATCATGTCCACTTTATCACCCTGGCCGATGATTTCGTCCGGGGTCAGAATCGGGATCCCGGCGGATTCGGCCTTGCGACGACCCGGTGTGTCGTGCATTTCGCTGACGCAGACGATCTCGATCCCCTGCTTCTGACGACCGAGCAATTGTTCGAGCACGACGGATCCGATCCGCCCCAAACCGACGACAGCAATCTTGGCGCTCATCCTGCCTCTCCCAGTGTGTCAATTCGTGGTCAATATATCGACCGCGATCGAGACAGGTTTATCATTGATTGCCAGGCGAGACCCCGCCTGAAACAATGAGCGGCACAGAGGCGAAGGACGCTGCCCCATATCCCCGAGGAATTACGACGATGAAGCGGAACAACCAGCCCGACTGGGACCGGATTGCCGAGAAGTTCGATGTCTTTCTGCCGCAGCTCGCCCCGGTGGGCGAGGTCCTGCTCGAGGCCCTGCAGGTCGCACCAGGAGACAGGGTACTCGATATCGCGTCCGGCACCGGCGAGCCGGCGCTGACGCTTGCGCGCAGACAGGCGCATGCGCAGATCACCGGTGTCGACGCGGCCGAGGGTATGGTTCGTGCCGCACAGAAAAAGGTCGCAGCCGAGCGGTTGTCGAATATTTCATTTCGCACCATGGCCGCGGAACGCCTCGATTTCGGCGACCACAGCTTCGACAAGGCACTGTGCCGTTTCGGTATTATGCTGCTCGATGACCCGCTCGCGGGTTGTCGCGAGATCCATCGCGTACTGAAACCAGGCGGCACCTTCGCGTTCGCGGTATGGAGTACGCCCGAGACGATGACCACGCTGCACTGGGCCGCGCGGGCGTTTCGCGGCCGCGTGTCCGATGACCAGCTGCCTCCGATCGAGCATGTGACCCGGCTCGGCCGACCCGGGGCGCTCGAAGCCCTGCTTGGAGAGGCCGGTTTCTCGCGCTTCAGCATCACGCCACACAGATTCGATTACCAGTACGTGTCTTTCGATGCCTACTGGGATGCGATGGAGGCCTCGGAGGTCAACAGGCAGCAATTCGACGCGCTGTCCGAGGGCGAACGCAGCCGCGTGCGTGACGAGATCGCGTGCTTCGCGCATGACTTCCAGACCGATCATGGCCTCGTCATCCCGCATGAGTATCTGCTTGCGACCTGTGAACGCTGACAGGGATCACAGGAATCTGACCAACAGGAACAGCCCGACCATTGCGAAGCCCAGCGCGAGTTTGCCCGCGGTCGCGATCAGGAATCCGATGAACGCGCCGATGCCTGCGCTGGTCGCGGCCCTGATATGACCGCGCACCGTCAGCTCGCCGACGACGGCGCCGATAAACGGACCGAGCAGTATGCCGGGTATCCCGAAGAAAATCCCGATAACAGTGCCGATCGCTGCGCCGACGGCCGCGCGTGGCGAGGCGCCGAAGCGGCGCGCGCCGAGGGCCGAGGCGAGGAGCTCAATCGCGTAGGACAGCACGGCCATGACGCCGAGCGCAGCCAGCGTCCATGTTCCGACATGAACGAACCCTTCGCTCCATGCGGCGATAAGCAGGCCGGCAAAGACCAGTGCGATGCCGGGCAGTACCGGGACTACGAGCCCGGCCAGGCCGACGAGGACAAGGATCGCGGCCAGTATCCAGAGCAGTACGGTGAGGGTCATGCAGTACGGGTCAGTCGCACGCCCGGAGACGGATTATCTCGTCCGGTTCGCTTGCTGCGGGGTGAATACCTCGTTCACGCTGCTGAAGGTCAGGCCGGCGCCCGGGCCGCCGGCGATGGTATAGATTCTGCTGCCGATCGAGACGACACCCATGCCATGGCGGGCGGTGGGCATCGGAGCCAGGGCCTCCCAGCGGTTCGAGGCGGGATCGTAGCGTTCGACGTTGTCGAAGGTCCGTCGTTGCGCGCCGAAGGTCTCACCGCCGAACACATAGATACTGCCGTCATGCGCCGTCACGCCGACGCCGCTGCGGCCGGTCGGTAGGTCCGCCGCGCGCTGCCAGGCATCGGAGGCCGGGTCATAGACCTCGTTTGATGTCATCTCGAAATCGTTGCCGGCGCGGCCGGCGACGACATACAGTCTGCCGTCGACGGCGGCGGCGCCGAGGTGATCGCGGCCAGTGGGCATATCGCGACGGCGTTCCCAGGTGTCGTTCGCCGGATCATAGACCTCGAGTGTTGCGACCGAGGTATCGCGGTCGGTCTTACCGCCGACGACATGGATCCTGCCGTCGATGACAACCGCCACGACCGAACCGCGCGATGTCGGCATCGGCGCGCCGCGTCGCCACTCGCCGCGCGCCAGATCATAGACATGCAGGTCATCGGTCGGGTTGAACATGTGATCGCGGTAACCGCCGATGATGTAGAGCTTGCCGTCGTGATAGGCGAAGCCTGCATGGTGTACGCCTGCGGGGATGTCGCCGAGTTTCTCCCACCGGTCAGCGCCCGGAGAATATGCGTACATCGCGCGCGGCATCGTCGGCTGCATGCGCCCCTGACCAAACCCGCCAATCAGATAGACGCGCTCGCCGTCGGTCGCGGCCGTGACCTCGGTACGCGCCTCCGGCAACGGCGCCCGCACCTGCCACTCACCCCCCGCGGCCATGCCCACCACTGGCATGCCCACCACCAGCATCAGCAGCATTCGGATCATTCGGGTCATTCGGGGTCGGACCACCATAAGGCTATGATCGCAAAAATAATCGGGCGAATATACGCCCGTTTTTTCACCTTGGAAGGGGATTTTCAGGGTCAAAATGGGCGGTTTAAGAGCGAGGGCCAGGTGTGTTGATAACCTTAGGACAGTAATTTCAGGGCCAAAATGGGGCGTTTAAGCCTGAAATGAGGCGATAAACCAGCTTATTAGCCAATAGATACAGAATGTTACGGTGGTCCGACCCCGGACTGCCCGGACTGGGTGGGTTCGAGGTATTCGAGTTCTTCCGGGGTGCTTGCGCGGCCGAGGATTGCGTTGCGGTGGGGGAAGCGGCCGAAGCGGCGGACGGTGTCGCGATGTTGCAGGGCGTAGGACGCGTTGTCGAGGTTTGCGGTCGTGAACAGGCGTACCGACTCTTCCTGGATCTCGAGTCGTTCGCTGTGCATGAACGGCATGTATAAAAACGCCATTTCCCAATCCATGAGATGCCGGTCAAAACCGCGGACGATCGCCGACCGCGCGATCCGCAGCGCATGGTCATCGTTCGCGTAGCTCTCGGGCTTCCCCCGGAACAGATGACGCGAGAACTGGTCGAGCAGGATCACCAGTGCCAGCGCTGCGCGAGGATTTCCCGCCCAGTCATCGAGTTCGCCGGCGGCGGCGCGGCGATGCAACGCGCCGAAGCGTCGAGCGATGTCACGGTCGACATCGTCGGACGGCTTGAACCAGTGTTCCCGCACCGGCGCGGCAAACCAGTATTCGAGCACGTCTTCATAGGAAGGCTCTGCATACATAAGCCGATTATAGGGTATCAGGCAGTACCGGGTAAGGACCTGCCTGCCAGGCAGCAACAGCGCCCACCTGCCGGAGTTGCTATGATTCCGGCATGTGCGGACGACTCAACATCACCGTGAGCGGCGCGGCGCTGGTCGAGGTGTTCGGGATCGCGCGAGATGCGGATTTGCTCTCCGGATTTCCACCACGTTTCAATGTCGCACCGAGCCAGATCATCCCCGCCGTGCGCGATCAGAACGGCGACCGCGCGGCGTGCCTGCTGCGCTGGGGCCTGATCCCGTCCTGGGCGAAGGACCGCGACCTGTCCTACAAGATGATCAACGCGCGCGCCGAGACGGTCGCCGACAAGCCCGCGTATCGCAACGCCTTTCGCCATCGGCGCTGCCTGATCCCGGTGACCGGTTTCTACGAATGGCGGCAGGCCGACGGCAAGCAGCCTTACAATATCACCGCCGCCGATGGCCGGCCATTTGCGCTCGCGGGACTGTGGGAACATTGGGAGGGGGATGATGAGGTCGTCGAGTCCTGTACGATAATCGTGACTACGGCCAACGATCAGATGCGCCCGGTTCATGATCGCATGCCGGTGATCCTCGATCCCTCCGATTATGGCCGCTGGCTGGATCCCGGGGTGTCGGACAGGGAGAGGCTGTTGCCGCTGCTGGCGCCTTATCGGAACCCCCTGCAGATCTACCCGGTATCGAAGCGGGTCAATAATCCCCGCAATGACGATGCCGCCTGCCTCACCGGTGTCTGACGAACCGGATCAGGTATTTTTATTGCGCATCAATAGGGCAACCCCGATCGCCGCCGACAGCAGTGATGCACTGAACACCGCAATCTTTGCGGCGGCGAAGTCGTCTGCAACCGGAAAGGCCTGGCCGGCAATGAACAGGGACATCGTGAATCCGATGCCGGCCAGCGCGCCGGCGCCTGCGAGCTGGCGCCACGAATACGCGGCGGGCTTGTCGGCGAAACCGAGGCGCACCGCCAGCCATGAAAACAACACGAATCCAAGCGGCTTGCCGACGACGAGGCCCGCGATGATCGCGAGCATCAGCAGTTCATGGCCGCTGAACACGTCGGCCGAGACGACCACGCCGGCATTCGCGAGCGCGAAGATCGGTAATACCAGAAGGCTCGAGCGCGGCGTCGCGTTGCGCAGCATGCGATCGGCCGGGGATTCTATGCGGTTATAGATTGCATCGAGCGCGCGCAGCGTCACGACCGAGGGTCCGTGGCGCAGATGCTCCCTGCCGTGTTTCGCCTCGGTCGTGAGGATGGAGTCGGCCTGGATAGCGAGTGTCCGGTAATTCGGCGGCGGTCGTGTCGGGATGAAAGCCGCAAGGATCACGCCGGCGAGTGTCGCATGCAGCCCGCCGCTGTGGATGCAGATCCACAGTATCGTGCCGAGGAGGATATACGGCGATGCGCGATACACGCCGGAATGGTTCAGCAACGCGAGCGCAGCGATGATTGCAATTGCGTAGACCAGCCATGCGAGCTGCAGATCGCCTGAATAAAATATCGCAACGACGACGATTGCAGCGATGTCGTCGACGATCGCAGCCGCGGTCAGGAAAATACGTAACTCGATCGGCACGCGCCGCCCCAACATCGCGATCAGCGCGATCGCGAATGCGGTGTCGGTCGCCATCGGCACTCCCCAGCCGTTCGTCCATGGCCCCGTCGGGATGATCAGGAGATAGAGCAGCGCCGGCACGATCATGCCGCCAAGCGCAGCCGCGATCGGGAACGCTGCGGAACGCCTTGTCGCGAGATGGCCGACCGTGAATTCCCGCTTTATTTCGAGGCCGACGACGAGAAAGAAGACTGTCAGCAGTGCGTCGTTGACCCAATGCGACAGCGACATGCGGAAATCGAGATCGCCGAGGATGAAGCCGAACTCGACATGCCAGAACGCCTCGAAACCGGGGCCCGACGGAGAATTCGCGAGCGCGATTGCGAGTGCCGTTGCAATCATCAGCAGCACCCCGGTCGATGGCGCCCAGCTTGCGAACGTCAGCGCGGCGGAATGTACGCGATGTCCGAGTGATCCGAGCAGCGCGTCGGACAGCGAGGTCTCGTCCCATGGCCCGTCATATCGGCGACCGTTGATGAAGAAGGTAGGGGTATAGCGCACGCCGCTCGCCCGGGCACTGTCGATATCGCTGTCGACCCGCGCCCGTGCCATCTCGAGGCGCTGCGCGGCGTCCTCGGCATCGCAGCGCGCAAGTCCGAGTTCGTCCGCGACGGCGCGCAGGTCGTCCTCGGTAAGCGTCTCGGAACGCGTCATCAGCGCGATGTGCGCGTCCCAGAACTGCTCATGCGATTCCGCGGTTTCCGCAAGGTCGGACGCGCGCCGCGCTATGCCGCTGCCCGTGATCGGCCGGTGCCTGAACACATAGCGTAACCGCTCGCCGAGACGGCTGCGCACCTCTGCGATTTGCTCGTTTGCCGTGCGGCAATGTGGGCAATCGTAGCTGCCGTATTCAACCAGCGTGATCGCTGCGCCGGGCGAACCCAGGATGTGGTCACGCCCCGGATCGACCGGGCGATCGAGTCGATTGCCGGAATCAGCGTCCAAAGACCGGTCCGGACAGGTCCGTGGTCACATCCCGAAAGGATACGACACCGTGGCGCATGTCAGGCGTGTTCAGCATCAGGCGCACGGCGCATTCGGTCGGCGAGCTTGCGCAGGGCGACGTAGAAGACCGGGGTCAGGAACAGGCCGAACAGCGTGACGCCAAGCATGCCGCAGAACACCGCGATGCCGAGGGCATGGCGGACCTCTGCGCCGGCTCCGCTCGCCAGCACCAGCGGGACGACCGCGGCGGTGAACGCGATCGAGGTCATGATGATCGGGCGCAGACGCAGACGGCAGGCCTCGAGCGCGGCATCGATGACCCCCATGCCCTCGAGTTCCTTCTCGCGCGCGAACTCGACGATCAGGATCGCGTTCTTGCACGCGAGTCCCATCAGCAGTACGAGTCCGACCTGGACAAAGATATTATTGTCGCCGTCAGTCAGCCAGACGCCGAGCAGCGCCGCGAGCAGGCACATCGGCACGATCAGGATGATCGCGAGCGGCAGTATCCACGACTCGTACAGCGCGGCGAGGACCAGGAACACCAGCAGCACCGCGAGCGGGAACACGATCAGCGCGGCATTACCCTGCGTCGCCTGCTGATAGCTGAGGTCGGTCCACTCGAAGCCCATGCCGGCCGGGAGCACGTTCGGTGCGATGACCTCGACGACGCCCATCGCCTGGTTCGACGACAGCAGGCGCGGGTCGGCCTCGCCGAACAGGTCGGCGGCCGGGTGACCGTTGTAGCGTATCACCGGATCCGGACCGAAGCCGTGATCGATGCGGACCATACCGCCGATCGGCACCATCTCGCCGTCGAAATTACGGGTACGCAGTCGACCGATATCGTCGATTTCGCTGCGGAATTCCGCATCCGCCTGGGCAATGACCTGGTAGGTCTTGCCGAAACGGTTGAAATCGTTGATATAGGCCGATCCAAGATAGACCTGCAGGGTCTCGTACAGCTCGGTCAGCGGGACGCCCTGGGCCTTGGCCTTGACGCGATCGACCTCGGCGTCGAGCTGCGGGACGTTCGACTGATAGGACGTGAACGGGAAGCCCATGCCGGGCACCTGTGCCAGTGCGCCGGACATGCCCATGACCGCGTTCTGCAGCTCGTTGTAGCCGAGCCCGGTGCGGTCCTGAACGTACAGCGAGTAGCCCGAGCCGGTGCCGATGCCGAGTATAGCCGGCGGCATGATCGCGAACGCAAAGGCCTCCTGTACGCCGGCGAATTTCATGTTCAGTTTGGCGGTGATCTCGGCCGCGCTACGGTGACGTTCACTGAAGTCGTCGAGACCGAAGAATACGGTACCGGTATTCGGCGTATTCGTGAACTGCATCGCGTTCAGGCCGGGGAACGCGACTGCGTTGGCGACACCCTCGGTCGACATCGCGATATCGCTGATCTTGCGTACCACCGCTTCGGTGCGGTCGAGCGACGCTCCGGCAGGCAATTGCACCCCGCCGATCAGGTACAGCTTGTCCTGGGTCGGGATAAAGCCCCCGGGCACTGAATAGAAAATTGCGCCGGTAGCGGCGAGCAACAGCACATAGATCCCGAATACGATCCCGCGGTGATGCAGGCTGCGGCCGATGCCGCCCTGGTAGGCGTCTGCGCTGCGCTTGAAAAAGCGGTTGAACGGCTGGAACAGCCAGCGGCCGAACAGGAAATCGATGGCGCGGGTCGGCGCGTCTCTGGGCGCGCCGTGGGGCTTCAGCAGCACGGCTGCGAGGGCCGGTGACAGCGTCAGCGAATTGAATGCCGAGATCACGGTCGCAACCGCGATCGCGACCGCGAACTGCTTGTAGAACTGGCCGCTGACGCCCTCGAGGAAGGCCATCGGTACGAACACCGCGCACAGCACCAGCGCAATCGCGATGATCGGCCCGCTGACCTCTCGCATTGCCTGGTGCGCGGCGGCGAGCGGCTTCAGCCCGTTCGCGATGTTCCGCTCGACGTTCTCGACGACGACGATCGCGTCATCGACGACGATGCCGACCGCGAGCACGAGGCCGAACAGCGTCAACGTGTTGATAGAAAATCCGAGCAGGTGCAGGACCGCGAATGCGCCGATGATCGACACCGGGACCGCGAGCAGCGGAATGATGGATGCGCGCCAGGTCTGCAGGAACAGTATCACGACCAGCACGACCAGCAGCACCGCCTCGAACAGCGTCATGATGACCGCGCGTATCGAGCCACGCACGAATACGGTCGGGTCGTAGACGACCTTGTATTCGACACCCTCGGGGAAATGCTGCGACAGCTCGGCGGTCTTCGCGCGGACGCCGTCGGACAACGCGATCGCGTTCGATCCCGGCGCCTGGAAAATCGCGATCGCGACCGCCTGGTCGTTGTTCAGCAGCGAGCGCAGCGCGTATTCGGAGGCGCCGAGCTCGATGCGCGCGACGTCCGACAGGCGGGTCATGCGCCCGTCCTCGCCGGTCTTGACTATGATCGCGCCGAATTCCTCCTCCGTGACGAGGCGCCCCTGGGCATTGATCGCGAGCAGGAAATCAGAGGTCTCGGCGGTCGGCGGCGCACCGAGCTGGCCTGCCGAAACCTGCACATTCTGCTCGCGCACCGCGCGCACGATATCGCCGGCAGTGAGATTTCGCGCCGCGGCCTTGTCCGGATCAATCCAGATGCGCATCGCATAATCGCCGGCGCCGAACACAAAGGCCTGCCCGACGCCGGTTACGCGCGACAGTTCATCCTTGAGGCGAAGCGTCGCATAGTTGCGCAGGTAGATCGCGTCGTAGCGCCCGTCCGGCGACAGCAGGTGAACGACCATCGTCAGATTCGGCGACATCTTTTCTGTGGTGACGCCCTGCAGGCGTACTGCCTCTGGCATGCGTGGCAGGGCCTGGTTGACGCGATTCTGCACCTGAACCTGGGCGAGGTCCGGGTCGGTGCCGGAGTCGAAGGTCACCGTGATCGCGAGCACGCCGTCGCTGCCCGAAACCGACTTCATGTACATCATGTTCTCGACGCCTGTGATCGCCTCCTCCAGCGGCGCAGCGACGGTCTCGGCGAGCACAGTCGGGTTGGCGCCGGGATAGACCGCGCGAACCTGCACCGTCGTCGGCACGACGTCCGGGTATTCGGTGATCGGCAGGTTCTGGATCGCGATGACGCCGGAGACGAAGATCACGATCGACAGTACCGCTGCAAAAATCGGGCGGTCAATGAAGAATCTGGAGAAGTCCACGGGCGATTCCCGATCAGTGCATCATGCCGCCGGGAGGCCCGGGCGAAGGCGGGGGATCGCCCATCCCGATCTCGTGTGCCTGCACCGGCATGCCCGGGAAGAAAACCTTCTGCACACCATGGACGATGATCCGGTCGCCGGGCACGAGTCCGCTCTCAACGACGCGCAGGCCGTCGATCATGCGGCCGGGCCGGATGTCGCGCCGCATCGCGAGGCCGTCTTCGCCGACCACGTAGACGAACTTTCGATCCTGGTCGGTCAGCACCGCCTTGTCGTCTATCAGCATCGCCTCGAACGGATTGCCCGCGAGCAACTGCACACGTGCGAAAAGGCCTGGCGTAAGGATCCGCTCCGGGTTCGGCACCAGCGCGCGGGCGCGAATCGTACCGGTCGCCGGATCGACGCGATTGTCGACGAAATCCAGTTCGCCTTCGTGCGGATAGCCGCTCTCTCCCGAGAGTTCGACGCGCACCGGGTAGCGCGCCTCGCGGCCGCCGCTGCGCTCGCCGCCGCGGTCCATCGCCTTGTAGCGCAAATAGGTCTGTTCGTCGCCTTCGAAATAGACATGTACCGGGTCGAGAGAGACGATCGTCGTCAGCAGGGTTGCGTTAGGTTCGGCAGAGACGAGGTTGCCCGCGGTCACCAGCGCGCGTCCGGCGCGGCCCGAGATCGGTGCGCGCACCTTCGTGAACTCGAGGTTGAGCGCCGCGACATCGACGGCGGCCTGGGCGGCGCGCACATTGGCCTCGGCCTGCGCGTGGGCAGCGCGGCGCTGGTCGAATTCCCCGACCGATATCGCCTTGGTCTCGACGAGCTTGCGCGCGCGCTCGAGTTCGGTTTGTGCGAGCAGATCCTGGACGCGTGCGCGCTCGAATTCGGCCACGGCAAGATCGTGCGCCGCGCGATAGGTACGGTCATCGATGACGAACAGTACATCGCCTTTGGCGATCTCGCGCCCTTCGACATAGTTGACGCGGTCGATATGGCCGCTGACGCGCGGGCGCAGTTCGACGGACTCGATTGCCTCGACGCGGCCGGTGAACTCATCCCACTGACTGACCTGCCGGACCGCAACGGCCGCGACGCTTACCTCGGACGGGGGCGGCATCGCCTGTTCGTTCGCGGCCTCGCCGCTGCATCCGGTGAGCGCGACGCCGATGGCGGCGCCGATGATCATGATTATATGCCTGGGATTCACTACCATGCCTCGTTAATAACGATCGGTGGGCCGGTCGGACGGGATTTGACTCCGTCCCCGGATCCCGGGGTGGGCGGTCCGAAAATGATAGGGCCAGAACCCATGTGCGTCCAGTATCGACAGGGAACGGTGGGTCAGTCTCGTGGTCCTGCGGCGGCAATGCCCCCGGGATGCGGATCACACGAATTCAGGGATGGGGCGACCTTCGATATTGCGGAGCGGCACATCCAGCAAGGCGCCGATGGTCGCGGGGATATCGACCAGGCCAGGCGTGGACCGGAGTTCGCCCTGGCTGTTGCCTGCCTGTCTCACGACGAGCATCGCGTTCGATGTGTGATCGCCGGTGCGACCCCAGGAATGCACGCCATCGATACGCCCGATCCGGGGGGATTCGATGGAGTCGAACGGCGACTCGCGATTCCAGACCACGAACAGGTCCGGCATGGTGCCCACCTGATCCCCCTGGATAACCTTCGCAACCCGTACCACCCGGCTGACCACCGGGATCCCCGTGACCGGATCGATCATTTCGCCGAAGGCCTCGGCGAGTTCCTCGCACACCGCATCCAGGTCCCGCGGGTCGACCCGACCGAACGGTTCGCGCCCCTTGAGATTGATCCTGATCGCGCCGCTGTTTTCGTTATGCGGTATGGCGAAGAAACGACTGCGGCTCATCCTGAACATATCCAGGTATCGGTCCGCGATCCTGCTGCCCCTGACGAGCAGCGCCGGGGCCCGTGATGACCTCAGTTTTTTCGCGAAGTGGGACGGGTCGGCGTGACCCCTTCCCTCCAGTCGCGCGAGAATCCAGTGCATCACGTTGTTTGCCGTGTAATTGGGGCCCATGCCAAGTCCGCTGAAGACCATGACCGTTGTCGACTCGTCGACGTTTGCGACCAGCCGGCCGATGGCGGCATCGATCGCCGTATACACGGTCTTCAACGGGTCTCCATGCCGGGCCCGCCACTCGGGATCGTGCTTACAGTGCCCTGTATCGTGCATGTGCCAGGCCACGTGCCCGATATCGTGCGGTTCGGTGAAGCAGGTGGCGACGAAATCATGGCCGCCCCGCGCAAGCACCTCGGTGACGAGTCCCGACTTCTGGCGAATCCGGTCGAGCAGGCGGTCGAGCAGCCACTTCTGGCTGTCGCTGTCCTTGCCGATCTTGTCGCTGTCGCCTTCGATCGGATCGTCGCCGAATCGCTCGAGGACCTCGGCAGCAAAGCTCGCCGGGAAACCGCGGGGCGGACCATAGCGGTCGTGAATAAACCAGTCCACGAGGCACAGACCGTTCAGGTGTTTGGTGGTCGGCGTGTAGGGGATGTCGAGGATCGCCACCTTGCGCCCGGCGTCGCTGAGCTGGTTCCAGAACGGCGGGTACCTGAGATGCCTGTCAATGTCGAAGAGCATCGGGCGATAGCTGCGGGGGTAGAGCTGTCGCCTGAAGTAGCGGCCGTGGCGAGCGGGATTGACGCCGGTGACCAGGGTCGGCCACGTCGCGCCGTCGCCGAATCCCGGCAGCGTCTCGACTGCGCCGGAAATCCCGTCTCTGCAGAGCCTCGCGAGTTCCGGCAGGGAACCGTCATCGATCCAGCGACGGATCAGGGCTGGCTCTCCGCCATCGATACCGATGAACAAAACCGGCTGTATCGCTGCCATATTGTGACTTTATTATTATCCCCGAGACTGTAGGGGATGATAGTCCAGTGATATAACACGGTCAACGAGTTCGACGTGAGGCCGTTCCGACGGTCCTCCATCGTCGCCAGCGCGCAGCGGTTCATTCGTGCCGGTGGCGGGAGAAGAATCCGGATCGGGCCGGTGCGGTTTTGCGAGTACACTGTGCGAGCAGCATGGCCCAGAATATTCCGTTAACATTGCCGCTATATATTGGGTTAACCTTGATCGGGCGCGATCCTGTGAAGCCGGAAGCGGTTGCCGACCGGGCTGCGGAGGCAGCGGTCGCATGAGCGAGACTGGGCGATTGACATGAGAATAAACGAACGATCGTGGCCGGTGCGCGGCCAGGGTCGCAACTGACGGAATACGAGAGTGCCCCGCGAACGGGAAGTATCCGCCGCCCAGCTGGATGCAGCGGGCGAGCAACAAGGTACCGCCATCCTGATCCTCAGTCACGTCCTCGACAAGGGCGTGGAAAAGATGTTTCGCGAGGTCTGGGAGGATTGCCGGGATCAATTTTCCGTTCGCTTCCTGTGCGACAACACTCGCGGCGTATTTGAACGTTACCGGTCAGATCCCCGCTACGTCCTGTTCACCACGAGCCAGCTGGAGGGGCTGGGGTATCCGGGCAAGCTATCACTCAATTACCAGGCGACGCCCGAGGCACGCACCAGGTATCACAAGGAACGCAATTTTCTCATGGGTAATGCCGAACTGCCCGTATTGCTGTACTACAGGGACAATCCCCGGTTTCGTTTCTACTGGGTAGTCGAATATGACGTGCGATATTCGGGATCCTGGCGTCAGTTCTTCCTGCATTTCTCATCGAGCCGGGCCGACCTCCTCGCGACCTCGCTGGTTCGATTCCAGGAGGCCCCGGACTGGCCCCGCTGGGGCAGCATGAATTTCGCGGGCATGAATATCGAGCAGCGCGATTATATCCGGGGATTTTTCCCGATATACCGGATATCAGTCGCCGCGCTGAACCGGATAGATGCCGGCTACCGGGCGGGCGTCGGCGGACATCATGAATGCCTGATGCCGACGATGCTCCACCATGCCGGGTTGTCTCTCGAGGATATCGGCGGAGACGGCGGCTTTGTCAGTCACGAAAACATCAACAGGTTCTACCGCAATAATCGTGTCAGCGACTCGCTGGCGCCGGGCACGTTCGTATTTCGCCCGGCCATCTACCTACCCGGCGATCAGCCGGATACATTGTGGCATCCCGTCAAATTCCGTCCCGCATGGCGTAATCTTGCGTCAATACTGAAACGCCGCTTGTTCGGTCCTGCGCATGGCATCAGGAAGTCGATTCGCAAGGACGGGGAGGAGCTGGGACATTGAAGGTCGCCTACGTGACGATATATGACTCGACAGACGTTCAGTCGTGGTCCGGCTCCGGATATCACATTCGACGCGCGCTCGAGGATGCCGGTCTGGAGATTCTCGGCATCGGCGACCTTGAAACCGTGACTTCCTTGCAGTCACGGTTGAAGCGGCTGGTATATTCGAAATTATTGCGCAAGCGATACCTCGAGAGTCGAGCGCCGGAGCTTCTGAAGGGCTATGCTGAACAGGTTGAACGTCAGCTTGCATACCGCGATGCGGATATCGTATTCAGCCCGGGTACGGTTCCGATCGCGTATCTGCGGACGGATAAACCCATCGTATTCTGGACCGATGCGACGTTTGCCGGCATGGTCGATTTCTATCCGGGATTCTCCAGACTCAGCAGTGAATCCGTAAAAAACGGTAACGAGATTGAGCAGTCGGCGCTTTCGAGGTGCGAGCTTGCGATATTCAGCTCCGATTGGGCCGCGGATACGGCCAGGCAACACTATCATGTCGATCCCGCGAAGGTGCATGTCGTGCCGTTCGGCGCCAATATCGACTGCTCGCGAAATCCTGACGATATAGAGAAGATCATCGCTGGCAAGGATCGTGATACCTGCAGGCTGCTCTTCCTGGGCGTCGATTGGCACAGAAAGGGCGGGGATCGAGCCGTAGCGGTCGCCGACGAACTGCACCGGCGGGGGGCACCGATAGAGCTGCATATCGCCGGCTGCGCTGCTCCCGACGGTCTGCCCGGGTACGTGGTTCAGCACGGCTTTATCTCGAAGGAGACCCCGGAAGGCAGGGCGTATCTGGACAGATTGATGCTCGAATCGCATTTCCTGATCCTCCCGACCAGGGCTGATTGCTGTCCGGTTGTGTTTGCCGAGGCATGCTCATTCGGCCTGCCCTCCCTGACCACACGGGTCGGCGGAGTGCCTACGGCTATCAGGGACGGGGTGAACGGGCGTACGTTCCCGCCGGACGAAGGGATCGAAGTCTGGTGTGATTACATCCAGTCGATGATGGCATCGGAACAGGAATATCGTGAGCTGGGGCGTGCCGCGTTCAGGGAATACTCGACCAGGATGAACTGGGCCACCGCCGGTGCGAGGGTCAGGGATCTCTTGCAGCAGATTCCATCCCGCTGATGGGCCGATCGATCGAGCCGGTGTTTTTCAGCGCCATGAGTGTTGCCGTGGCTTGCGCCGTGATGCTGCTGGTACTGCTCGTTCCCGGCATTGCTGCCACGGAGGCTCGGGGATCCGCTAATTTGTCCGTGGAGCAGGCGCGCTCGATCGGGGAGAAGGTCTGGCACAACGAGGGCCTCGGCAAGGTCGAAAACCTGACCGTCTGGAACCAGGGCGAGGACTTCCCGTCATTCGGTATCGGCCACTTCATCTGGTACCCGACCGGTGTCGATAATCCGTTCCAGGAAAGTTTTCCGCAACTGCTGACCCATCTCAAGCAGACCGTCGCCTTGCCCGCCTGGCTTGAAAGGGCCGACAGCGCGCCGTGGCGCAGCCGGGAGGATTTCCATGCCCGCATCGACAGTCGCGAAATGAACGAGCTCAGACAGCTGCTGCAGGATACGATTCCCCAGCAGGTCGAGTTTATTGTGCTGCGTATGGAATCGGCGCTGCCGAAGATGCTTGAGACGCTGCCGGATCCTGCGCAGCGTGCACGGGTCGAGCGTCAGTATCGTCGCGTCTCAGCGGCGCGCACCGGATCGTATGCGCTGATCGATTACGTCAATTTCAAGGGTGAGGGGACGTCACCGGAAGAGCGATACCGGGGCGAAGGCTGGGGCTTGCTACAGGTCCTCGATCACATGCGCGACGACGGCGACGCTATGCAGGAATTCGTGCGTGCCGCCGACTTTGTCCTGACCCGTCGCGTAGCTAACGCCGATCGCGACGAATCCCGCTGGCTTCCCGGCTGGCGCAATCGCTTGCGGACATATCTGGACTAGGCGCGATCTGGCCGCCATCTCCGGGGTCGGCCTGCTAGAATCCCGATCATGACCTGGTCCCTGATCATTACCTTCTTCGGCGGTGTCGGCCTGTTCCTGCTCGGAATGAAGCTGATGACCGATGGCCTCAAGGTCGCTGCAGGCAACCAATTACGCGATATCCTCTCGCGCGGGACAGCGACGACAGGGCGCGGGATACTGTCCGGGATCGTCATTACCGCGATGGTGCAGTCCTCGACCGCGGTGATCGTCGCCACCATCGGCTTCGTCAATGCGGGCCTGATGACACTGTTCCAGTCGGTCGGCGTGATCATCGGCAGCAATGTCGGCACCACGGCTACCAGCTGGCTGGTTGCGCTGATCGGCTTCAACGTCAATATCCAGGCCCTCGCGATGCCGGCGATCGCAGTCGGCATGGCGCTGCGCGTCAGCGGCGGCCGCTCGCGGCGCGGCGCGATCGGTGAGGCGCTGACAGGCTTCGGCATCTTCTTCCTCGGCATCGATTTTTTGCGCACAGCCTTCGGCGATGTCGGCGATTTTTTCGATCTCGAGCGCTTCGCCGGCGGCGGTATCGGGAGCCTGCTGCTGTTCATCGCGATCGGCATCGTCATGACGGTGTTGATGAACTCCTCGAGCGCTGCGCTTGCGGTGATACTGACTGCCGCCGGTACCGGTGTGATCCCGATGAGCGCCGCCGCCGCGATGGTGATCGGCGCGAACATCGGCACGACATCGACAGCACTTTTTTCGGTCATAGGCGCGACGTCGAATGCAAAGCGGGCGGCGATGGCGATGATGTTCTTTGCGCTGCTGACCGGCGCAGTCGCATTCATGGCGCTGCCGCTGTTGCTCGGACTGGGCAAGGGCATTGCAGGCCTGTTCGGACTCGATCCCCAGCCGGCGATAGTGCTCGCGATATTTCATACCGCGACCAAGCTGCTCGGTACCGCAATGGTTTGGCCCCTGACGCCATGGCTGGTGACGCGACTGGAGAGGCTGTTCGTGACCGCGGAGGAGGACAAGGGCCGTCCGCGCCACCTCGATCGCAATGTCGCCGGTACTCCGGCGCTCGCGCTGGAGGCGCTGGGCATGGAGCTGGCCCGGATCGGCGCGATCGCGCGCAGCGCCGCATCGGCCGCGATCAGCGCCGGTCATACCCTCGGGCCCTCGCTGGAGCAGGACAAGGCGGCGGTCGAGCGGCTGATATTCGCGGTCGGCGAGTTCACGAGCGAGGCGAACCGCAAATCAGAACTCCCCGAGGGCATCGCGCACGCCTTCGCGAGCGGGGTTCGAATCACCCAGTACTATGACGACATGCTGGAACGCGCGCTCGCAATCGACCGCGGCGGCAGGGAGGAGATACAGGACGAGGAACTCGCTGCGATCGTCAACAATTTCCGCCGGCGGGCGATCGGCCTGATCGGTATGACCGATGCATCGACCGGGGACTTCGACCCGGCGCGCCTGCGCGAGGCACAGTCACAGACCGAGTCCGCCTACCAGGAGGCCAAACAACGCCTGATCCACGCCGGCGCCGCAGGGCGAATACCGGTCCGCCACATGGTTTCCAGGCTCGATGAAATCTCGAATATCCGCCGTATCCTTGACCAGGCCGTCAAGGCGGCCATTTATACCCATGACTACGACCACGAGCTGGGCCGCAGTCCCGGTGCGGATCTGGTAAAATAGCCGGGAATGGCTGAGGAGGAAGACATCGTGTCTGACGAACAGGCGGAAGCGACATTTGACGAGGCGGCGTGGCGCGCCGTCGATCTCGGGAATCATCTGGCCCAGGTGGATGAAGAGGCCGATGTCTGGGATATCGCGGACGGCCTGCTCGCCGGCGTGATCCAGTACTGGCTGTATTCACGCGAACCCTGCGATAACCCGCGATGCGAAGACTGTGCCGAGTACAGTACCGCCGAACAGCGGCTGGCGGCGCTGAAGCGCCTGGTGCGTCAGTATGCCGAGGAGAGCGAGTACTATCACTCGCAAAACGATACCAACGTCGGACGGGCCTGAGCCGGCCGTCACTCGTCGTTGTCGTCGGTGCCCCAGTCGTCGTCGGTGACCGCCTCGATTTCAGCGCCGATCGCGGAGACGTCCTCTTCGCTGTCGGCATAGACTTTTTCGTTGACCGCCTTCTGGCGCCGTCCCGACGTGTGCGAGACCGTGACCGGTTCGGAGCGCAACTTGAAACCCCGTCTCGCCTTGGCAAACGCACCTTTCAGCTCCTGCATGACTTCGGACTCGTCGTCGCGCAGTTCACGCAGCTTGGGCGCCACAATCCCGCGATTGTAGGTCAGGATCCCGTTGCGCTTGAGGTTGAACAGATACATCGTTTCCGGATTGCCGGTGTCCAGCCGCTTGTCCTCGACGACCGGACTGCTCTTGTCACCTGCCTCCAGATATCCGCACCAGATGAAATTCTTGGCCATGGCTTTTCATGCTCTAGCAATGGGACGGTCGACCACTACATGTGGCCGCAAATATATTTCGGTATCCGGCAGAAAAGCAAGCGTTTCCGGTGTCCCCGGACGGCCCCTCGGGCGGCGTGAGCGACTGCCGCCCGGGGCAGGATATCGACTCGTCAACAGGCTGTTGGACAACGACGGAGGCAGTGTGGTTCTGATTGCAATATCCCCCGGCTCCAGGCCGGGCGCACGGGCCGGACGATGAGACCGGAAACCCCGCTGGTCGCGGTCGATATCGTCATCGAGCATGGCGCCGGCGACCGGATCGTCCTGATCGAACGCCGCAACCCGCCCCATGGCTGGGCGCTGCCGGGCGGATTCGTCGACGTCGGGGAGACGGTCGAGAAGGCCGCCGTGCGCGAGGCCCTGGAAGAGACCGGGCTCGCGGTGAAGCTGCAGTGCCTGCTCGGGTGCTATTCCGATCCGGCCCGCGACCCGCGTGGACACACCGTCAGCCTGGTCTATGTCGCCGCGAGTCAGGGTGAACCGCAGGCCCGCGATGATGCCGCGGCGGTTCGGGTCGTCGATCCCGCAGCCCCGGGCGTCGCGCTGGTGTTCGATCATGCGCGCATACTCGACGACTATCGCCGTTATCGCGAGTCCGGACGATCTCCGGGCTGGATCGTGTCACCGGGGGTGTCCGGAGGGCGCAAATTTTGCTAATAATTACAATCATGAAATCCGTCAAGCGGGTGAATCAGGGGTTCTTGCGGTGATGGATACGAGACACATGTGCGGGCATCCGGACTGGCGCCGGTGGGGATTGCCGGTGCTGTTTGCCATGCTGCTCGGAGCGACTGTCCAATCCGGCGCCGGGCCCGGACAGGTTGCCGCATATGGGGCAACGAACGCCGACACGAACGGCACGCCCTGGATCCTGATCGACAGCCACCAGCGCACCCTGACGGTGATGGAGGACCGGGAGCGGCCGTTGCAGGTCTTCAGGAACGTGGCCTTCGGCCGGGGCGGGGTCGCGCCGTTACGGCTGTCCGGCGACGGCAAGACGCCGACCGGGGAATTTTATGTCGCATGGATCAATCCGGACAGCCGTTACCATCTGTTCTTCGGCCTCGACTACCCGACCCCAGCGCATGCCGAAGAGGGGTATCGCCGAAATCTCATCGACGTCGATACCTACGTGAGGATACGCGAGGCCCATCACAGGCGCCGGTTGCCGCCGCAGGATACCGCACTCGGCGGCGATATTGGCATACACGGAGTCGGCGATCACGACCCGGACATCCACCGGCTATTCAACTGGACGATGGGTTGTGTCGCGCTGACCGATCAGCAGATCGAGGAACTCGCCCCGTGGGTGACCCTTGGCATGAAGGTGGTGATTCGCTGAAGGCCGCTTCCCTGCGCTGTCAGGCGCTGCGCTTGTGCTCCGAGACCCGCCAGGTTCCGTTCTCGATGGTGACTTCGATGACATCGCCCTCGTTGTGTGCGGCCTGCGCCTGCTTGAGCTGCTTCGCCGGCCGGGCATGCGCCTGGCGATGTTTCCTCAGGATTTTTTCCCGCGCATTGTCGTAGGCATTCTGCGTCAAGACCCCGTTATCGAGCAGGCGGCGATGCTCGCACAACTCGACGCCGAGCCGCTGGTAGGGCTTGCGCGGGTCGTGTCTGTGGGCGGACTGCACATGCTGGATCAGTGTGCGCAGGAAAGCCGTGAATTCTCCGCGCGACGGCGCGTTGTTGGCCATCTCCAGGAATACCGCGTCGCCGGAGACGCTGTGAAGGCGGACGAGATTGCGTGAGCGCAGGGAGAACAAGCCGAGCGCGACAAGGGTCGCGCAACCGAGCACGACGGTGACAGGAAGCCAGGGTTGCTGCAGCCAGGGCGTCGTGGTGAAAATGCTCAGCACAATCATGAAAGATACCGAGATGGCGAGGCCGCCGGCGATGTAAAGTGAGCGCCAGTCGGTGACCGAGAGCAGGTGCGGCGTCGGATCAAGGAATCCGAGATCGACCCAGTATCGCTTCGCCTTCTTCCACGGCCGTTTCTGGTGAATCGACAGGAATCGGCCGTCGAAGATCGTGTAATGGGCGGATTGCAACCGCAGGTGGCTGACCTGGAACAGTTCGATCAGTCTGGAAGGCTGCGGGCGCGGGTCGCCGGCCTCGGAGGCCATGCGAATCTCGTCGTCAGGACGGGATGCGTGATTGCCGGTATCCGGATCTGTGGGCTTCATCTGTGCTGCCTCCGCTGCAGTCGGGTGATAGGGGATATTATCGACACGGGTACGCCTGATTCCGTGACCGAATGGACAATTCCGGGACAGGACGCGCGGGGTTCGCGGAAGGTCTTACGGCGCGGCGGATCCGTTTGCCTGCCGGAGGGTCTCGCGCAGGGTCCCGGCCAGCAGGGAGTAGAGGGCTGTCACGTCGTCGCGGCGGCGGTTCAGCAATCCCTGGTTGAGTTCGAGTTCGATGCCGGCATACTGGTCCGGGCGGAAGCGGGTGCGCAGGTAACGGGTCAGACCGTCGCTGACGCCGCGGTAGGGGAAATTCCGTCGCACGAGGAAGGCACTGTCGCGCGCAAGCGCCCGCTGCCAGGAGCGGCAAAGCCGGAGTTCGAGACGGCGCGCCGGATCGTAGAGCAGGGCGATGTCGGCATTGCGGACGACGCCGTCCAGCACTGGCGTGAAACTGTGGAACGCGACATGCAACACACGATTTCCGCAGCCGATGAGTTCGGCAATGCGTGCTTCGACGCGATCGCGATGCGGCAGGTAATGTCGTCTGAGGATCTTCTGTTTCGCGTCCCGGGGCAACGCGCGCGTGATATCTGAAAAGAGCCGGGGATGGTGCGGCGAGCGATTGAGATCGACCAGCAGGCGCGTGGTCACGGCGTACAGCAATGGCGCAGCCAGCCTTCGTGCGAGCGCGCGGGCGCAGTCAAGCGCGCCGAGGTCGTAGCCGCTGTGTCCGTTCAGACGCGACTGATGGCCGCGAAACAGCGCGCGCCACTCGGTCGGGACTTGATTGCCGCCGTGTTCGCAGCTCAGCAGCAGCGTGAGCGGTGCAGGCATTCTTGCGTCCGGGGGTCAGCCTTCGAACGACGTGCCGGCGGCCAGGCAGTCGCACAGCTGCCCGTAGACCTGCATCATGGCGTCGCGCGACGGCGTGGGATCGAGCGCAGCGGTGATGCGCCGTGCCAGCACGCCGCGCCGGACATAGAGATCGAGGATACGCCGCCTGGCCGCGTCGCCTCCGGCGACGTCCAGGCTCTCGAACAGGTGTTGCCACAGGTCGCGCGCACGGCACGGGCCGCGCTCCGGAAAGCCGAACACGGCCGGATAGCCCCGCTCCGTGATAATCGTCTCGTCGGCGTCCCGCTCGCAGTCGAGGAAGACCGCGTGCAAGGCCCGCGTGTCCCAGTCCTTCAGGCGTGCGATGCCGCACCAGGCCTCCTCGCAGAGCGCGCGAACGACCTCGACGATCGCTGTCGCGAACGCGAGGTCTGCAGCCGGGCACTCCTGGGTGTCGAGGACGCGGATCTCGATCGCGTTACGGTCGAAGCGCGCGATGGCGCCACGCGCATTGACCCATTCATGACGCAGTACGCCCTCGGGGTCATGCGGCGCGAGGTCGTCATAGATGCGCTGCAGCACTTCCCGTTCATAATCCCGGCGTGTGTAGACCGGTTCCGGGATCACCTGACCGCTCACCGAGGGGATGCGCCGGGAGTTGCCGCGGTAGACCGCAAGCCGGTTGTCGAGCGTGCCGGTCAGCCTGCCGTCCATGACCGGTGAGCTTGCCGAGAGTGCCGGCAGCAGCGGCAGTACGAAGCGTATCGCCGCGTGCAGGCGCGCGAATTCCGCATCGTCGGCAAACGGCAGGTTGATATGCATGCTCTGCAGGTTGGACCAGCCATGGCCCCGGCAATCGAAGATACTGTTGAAGGCCTCATAGACCGGATTGTATTCGTGGGGCCACAGTCGGGTTTCGGTATGCGGGTCCATCCATGGGTGCATAGCGGTCGGCATCAGCCGCCCACCCTCCTCCTCGAGCAAGGTGTTAATGCGCGCGACATCACGCTGGAAACAGTCATCGAGGCCGTCGAGAGATTTTGCAGGGCCGTTGGTCTTGAGCTCGATGACGTGCAGCGCAAGTTCATTCGACCAGGCGAGCGCGCCGGTCTCGATTTCGTTGACATAATCACCTGCCACCGATTTCAGTATGCGATCAGTCACCGGCAGAACCGACAATGATTCGCGTCCGACGATCATGTATTCAATCTCGATGCCGCAGACCTCGAACAGATGCCACACCGGGGCATCTTCAGCGCGGTCGTCTGTCACCCTTGCGCTCCTCGATGCGGCTCAGGAATCCTTCCATGATTGTCGCGTACAGCGCATTCTTCAGTACGCCGTCCTCCGTTCCGGAGTCGATGTTCGGATTGTCGTTGATCTCGATCACGTAGGCCTTGTTATCGAGTTCCTTGACATCGACGCCGTACAGGCCGTCTCCGATAAGATTGGCAGCCCTGACCGCGGTCGTGACGACATGGGGCGGCGCCTCGCCGATCGCCACAGCCTCCGCGCGACCTTCGCGGGCCTTGCCGCTTTGATCGCGCTGGACGATCTGCCAGTGCCTGCCGACCATGTAATACTTGCAGGCATAGAGCGGCGTGCGGTTGAAGACGCCGATACGCCAGTCGAAGGCGGTCGGCATGAAGGCCTGAGCGATGATCAGGTCGGATTTCTCAAGCAGCCGCGACGCGGCTGTGATGAATTGCGCCCGGTCTGCGACCTTGACGACGCCCTGGGAGAAGGCGCTGTCCGGCTGCTTCAGGATACAGGGCAGGGTAATCTTCGCGGACTGCGCCTGCATGTTGCCGCGCGTGATGATCGTGGTCTGCGGCGTCGGGATGCGATGACGAGCGAGCAGTTCGGCCAGGTAGACCTTGTTGGTGCATTTCAGTATCGAATCGGGGTCGTCGATGACGACCAGTCCCTCGATCTTGGCTCTGCGCGCGAACCGGTAGGTGTGATGATTGACGCCGGTAGTTTCCCGTATGAATAGTGCGTCGAACTCGGCGATCCGGCCATAGTCGTTCTTGCCGATCATCTCGACATAGAAATCGAGTTGCTGCGCCGCACGGACGAACTTTCGCAGCGCCTTGACATCGGACGGTGGCTGGTCTTCGGCAGGATTATGCAGAATCGCAAGATCGTAGCGTTCGGTCTGACGCGACTGACGCGGTGAACGCTTGCCGGTGAAGTATTCGTTTGCCGCCTCGATGACGAATGATTTGTGATCGTCCGGGATATCATTGGTTGCGATCGGTCCGATGCTCTGAAACTGCCAGCTGCGATTGTGGATGAAGCGGGCGCGCAGCAGCGGGGCCGGAAACAGGTTGAACAGGCTCAGGCTCAGCCGGTCGTGGCGTTTGGCCAGATTTCTGCCGAAGTATATGCTGAGCACGAATTCCTCCGACTTGATCGGAGCCAGACTTTTCTGGATCAGTTCAAAGAGGTCATCGGACACGAATCTCGTGATGGTCTGCGACTTCATGTCCTGTATCGTGTTGACGCTCGGCAGAGGCTTGTGTCCGCGCGCTTCAGCCAGCAGCGAGACGTAGTAACCATAGCTCTGGTAACGGTACGACCGCGACAGGTTGAATACCTTGGTTCCGCGCATGTCGCTGAAGCGTGGATCGGAGAGGTAGGACCTGGCGGCGACGACCTCCGCGCCGTGTGTCTGGAGCGGCCAGTCCTCCGGATTATTGACGACGATCAGGATCGACATGGCGCCTGGCAACCGGTTTTTTTGCGGGTTCTATGATCAGGAGATTCGCGTCATGCGTCAGTATCCCGAGGAAGATCGAGCCCAGTACCCGGTCGATACTGGTTTCGTAATGCCTGCCCTTTGCCATCGGATTGGGGTCCAGTGGATCGATGACCAGTACCGCACGTGACTGGGGTTCGTAGCCGCCCAGGATCACGAAATGTCCGCTCGGTTTGCCGCGGATGTCGTCATAGACTGAGTCAGGTCCGAACTCGCGCGGGGTGTGATACAGGTAGGTCGCGCTGAGTCCAGTCAGTATCGGCGTCCCGCGCTTGAGATAATGGCGGATCAGCCCGGCCGTGAGCTCCTCGTACTCCAGTTCGCCGCCGAGTTCGAGAAAATTGATATATCCGCGGGTAGCGAGCGTGACCGAGGTCTTCTTCCGAAATTTCATCTGGCGCTTCAGGCGCTCCCTGAGGTTGGTAACACCGGCTTCGAACCAGGACGGATCGAACATCTGCAGGTTATAGGTATAGATCCTCGCGCGGTAGCCGCGTCGCAGTGCATGGCAGGCCAGGAATACGGCGAGCGTACCGCCATGATCCAGTCTCTGGATCTCCTCGATGATCTGTTCCAGCGGCAATTCGTCGTTGTAGTAGCGGTACATCGCATGGAGACAGGTCGGGCCGCAGGTCGCTTCGTCCGGCTGCGGGAGAATGTCGATGGCCATCCGGTTTTCCATTATGCGCTCAACGCCTTTCCTGCCCCAGATTTTGTCGGGTGCACTTTATATCAGTTTTTGCAGCTTGCCGAGATTTATTCTCAGCAGCTGCCGCTGCCGGGTCCAGGGGTCATCCCATGCGAGCCGCGCGCGCATCAGTCCGCGGCACAGGCGCAAAAGGCCTGTGACGTCGTCCAGGCTGACGAACTCGGGCGCCGGCCCGCCGGGGGCGCGGCAATCGGGGCCGCCCTCAAAGCCCTGGTTGTGATAGTTGCCGAGCGGCACCGACACCCCGATCGCCGGTACGCCCCATGCGGTCATCGCGGTGGCCTCGCAGGAGCCGGCGTCCATGATGCGGCGCTGATGGGCGCCGGGCAGCACCCGCGCCGCGAGGTCGGTGAGCACCTTGAGCGCGCCGGGATCGAATACCGTGCGCCGGTCACCCAGACGCACCACCGGACCTTTGCCGATCAGCGCGCCGGGCAGCGTACGTGAGGCCTCGAGGCTGACGGCGACGACCGGGCGCCGGCGCTGCTGCAGCCACCCGGTTTCGAGGTGGGCGACCGCGCCGACGAAGCCGACTTCCTCGGCGCGGGTCAACAGGCCGATGAAGGGTCGGTCAACGGAGGTAGCGGAATGCCATAACCGGCGCGCCGTTTCGAGTATCGCGAACACCCCGACGAGATCGTCGGCAGCCGGGCAGAATATCCGCTCGCGATGACACCAGGCCGGGGCGCGAAATTCAAAGCCGCCGAACAGCGCACGCGCGGCGGGACGCCTGCGTCCCTCGAACGAGCGCGCCGGCAACCGGAGCTCCGCGGACTCCATGGCCCATCCGGCTTCATTGACGCGGACCTTCATAAGTTTACCGCTGCCGACGACGCCACTGTCATCGACGAGGCGCATTCGCGCGCCGGCGAGATGCCGAACGGGCGATCCGCCGTACCAACGTATCTTCAGGCGGCCGTTGTCCAGCCACCGCTCGCCGTGATAGCCGGGATGATCCATGTGGGCGATGAACAGACGCAGCGGGTCCCGGGAGCGCCGGCGAAGCAGTCGCAGATACTCGGATTCCGATGCGGCGCCGACAACAATGTTGCCGGCAGGGTCGGCGAAGTGTGGTATGCGGTCATGCGCAAGTCGAGCGCAAACCCAGCGTATCACATGGCGCTCGCGAAACGGCGCCGTCGGCAGGGACAGCAGTTCGAGCAGAGCGGCGGGTCGAGTCGCGTTCAGCGAATTATCTGCCAAGTCCAAGGCTGGATCGAAACATGAAGTAATAAAAGTACAGCGCTACGGCAATCACGATAGTTGCTGTAAGCAATATCACGCCAATGCGTCCACCGCCACGCATTCTGTCACCCGGATGTGGCGTGCGCGATGCTTGCCGCACAGTTGTTATTCCAGTGTTCCGCGTATCCATCGAGACGTCCTGGAGACTGTATATAGCGTTTTTACAGGGTTTTTTCCCGACCTCGCGGCATTATAGTATAATAATCCGCTTATGTGCGGATTATGCGGAGAGATCCGCTTCGATCACAAGGATCCGTCGCTGGAAGCGATCGGGCGCATGAGCGATTCACTCGGACCCAGGGGTCCGGACGGCTCGGGGGTATTTCGTGCCGGTCCGCTCGCCGTCGGTCACCGCCGACTGAGGATCATCGACCTCAGCGAACACGCGCAACAGCCGATGGTCGACAGCCACCTCGGCCTCGGCATTGTCTACAACGGCGCGATCTACAATTATCCGGAACTGAGACGCGATCTCGTCGCGCTCGGTCACCGGTTCTTTTCAAACGGCGACACCGAAGTCATCCTCAAGGCCTGGGTGGAGTGGGGCGCCGACAGTGTCAAGCGCTTCCACGGCATGTTTGCATTCGCGCTTTGGGAACGCGACAGCGGGCGGCTGGTACTCGCGCGCGACCGGCTCGGCATCAAGCCGCTCTATCTCGCCGAACTGGACGGCGGCCTGCGCTTCTCGTCGAGCCTGCCGTCGCTGCTCGCGGCGGGTGGCGTGGACACCGACATCGACCCGGTAGCCCTGCACCATTATATGACCTTCCATTCGGTCGTTCCTGCGCCGCACACGCTGCTGAAGGGCGTGCGCAAACTGCCGCCGGCGACCCTGACGGTCATCGAGCCCGACGGTCGCCGCAGCGAACGCGTCTATTGGCACCTCGACTACGATCGGGACGACGGTGAGCGCAGTTTCGAGGATTGGCGCGACGGCCTCGGGATTGCGCTGAAACGCGCAGTCAAACGGCGCCTCGTTGCCGATGTTCCGGTCGGCGTGCTGCTGTCGGGCGGTCTCGATTCGAGTCTGATTGTCGGCCTGCTGTCCGAGGAAGGACAGCACGGTATCAATACCTTCTCTGTGGGATTCGAGCACTTAGAGGATGAAGAGGGCGACGAGTTTCGTTATTCCGATATCATCGCCGGGACCTACGAGACCGATCACCACAGGATTTTCGTCGATACCGGCGAGCTGCTCGAGCATCTGGAACCGTGCATAGCAGCGATGTCCGAGCCGATGGTCAGCCATGACGTCATCGGGTTTTACCTGCTGTCGCGCAAGGTTTCTGAACATGTCAAGGTCGTGCAGAGCGGTCAGGGCGCTGACGAGGTGCTCGGCGGCTATCACTGGTATCCGCCGATGCTCGAGAGTCGCGAACCGGTCGGCGACTATGCCCGCGTATTCTTCGACCGCGACCACGCCGAATATCGCGAGGCCGTCGACCGGCGTTTTCACGGGGACGATTACAGCCTGCGTCTGGTCAAATCGCACTTTGCACAGGCCGGAGCGAGCCGTGCGATCGATCGCGCGCTGCGACTCGATACCACGATCATGCTGGTCGACGACCCGGTGAAAAGACTCGACAATATGACCATGGCCTGGGGGCTGGAGGCCCGGGTGCCGTTTCTCGACCACGAGTTGGTCGAGTATGCCGCGCGCATGCCGGCCGAGCACAAGGTTGCGCAGGGCGGCAAGCATGTTCTCAAGGAGCTCGCCCGCAGACATATCCCCGCCGCGGTGATCGACCGTCCCAAGGGTTATTTTCCGGTGCCGCAGCTCAAGTACATGCAGGGTCCGTACCTAGATCTCGCTCACGACGTGCTGTCGGATTCGCGCGCACATGCACGCAAACTGTTCCGGCCTGAATATTTGAAGCGCATGCTCGACGATCCCGCGGGACGGATCACGCCGTTGCGGGGATCGAAGTTGTGGCAGATCGTGCTACTCGAATACTGGCTGCAGGTGCAGGGGGTATGATGCCGCCATGACCGGGAGCCATCGAATACGCAACCGCCTCGAGCGCGCGCAGTCGCCGTCGCTGCGGCCCTGGGACAGCTCGCAGGGCAGGCACGCGCGTCGCATCAAGGGCTGTAACGCCGTGGTCGACTGCGGCTGGGGGCGATTGATCTTCGGCCAGACCTTCGACGACGATCGCACGCTCGCCGATGTCATCAAGCAGGAAAGCCCTGGAAAGCGCGACATCGCGATGTATCTTCGCAACCCCCATGTCGTGATATCGCAATCTCCGCAAAGCGTGTTTCTGGATCCTTCCCATACCTATCGGCTGTGGCTAGACCGCTACCGCTCGCCGCACCTTCGCCCGAGAGGCTTTATCGTCCGCCTGCTGAACAGTCGTCAAGACGCGCGCGCCGTGAACGAACTATACCGGCGTCTGCACCTGGTGCCGCCGGGTGAGAAATTCGTATGGCGCCAGCGCACCTCGCGCGTGCTGACCTACCTCGTCGCAGCGGATGCCGCCGGCGGCGTTGTCGGCGTCGTTTCCGGCGTCGACCATCACGAGGCCTTCGATGACCCCGACAACGGCTCCAGCCTGTGGGCGCTCGCTATCGACCTGCAGGCCGATGTCCCCGGCATCGGCGAGGCCCTGGTGCGCCAGCTCGCGGAATATTACCTGACGCGCGGCCGCAGTTTCATGGACCTTTCCGTGATGCATGACAACGAGGCCGCCATTGCGCTCTACGACAAGCTCGGGTTCGTGCGCGTTCCGGTTTTCTCCCTGAAATGCAAGAACACCTACAACGAGCCTCTCTATACCGAATCGGCTTCCGGGGACAGGCTCAATGCCTACGCCGAGATCATCGTCAACGAGGCGCGCCGGCGGGGTATCGCGGTTGAGGTGCTCGACGAGGATAACAGCTACTTTGCACTGACCTGCGGCGGCCGCACCGTCGTATGCCGCGAGTCCCTCAGCGAGATGACGACAGCGATCGCGATGAGCCGCTGTCAGGACAAGTCGGTGACCCACCGCCTGCTTACCGCTGCCGGGCTGCGCGTACCGGCGCAGGTGCGAAGCGATCGCGAGGATGACGGCCTGGACTTCCTGTCACGCCACGGTCGAATCGTCGTCAAGCCCTCATTCGGAGAGCAGGGGGCAGGCATCAGCGTCGACGTGCGCACGCCGGATGGTCTGCGCGAGGCCTGGCGGATCGCTGCAAACTCCGGCGGCGGACGGGTACTGCTGGAGGAGTACGTGGAGGGTATGGACCTGCGCATAGTGGTCATCAATTCCGAAGTCGTTGCCGCAGCGTTGCGTCATCCGGCAAGAGTGACAGGCACGGGACGGCACAAGATCCGGTCGCTGATAGAAAAGCAGAGCCGGCGCCGCTCGGTCGCGACCAAGGGGGAGAGCCGGATCCCGCTGGACGGCGAGACCCTGCGCTGCGTCAGGGATGCCGGTCATGAACTCGACGATGTCCTGTCGCGCGGCGAGGAACTGCTCGTGCGGAAGACCGCGAACCTGCATACCGGGGGCACCCTCGAGGATGTCACCGACCGTCTTGCACCGGTTCTGGGAGAGGTTGCCGTTCATGCAGCGCGGACCCTGGACATCCCGGTCGTCGGACTCGATCTGCTCGTGCCGTCGGTCGAGGGCGGGGAGTATGTCATCGTCGAGGCAAACGAGCGGCCTGGACTCGCCAATCATGAACCCCAGCCGACCGCCGGGCGTTTCATCGACCTGCTGTTTCCGCACACGGCCACGGTCTGATAAGCTCAGTCATCATGAAATCGTTGCCCGTCGACCACGCCTATGTGCTCGATCTGCTGAAATCCCTGCTGACGACTCCGAGCCCGACCGGATATACCGACCGCGTCGTACATCTGGCCTGCGAGCAGCTCGAGCAACTCGGTATCGACTACGAGATCACCCGCCGCGGAGCGATACGCGCGACACTGAAGGGCGCGGTGTCGAGCCCCGACCGGGCGATCGTCGCCCATCTCGACACACTCGGCGCCATGGTCAAGGAACTGAAGCCGGACGGGCGCCTGCGTGTCGTCCCTATCGGTCACTGGAACGCGCGATTCGCCGAAGGTGCGCGTGTGACGATCTTCAGCGATTTCCGTTCCTATCGCGGCACGATCCTGCCACTAAAGGCCTCCGGCCATACCTTCGGACCCGAGATCGACAAACAGCCCTGCAACTGGGACAACCTGGAAGTGCGCATCGACGAGGTCGCGTTCAGTCTCAAGGATCTGATGCGCCTCGGCATACATGTCGGCGATATCATCGCGATCGATCCCGATCCCGAGTTCGCCGAGAACGGCTTCATCAATTCACGCCACCTGGACGACAAGGCAGGGGTTGCGATCCTGTTCGGCGTTGCAAAGGCGATCGTCGATGCCGGGATCGTTTTACCGGTCGACTGCCACCTGTTGTTCACGATCTCGGAGGAGGTCGGATCCGGGGCCTCGCACATCCTGCACCAGGATGTCGCCGAGATGGTCACCGTCGACAATGGCACGACGGCTGCGGGCCAGAACTCGAGCGAGTTCGGCGCAACGATCGCGATGGCCGACATGACCGGACCCTTCGACTACCATCTGACCCGTCGCATGCTTCAATTGTGCCAGGAGTTCGGCATAGAACATCAGCGTGACATATTCAGGTATTATCGGTCCGACAGCGCCGCCGCGGTCGAGGCGGGGAACGATCTGCGCGTTGCGCTGGTCGCCTTCGGCGTCGATGCCTCGCACGGCTACGAGCGTGTCCACTGGAACGCGCTGCAATCGCTGATTCAGTTGCTGACCGTCTATGTGCAGAGTCATCCGCTCTATGGCCGCGACCGGAACGCCCTCGGACCGCGTGCCGGCTTTCCGATTCAGCCGAGTTGATCCCCGTACGATAACGTATAATACCGGCGGGCAGCCGGGGAGGCGCAGGAAGGGGTGCCATAGATGTCTGAGCTACAATATGACGTAGTCGTGATCGGCAGCGGTCCGGGGGGCGAGGGCGCTGCGATGAAGGCCTCGAAGGAGGGTCGGCGCGTCGCCGTCGTCGAGGAATTCGGCGAAGTCGGCGGCAATTGCACCCACCGCGGCACGATCCCGAGCAAGACGCTGCGCCAGAATGTCCAGCTGGTACTCGAGAGCGGCGCCCGAAACGGGCAGCGCTATCCGGACTTGCTGAAGACCGCGCGCGGGGTAATCAATAAGCAGGTCAGGATGCGTACTGACTTTTACGCTCGCAACGTCGTCGAGGTCATTCACGGGCGTGCCACGTTCGCCGACGACCATACAGTCGAGGTTGCGAAGGAGGGCGGCGCCCGGGACCTGCTCAAGGCCGATGCCTTCGTCATCGCGACCGGATCCCGGCCCTACTGGCCGACGGATGTCGATTTCAGCCACCCCAGGATACTGGACAGCGACACAGTACTCGAGCTAGACGAGAGTCCGCGCTCGATCTCGATCTACGGCGCCGGCGTCGTCGGCTGCGAGTACGCGTCGATCTTCCGCAGCCTCGGTATCAAGGTCAACTTGATCAATACCCGCAGTCAGTTATTGTCGTTTCTCGATGACGAGATCATCGATGCGCTGAGCTATCACCTGCGCGAGCAGGGTGTGCTGATTCGCCACAACGAGGAATACGAGAAAGTCGAGGCCGACGACGATGGCGTGACCGTCCATCTCAAGTCGCAGAAGCAGATCCGGACCGATTACCTGCTGTGGGCGCAGGGACGCACCGGCAACTCGGATCGCATGGGTCTCGAGCACATCGGCGTCGCGCTCAACGAGCGAGGATCTGTCATCGTCAACGATCGCTACCAGTCCAGCCGCGAGCACATCTACGCCGTCGGAGACATCACCGGCTATCCCAATCTTGCAAGCGCGGCCTATGACCAGGGCCGTTTCGCCGCAACCCACCTCATCCACGGCGTCTGCGAGACTGGCCTCGTCGAGCATATCCCGACCGGCATCTACACGATCCCCGAGATCAGTTCGATCGGCGAGACCGAGCGCGCCCTGACCGCCGCGAAGGTCCCCTACGAGGTCGGTCATTCGCTGTTCCGGCATCTCGCACGCGCCCAGATCACGAGCAAGACTACCGGCATGCTGAAAATCCTGTTCCATCGCGAGTCGCTGAAAATACTCGGGATTCACTGCTTCGGAGCGCAGGCCGCGGAGATCATCCACATCGGGCAGGCGATCATGGCCCAGGAGGGGGACGCCAACTCGCTGATGTATTTCATCAATACCACGTTCAACTACCCGACGATGGCCGAGGCCTACCGCGTCGCGGCGCTGAACGGCCTGAATCGCGTCCAGTGAGCGGTGAACAAGCTACCGGCGTGAACCCGGCAGCGGGGTGCGTTACAATGGCCCATCGGCATTCCGCTCCGGTAACGGTAACAACCTCAATAAAGTGAAGTAACAAGATGAAAGAACTCACACGCATGATTGCCTATACCGTTGGTGCCGTCTCGGTCATCTTCATCATGATCTGGCTGACGCGGCAGGAAGGGTTGTCGGGCAGTTTCATGGTATTCGTCGCCGCGATGCTGATCATCGTCATCCCGATCACGATTGGCGTCGTGCTGGCCCGCCGTGAACGACAGCAGCGGGAGCGCAAATCCGGATCCTGACCATGTCATTGCGAGCCCCCGCGACATGCGCGATCGCCGCGCTGCTGCTCGCATGGCTGTTTCTTCCGTTCCAGGCCGCGGCCGGCGATCAGCGGCTGTTCTGGCAGGCCGAATCCGGTAACGGCACCGTCTACCTGCTCGGCTCCCTGCATTTCGGCGACCCCTCGATGTACCCCCTGCCGGAGGCGATCGGCGACGCCCTGGCGAGCGCCGACGTGCTGGTCGTCGAAGTGAATATCACCGCCCATGCACCCGAGGCGATCGCCGAGACGATCGGCCGGCGCGGGCTCTATCACGATAACCGGCGTCTCGATCACCTCGTGAACAGGGATACCTGGCGCGCCCTCACCGACGCCGCGGCGGAAATCGGCCTGCCAACGGCGCTGCTCGAACGCCAGAAGCCGTGGTTCGCATCGATGACGCTGACGACGCTGGCGCTCGCGCAGCGCGGATTCCGCAGCGATCTGGGTGTCGACCTGCATGTCCTGCGTCTGGCCGCCGATGCCGGCCTGCCGGTCATCGAGCTCGAATCGGTCGAGCGGCAACTCGAACTGCTCGACGGCCTGTCCGAGCGCGGCCAGGTCCAGCTGCTCGAGCAGACGATCGGACAACTCGCGGACACCGACCGCTATTTCCGCGTCCTGCTCGACGCCTGGCTGGCGGGAGACGCCGACGGGCTCGCCGCGATACTCGTAGAGGACTTGCATGCGCCGCACGGGGACGACGAGATCTATCAGGTCCTGCTCGCCGAACGAAACCGCTCGATGCAACGCGATATCGTCGCGCTGCTCGACGAACACGACGTCGTCTTCGTCGTCGTCGGCGCCGGTCACATGGTCGGCGATGACGGTATCGTCGCGGGTTTGAGGGCAGAGGGATACCAGATCTATCAGCCGGGGCGGTGAGGAAGGGATGTCCTTGTCCCTGACCGTCGGCCGCAGGGATGCGGCCGTCGAGCGTACAGGGACGTATTTACAGCGTGTCAGGGACAAGGACATCCCTTCCTCACCGCCCTCTCCGCCGCGGGTTTGGCGGCCCGTTCTTGTTCTCGGGTATAATGGGCGATCGATCTCGTTACCTCGCAGGGCATTCCGGAAGGGTGAGCAATGACACAATCCTCTGAAAATATCGGGCAATTCTCTCTGGGCTTCTACGTCGGCGACCGCAAGACCGGCGCAGTCGCGATCGTCGACAAGCGCAACGGCGAGGTCATCATCGAACCGATCGGCGTCGCCGCCGATACCGGGCTCGAGCAGGCGCTCAAGCCGATCTTCATCGGCCTCAGCGAGCGGCGCGACGTCATCCTGCTCGACCCTGCCACCAAGGCGATCCGGATCGAGCCCACATTTCCCGCCGACGCGTTCCCGGCCCATATCTATGATGATCCGACTTCGGAGCGCAGTTGGTTCATGAACGACGGCGACAAGCAGTCCGGCAACGATCGCCTGAACTGCGGCGATGCCGGCTCGTCGGTCACGGTCGTCGAAAACATCGACAGCTCGAAGGTGAGATTCCTGCAGACGATCTGCGTCGGCCGCGGTCATCACCAGGCCGCCTTCAGTTACCCGTCGGACGACGCCCCCGACGTCCCGCGGCGCGCCTGGATCAGCAACCTCAAGGACGGCACGCTGTCGGTCATCGGCAATGATCCTGCCGAGGCCGACAAGTACCTCAGGCTCATCGCGACGATCAACCTGTGCGAGCCCGAGCGCGAAGAGGGTATGAGCGAAGCGGGTATCCCGAACAACGCCTTTCCGCACGGCCTCGTGTATTCACCGCTGACAGGCAGGCTCTACAACCTCAACAACGGCTACGGCAATATCGCGATCATCGATCCGCGCAGCAACGAAATCGAAAGGCGCATCCCGTTCAAGGGCCACAGCAACCTGTTCATCGCGCCGGGCGGCCGCTACATCGTCGGCCGGGGCGCCGACCGCAAGTCCGATCCTGACCATGTCATAGCGAAACTCAGCGTACTCGACGTCACCGACCTCAGCATCACCGATCGGATGGATCTGCCGGACATCTACATCAGCAAGTACTATTTCAACTCCGACGGCACCAAGCTCTATCTGACGACCTCGAGTTCCGGCAGTCCCGAGCAGCAGAAGAACATCAAGCAGGACGCACTGGTCGTCATCGATCTGTCGGCCCTGCCGAAGCTGAAGCTCGCGAAGGAACTAAGGCTCGGCGCCTCCTCGGGATCGCTGGCATTCATCAAGTCGGCGGCCGGCAAGGACCTGGTGTTCTCGTCAAACTCGGAAGACGGCAGCCTCGCCGTCATAGACGGCATCAGAGACGAGATCGTCGACGTCATACCCGTGATGGACGGGCAGGGACATTCGAGGGTGTGGAGCCTGGCTTGAGCATGTGTCGATGCAGCCGGAACCGCTAGATCCCAGATGGGGCAAGCCCGATCGCACCCATGATCCCTTCGCCCTTGCCAATTTCAGGCCGCGTTCGACCGACATCCTGATCACGACCGCGCCCAAGGCCGGCACGACCTGGATGCAGCAGATCCTGCACCAGCTCCGGAGCGGCGGCGATGACGATTTCGAATCGATTTTCGATGTCGTTCCATGGATAGAATATCCTGATCCGGATCGCAGCTGGCAGGTACGCATCGAGGAATTCGAGCGTCTGCCCGATCCCCGGATCTTCAAGACCCACTGTACCCGGGAGCAGACCCCCGGGCTCGACATCGTCCGCATCGTGCTGACCTCACGCGATCCGCGCGACTGCTGTGTCAGCATGTATCACCACCAGATGAATCTCAGCGACGCCGCGCGCGCGGCATTCGGCCTGTCGCCGCCGGCTTCCTTCGACGAATTCTTCGAGCGCTGGATGACTTTCGGCGCATGGTATCGCAATGTCGCGAGCTGGTGGCCGCACCGCGACGCGCCGAATCTCCTGTGGCTGCGCTACGAAGACCTCGTCTCCGATCTGGAGCAGGGCGTCGACCGCCTGCTCGCCTTCCTTGGCTGGGATCTCGACACTAATGCGCGGGTGCGGGTGCTCGAATACTGTTCGTTCGACTGGATGAAACGGCATTCCGACCGCTTTACGACCCGGCTGCCCTCGGGAGAATCGGCATTCAGGCCGAAGTCCTTCATCCGCAAGGGAGCGGTCGGTGATCACGCCGGCCGTTTGAGCGCGGCGCAGGCGCAATCGATCATCGATCGGGCGAGGCGGGAGCTTCCTCCTGATTGTATTGCCTTTCTCGGGCTTTGATCGCGTCGACCTCGCCGCGCAGCAGCCGCCTGCCGAGCGCGGCGACCCGGTTCCGGTAGGCGGCTACGGTACTGTCGTGTTCCCCGCCGCCAGGTGCGGCAATCAGCTCTTCCTGTTCTTCGGGCGTGATCTCGTCCAGTGTCATGAGATAGACCTTCAGGGCCTTGCGCGGGTTTTCGATGATCTTGTGACGGAAGTGATTCGCGATGAAGAACAGGATGAAGGCCATGTACGGCATGAACAGCGCGACGACCGCGAGGAAGGTCGGGCTGGTTTCGGGATCGCGCACCGCGGGGACGATGACGGTCAACTGAAACGTGATCAGCAGGATGATCGCGACAAAGGCGGCGATCAAGAAGGGGATGAGTTTTTTCTGAATCGCGTCCCGTTCCTTTTCGACCCGGTCGCGCTCGGCCGCGATTTCGTCCCTGGCGGGTGGCGCGCCGCTGATATCGAATTTGAAGGCCATCTTCCCCGGTACAGATTGGTGGAGCCGAGGAGGATCGAACTCCCGACCTTCGCATTGCGAACGCGACGCTC
>CAZJKV010000002.1:0-1563 GCA_964546765.1 uncultured Chromatiales bacterium
AAGCGCCTCTTCAGCGAGACCGCCAAGCCATCGGCGCTGCGGCTCGTTCGCTCGCAGGTTTCGACCCATGGCGTTGTGATGAGTACCTATGTACCCGGAGGCGAAATCCAGCCCGGTTCGTTCCCGAGTGCCGAGCCGAGTGAGAAGGAGTTGGTTCGACGCAAAAAAATGGCAAAAGGGATGTGGTGATGTGAAGATGAGCCCTGTTGCCGGACTCACCGGAGTAGCCTAAGGCAAAATCTACTAGCACTGATTGAAACGTACTCAGTTCTCAAGCGCGGAAGCGATGGGCACCTGTCGAAGGGCTGGAAGGTATGGCCGGGGAACTTTATGGGCCATTCAAGACCGATGTTGGGTGCGTTGTGCTGGAAATAACGTTTCCTGGTCGCATGGGTTAGCCCATGTCGCCCAACCCGGCAGTCGAGCGGGCCTGCGCTAAAAGCCGCGCAGGCCGCTCACTTCTACGTTATGCAGCCTCCGGCTACTGCCGTCTTGTAGCGTAATGCGCAACACGCTATAATCGCGCCATGATCACGTCGGTTCGGCACAAGGGACTGCGCCGCTTTTTCGAGGAAGGCCGTGTGGCAGGCATCCAGCCAGCACATGCTACAAAGCTTCGAATGCTGTTGTCTGCGCTGGAGACCGCTAACGAGATAGATGATATGGATGTTCCAGGTTTTGGCTTACACCCACTGAAGGGAGATCGGAAAGGGGAATGGGCAGTTTCGGTGAGCGGCAACTGGCGCATAACTTTTGAGTTTCGTGATGGCAATGCTTATTCACTGAATTATGAGGATTATCACTGATGGCTATGCATAACCCACCGCACCCTGGCGAGTTTATCCGGGAAGTATATCTCACCCCCTTCGGGATCAGTGCACGGCAGGTAGCCGACAACCTGGGTGTCTCTGCATCTACGTTCAACCGTCTGTTGAATGGAGAGAGCAATATCTCTCCTGAGATGGCACTGCGCCTGTCTAAGACCCTAGGGCGATCTCCGGAGAGTTGGCTGGCAATGCAGGACCAGTACGACTTGTGGCATGCGAGACAAAGCGTTGATCTCAAGCAGGTCCGAAAACTCAATGTATCGGCTGCATAACCAGTCCATCAAGCCGACGGAGTACTTCCCATAAAAAAGTGGACACCTTCGACAACCCAACCGGAGGTGTACAATGCCGAGGATACGGGGACCGAGGAAGATTGCCCGCTACAGCAACGAGTTCAAGGTCAAAGCGGTCAGGCTGACCTTTATTACGGGAGCGCAGGTGCAGGAAGTCGCTGCCGCATTGGATATTCACCCGTTCATGTTGTCACGGTGGCGCAAGGAGTACAGGGAGGGAAAGCTGGTGGCCGACCGACGCGTGAAGAAGGTATTGGAGGAGGCCCGGTCTATGGCCGGGGATAACCGGTTGTAGGCGCTGGAACAAGAAAACGCCAAGCTCAAGGTGGAGAACGATCTGTTAAATAAAGCCATCCGGTTCTCTTCAGAAAAAAGACAGAAATCTTCGAATTCATAGCCCGCCACCAGGAGGAATATGGGGTGGCGTTTCTGTGCCGGTTTTA
>CAZJKV010000002.1:1663-53743 GCA_964546765.1 uncultured Chromatiales bacterium
AAGAACACGGCATCATTGCCAGCATGAATCGCCCGGGAAAGACAACGGACAATGCCTTCGTCGAGTCATTCTTCAATACCCTGAAGGCAGAGTATTACCGTGGTCGCATATTTACGTCGATGCAGGAGCTGCGGCACGGATTAGCCGGTTATATCAATCACTTTTACAATCGCCAGCGAATGCACTCCGGGATTGGCTACCATTCTCCTGAGGAATATGAGCAAATCGCTGCGTGAAATGGCTGGTGTCCACTCATGGGTGGGATGATCACGCCAAACAGCGGTGCGGCTTATGGGCAGCGTTATGAACGTGGCAGATCACAGCTATGAGTGAAAGATTACGAAACCTGGGCCTTATTCCGTTTTTTATCCAGCAACTAACGGACACTTGCGTATTTGAGGAACGTCTCGGACGCGTTACGTCGGTTCAGCGCTCCAGAAGTACAGTTGTCTGCGAATCGGGTGAGAGAGTTGTAGAGCTATCACCTACCTTGCGACAATCAGCCGCGATTGATAGACCAGTTGTGGGAGATTGGATTGTTCTGGATGAGTCACTTTCCAGGATCGAACGAGTCCTGGAGCGGAAGAGTCTTTTTAAGCGATTGGGAGCGGGTAGGAACAATGAAATACAGCCAATAGCCGCAAATATAGATATCCTCTTTATAGTCACATCCTGTAATGAAGAGTTTAAAGAGTCGCGATTGGAACGTTATCTCGCATTGTGCGCCGAAGCCGGAGCAACTCCAGTGATCGTTCTTACAAAAGCCGACCTCGTTGCCGATCCGAGTGTTTTCGTCCATCGTGCCCGCAGCGTCCAGGCTGGGGTTTCGATCGAAACTGCAAATGCTCTTGACCCCGCGACTCTCGATGGGGTCCGCGCTTGGATTGATAGCACTTCTACGGTCGCTCTAGTGGGCTCCTCTGGCGTTGGCAAGTCCACACTCCTCAATACATTGGCAGGGCACTCATTAGCTGCTACTAGTGAAATTCGTGAGCAGGATAAGAAGGGGCGGCACACGACGACGCATCGCGAATTACACATCCTACCCTCCGGCGGACTACTGATCGACGTTCCGGGGATGCGGGAGCTGAGGGTGGCCGAGCTAAATCAGTCAATTGGAGCTGTTTTTGAGGACATTCTATTATTGGCAACGCAGTGCCGGTTTGCTGATTGTAGACACGAAACTGAACCCGGATGCGCCGTGCTTCGAGCGATACAAGAAAATGAGATTGATGCTCGTAGATTGGCCAGTTATAGAAAGCTGATGCGCGAGAATGCACTGGCTACAGCTACTTTGGCTGAAAAACGCTCTCAAGAGCGAGAATTCGCGAAAATGGTCAAAGAGGGCAAACGTATAAAGCAGAAGAAGTGTGAAACGTGAGCGTTCATATCAGGGTTCTACCCCGTTTGCACGGACGGTTGAGTTAAGAGTAAATCCTTCCGGTTGAGCATTTCCATCTGTCGCCGTTTGCGAGGATTATGGAATCGCTCGATATAGTCAAAGATATCCGCCCTGGCCTCATCCCGCGGCCGGCCCTGGCCATGAAAAGCCCTGGGACCCGCACCGCTCAACTCGCGGCACCACCGGCCCAGCATATTGGCATTGATGCCCAGTTCTCGGGCCACCTGACTGACCCGGACATCTGATGTCCTCGCCAACTCGACGGCCTCCCGCTTATACTCCAAGGAGTACTTTTACCGTTTCTGCATGACACACCTCCCGGGCCATTATCGCCCTTTTTGGTTGTGTCCGCGCTAGCGGGGTAGAACCCCAATGCACTGGACGGGTAATAGCCGGCTTCGCCGCCCGTTGCCCGCCGGCGATAGCTCGCAACGACGCGCCGGTAGGCGCTTGCCAAGCCCGGCCTTGGATCTGTCTCGCTCCGTTCGGTCGTTTCTGAGATACATCAGATAGAGCCTCGGCTCTATGCTGCCTAGCAGCGCAAGCACGTTGCAGCTTCGCCTCCGTTCCGTAGCTGCATGTGCTGAGCGGCGTTCGGCGTCATGGAAATGGGGGGCAGACCAGTGGTATCCGGCCTACGGCCAAAGTTTCGGTTTGGCGAGGATCCTCGGCGGATGCGACCGTGAAGGCCGTCTGAAAGCATTAGAGGCGAACTGTGGGACTCTGAGGTCCGAGCAATCAGAAGACGGTGGGGAGGATTGTGATGAGTACCGGACGAATGCAATGATACTAGATCTGACCCTGTTTGTTCAGTTTCGTCAACAAACCCTCAAACGGATGGGCAAGCGCTAATGGACGACACATCTGACCGAACTTGCCAGCGGCTGCCAGCGGCTGCGCCAACAATCGATCACGGAGGAACTCCTCGACATCGTGGGCAGTTCCTGGTTCAAACTTGGGGCCTTGCCTGGTCTCGACCGGCCCGCCTCATCTGCGCCACGTTCCTGTGTTGCGCTGTCTTTACGTTCACCTCAGTTGATGCCCAACAGTTAGACGGCAGCCAGGATAAGCCGGTGCCGGCGAAAGCGCCTGACGGCAAACCCGAGGCACCAGGTAAAGTTGAAATCCAACCCATCGTCAAGGATGACGAGATCAGGCAACGAATTGCGGATATTCTTGAAACGACAGGCTGGTTCGGCGAGCCCATGGTCGCTGTCCAGGACGGGATCGTTTTCCTGAAAGGAACAACGGAGAACGATGAATACAAGCAATGGGCGGGAGATTTAGCGAAGAGTACGGAGGGCGTGGTTGCTGCCGTCAACCAAATCGAAGTGGCTCTAACGACGGTTTGGGATTTTGATCCAACCTTTCAGATTCTGAATGATCTGTCACGCCGACTCGTGCGATCACTTCCCCTTATCGTGGTGGTGGTGGTCGTAATCGCTATTTCTTGGTTCGCCGCCAAGTTAACGTCGTACGTACTGCGTCGCCGGCTTCTGGATCGATCCCTCAGCCAGCTTTTGCGCGAAGTAGTGGCCCGGGCTGGCGGAATACTTGTAATGCTTGCCGGCTTATACCTTGTACTCCGTATCGCCGGGCTCACGCAACTCGCGCTTACGGTGGTGGGCGGCACAGGCCTGATTGGTTTGGTGCTTGGCATCGCATTCCGCGAAATCACCGAAAACTTTCTCGCCAGTCTCTTTCTGAGTTTGCAGCAACCGTTTCGTGAGGGCGATCTGATAGAAGTAGCAAACGTTACGGGTTACGTTCAGCGGCTGACCTCTCGCACGACTGTTCTGATGACACTCGACGGCAATCAAGTGCAAGTTCCCAATTCGACCGTCTTCAAAAGCACGATCCGCAACTTCACCAGCAATCCCAATCGCCGCGAAGATTTCATCGTGGGTATCGGTTACAACGATTCCATCACTTTTGCCCAGGAAGTCGCCTTGAAGGTTCTCGCTGAACATCCGGCCGTTTTGAATGATCCTGAACCCTTGGTGCTCGTCGAAAACCTTGGATCGTCCACGGTGAACCTACGGCTTTATTTCTGGCTCGATGGCAGTCGACACAGCTGGGTGAAAGTGAAATCGTCCGTCATTCGGCTTGTCAAACGGGCCTTCCAGGATTCGGGAATCTCGCTGCCGGACGAGGCCCGCGAAGTCACCTTCACTCAAGGTGTGCCTGTACGCGTGATTGATGGCGAAGGGGCTGCGGAACCAGCCGAGCCAGCTTTGGCGAAGCCGACTGCCGAGCCCGAAACAGTCGCGACCAAGTCGGAAGCCAGCCTGCAAAGCGAAGCAGAGGAAATCAAGGAGCAGGCGCGCAGATCCTGGACCCCTGGGGAGAATCTCTTAACTTCATCGTCCGCGGATACCAGTTGAAGGCGCGTGGGTGTCAATAAAAGAGGGCGTGGAATCCGGATGTGAATCGATGAAGTCTGCATTCGCCACTGATCATGGTCATTAGAAGGAAAATATTATGAAGCATCTTCCGAAAAATGTAGCTCCCTATAAAAGAACGCCTGAGTTCACTGAAGATTCAATACCGAAAGGATTGCTTCATGAGCACAGCACCAAGGAATTGGTCTGGGGTAAGATTGTGGTCCTCGAAGGAAAATTGCAGTACACGATTAACGAACCTGAACGAGAAGTTATAATCCTCGATGAGCATAATTACGGCGTTGTTGAGCCCAATGTACGCCATGAGGTAAAGCCATTGGGTAAGGTCCTTTTTTATGTTGAGTTCCACAGGTAATGCGTCTTCTAACCAGACGTTTAACCAGACCCTAAAAGATAAGGTCTTCTTGCACAATTAGCTGAGCTCATTTTGTCACACAGATTAAGGGGGTGCAGTAGCTATGGATCTAAAATTTCAGCCCGGTAGAAACATTGCCGTGAAGATACCCACTCACGAGCATCAAGAAACGATGCATTTTTACAGGGATGTGCTTCGCCTGAATGAGATACCGCCTACTGGGCCTGACAACACCCCTCGATTTGAGTTTGGCGATATGGTTCTTTGGCTTGATTGCGTGCCTGGCCTAAGCCAAGCCGAGATTTGGCTGGAAATAGTTACCAATGATATCGGCCAAGCATCTGACTACTTCAAGGAGCAAGGATGCTATCGTCGTGATGAGATTGAGCCACTGCCTAGTGGCTTTAAAGCGTTCTGGATTTCAAGCCCCTCCAACATAATTCATTTGGTTTCTTCAAGTAATGACACGTAACCAGGCCATTAAATTCGCTCCCTTCGGTCCCCGGACGCTGGATCCTCGCGCCGTTTATGGCTAGCTTTAGACGCACGGAATGTACATTTATGACTACCGTTGAAGAACACTACAAAAATCATCTTGCTCCTGTCTACCTATGGATGGCAGGCGGCTTCGATGCCGCAGTATCTCGCGGCGAGGGCGAGATCAACGCCATTTGCCAGAATCCGTCGATTGGACACTCTGCTGTTGACCTCGGTGCGGGCTTCGGTATGCACTCCATACCACTGGCCCGTCGTGGCTATTCAGTTGTCGCAATCGATAGATCATCGAAACTTCTTGATGCATTACGAGATCATGTCGAGACGTTACCAATTCAAGTGGTAGAGGATGATCTGCTGTCCTTTCAGAAGCACTTGAACACGATGGCGCACCTCATTCTGTGCATGGGTGACACACTGACTCATTTATCAGAGTTGCAGTCCGTCGAGAAACTATTTTCTCTTGTCGCTGAGTCGTTGCACCCGGACGGTACATTTATTACTACCTTCCGTGACTACACATTCCCTCTCGTTGGGGATGGACGTTTTATCCCCGTAAAATGTGACAACGATCGCCTGCTGACTTGCTTTCTTGAGTACTCTCCCGACTACGTTACCGTTCACGATGTGCTTCATGAGCGAAATGCTTCTACTTGGCAACTACGAGTCAGCTCTTATCGAAAACTCAGGCTTTCGCCGGAGTGGGTATCCACGATACTTCAAGCCAGAGGGTTTACGGTTCGCATCGAGCCCGGGCTTTCAGGCATGGTTCGTATTGTCGCTAACAAGCGACTGGCCTCACATTTGAGAGGGACTGGCTACATTATCCCCTCAATTTAGCGTTATCCTGATCATGCGGCACGAGGAAGCGGATTTATGATCCGGTTGACCGATTCCTGGCAGGAACACAAGTCACGCCTGCGCGCCTACATCGCCAGGCGCGTCGGTGATCATGATGCGGTCGAGGACATCCTCCAGGACGTGTACCTCAAGGCCCACACGAGCCTGCATACGGTCAGGTCGCGTGGCAGCATGCCGGCCTGGCTGTACCGCATCGCAGCGAATGCGATCGCCGATCACTACCGTTCCCTGAAGCCGTCGCAAGCGCTACCCGGCGAACTCGCGACGCCCGAGCCGCAACGGGACCATGTCGCGGAATTGGCGACCTGCCTGCAACCGATGATCTCGGAACTGCCGGAGGCCTACCGTTCAGCACTGGTCATGTCGGAGATCGAGGGCCTGCCCCAGAAAGAGGTGGCAAGTCGCCTGGGCATCACCCTGTCCGGCGCAAAATCCCGGGTGCAACGCGGCAGGGACATGCTACGCCGGCGGCTGCTCGACTGTTGTGATGTCGAAACCGGACGGGCCGGCATCGTAGGCTACACACCTCGCGACAGGGACTGCGGCGGCTGCGGCTGACGCGCTGTCTTGCGTCTTTTTCGGCGGTCCTCCGTCTATATGGTCGGGACGCAACGGCGTCTTGCCTAGAACGACAGGAGAATGTCATGGACACACTGAACAACGACGAAATCCGGCAGGCCGTGCGGCAACAATACGGCCGTGTGGCTGGCAGGGCGGCATCGGCCGCCGGCTGCGGGACGTCATGCTGCAGCGCCACTGCAGAGGATGCCGGGACCTCGTCCCGAAGACTGGGTTATACCGCAGAAGACATGAGTGCCGTGCCGCAGGGCGCCGACATGGGACTGGGCTGCGGCAATCCGCAGGCCATCGCCGCGTTGAAACCCGGCGAAACCGTCCTGGACCTGGGCAGCGGCGGCGGCTTCGACTGTTTCCTCGCTGTGCGGCAGATCGGCGATGCGGGTCGGGTCATCGGCGTCGACATGACCCCCGAGATGATTTCCAGGGCGCGCGCGAATGCGGTGAAGGGCGGTGTCCGGAATGTCGAGTTCCGCCTCGGCGAGATAGAGCACCTGCCGGTGGCGGATGGCGTCGTGGATGCCATCATCTCGAACTGCGTCATCAACCTCTCGCCGGACAAGCCCCGCGTATTCGATGAGGCGTATCGAGTCCTGAAACCGGGCGGCCGGCTGGCGATCTCGGATGTCGTCGCGTTCGCCGAACTGCCGCAGGCGGTCCGGGAGGACATCACGCTTTTTACCGGCTGCATGGCCGGTGCTACCATGGTTGCGGAGCTCGAGGCGATGCTGCAGGCAAGCGGATTCACGGAGATTCAGGTGACGCCGAAGGACGAGAGCAGAGCCTTCATCGAGGACTGGGCGCCGGGGATGGATATCGCAGAGTACGTGGTGTCGGCAACCATTCAGGCCGTCAAGCCCGCAACCTGACCTAGGCGCCAATACCGTGCCGGGTGCATTGCGCGTGACTACGAATTGGTGACTTCATAATAACCATGGTGATTTAAGGTTATTATTCGAAAAAAGTATAATATATACACATATATTATTCATGTTGAACTATATCGATCCAATATTGATCATTATAGATGAGGACTAGTCACCAGTGAGGGATCGCCGTGCATCAGCCGAAAGTGGAAGCAGTACCAGACCCGAGCGGTACAGAGAGACGGGAGGTCAATTTGGGTCCGAGAGGAGAGCATGTACGCACCATAGTTCAGGCATTGCGCGTGATCTACGGTTCGATCCAGGCGCATTCGCACTGGATCGAGCAGCAGTGCGGCGTAAGCGCCGTGCAGTTGTGGGCCCTGCGGGAACTCAGCGGCGCGCCCGGCCTCAAGGTCACAGAGCTCGCCTTGGTTCTCTCGGTTCATCCGTCGAATTGCTCCAGCATGGTCGACAAATTGCGCAAGAAGGGCTTCGTGCGCAAGCAGCGTATCGGCCCGGACCAGCGCGTTGTCCGGCTCTATATCACGCCGAAGGGACAGGAATTGCTCGATACCGCGCCGGTTCCGATGCAGGGAGCGCTGGTCGATGCGCTCGCTGGCTTGCCCGAAGACGTGCTGTCGAGTCTCGATACCCATCTCACGAGCGTCATCAAGAGCATGAAGGTCAAGGACCCGTTGGCCGCAATGCGGCCGATGACCGGTCACTGATCTTTCCTCCCGCCGCGGCGCCACAGCGCCGGACCCGACGGCGTCGTGCCCTGACGCAGTCCACCCTGGCATGCCGGTAATGAGTCACGCCGGCCGCCCACTGATCTTTGGCGAGGTGCTGTTCGATGCCTTCCCGGACGGCAGCGAGGTGCTCGGCGGCGCGCCGTTCAATGTCGCGTGGCATCTGCAGGGTTTCGGCCTGCGTCCGCTGCTGATCAGCCGGACGGGCAGTGACGCGCGCGGTGAGCGGATCCTCGGCACGATGGGTGACTGGGGCATGGACGTCGCCGGCGTACAGCAGGATGATCATCGCCCGACCGGGTCCGTCATCGTGACGCTGAACAACGGCCAGCCGGTCTTCGAGATCGTTCCCGACCAGGCCTGGGATCACATCGAGGCGCTGCCGGCGTTCGCCGCGGCGAGCGACAGCGACATCGCGCTGATCTATCACGGCACGCTCGCGCTCAGGAACGCAACATCTTGCGATGCGTTGCGCGAATTGCGCGAGCGGCTGTATGCGCCGGTCTGCATCGACGTGAACCTGCGCCCGCCCTGGTGGGACAGGAAACTGCTCGCGGGCTTGCTGCATGGCGCCGGGTGGGTGAAACTCAACGATACCGAGCTGGAGACGCTTATCGGCGAGACGCTTGCGGACGCGTCGGATCTCGAGTGCGCCGCCGCGGTTTTGCGGCGCCACCACGAGATCGATACCCTGGTGATCACCCGGGGCGCGAGCGGCGCGATGATCATGAACGGCGACGGCGTCTGCCACGGGGCGCCTGCGCTGGTACCGACACTGGTCGATACCGTCGGCGCCGGTGACGCGTTCAGCGCGATCGCGCTGCTGGGTATGCTGCAGGGCTGGCCGGCGGCGGTGACGCTCACGCGCGCGTTGCGTTTTGCGTCGGACGTCTGCGGTATGCGCGGCGCGACGGCGCCGGACCGCTCGCTGTATGAGCGGCACACCGAACAATGGGACGGACTTCGCTGATGCCGAAGCCTGGGGATGGGCTCTATATCGTGCTGATCAGTGTCCACGGGCTGATCCGCGGACACGACCTCGAGCTCGGGCGCGACGCCGATACCGGCGGTCAGACGCTTTATGTGCTCGAACTGATGCGCGCGCTTGCCGCTCACCCCGATGTCGCACGGGTCGACCTGCTGACCCGGCGAGTGCATGACGCGAAGGTCAGCGAAGACTACGCCCAGCCCTATCAACAACTCGGCCCGAAGTCGCACATCATACGCCTCCCCTGCGGTCCGCGCCGCTACCTGCGCAAGGAGGTGCTATGGCCACACCTCGACAGCTTCGCCGACCAGGCGCTCAAGCATATCCGCAAGGTCGGGCAGGTGCCGGACGTCATCCACGGCCACTACGCCGACGCCGGCTATGTGGGCGTGCGATTGTCCAATCTGCTCGAGGCGCCGCTGGTGTTCACCGGCCATTCGCTTGGACACGTCAAGCGCGAGCGCCTGATCGAGCGCGGCGTCAAGCCCGAGGTCATTGAAAAGCAGTATCACATCAGTCAGCGCATCGAGGCCGAGAACATGGCGCTCGACAATGCGTCTCTGGTCGTCGCCAGCACCCACCAGGAAGTCGAGGTCCAGTACAGCCGCTACGACAACTATCAGCCCACACGCATGGTCGTGATCCCGCCCGGGATCGACCTGGAGCGCTTCTATCCGCCGAAACGCGGCCGATTCCAGCCGGATATCTATTACCAGATCAAGCGCTTCCTCACCGCGCCGGACAAGCCGTTGATCCTCGCGATCGCACGGCCGGATCCGCGCAAGAACCTGACGACGCTGGTCGAGGCCTATGGCCGGCACCCGGACCTGCGCGAGCTCGCGAATCTCGTCATCGTTGCCGGCAATCGCGAGGATCTCGTATCAATGGAAAAGGGTCCACGCCGCGTGCTGAGTGAGCTGATGATGCTGATCGATCGCCATGACCTCTATGGCCACATCGCCTATCCCAAGCATCACCAGTCCGGGGACGTGCCCTATCTTTATCGCATCGCGGCACGCTCACGCGGGGTGTTCGTCAACCCCGCGCTGACCGAACCGTTCGGTCTGACCCTGCTCGAGGCTGCCGCGAGCGGCCTGCCGATTATCGCGACCAACGATGGCGGACCACAGGACATCATCAAATATTGCAGAAACGGCCTGCTGATCGATCCGCTTGATACCGACGGACTCGGTGCTGCACTGCACGCGGCGCTGTCCGACCGACGCCAGTGGTCGCGCTGGTCGAAATCCGGCATTGCCGGCGTAAAGCGTCATTTCTCGTGGGATGGGCATGTGGTGTCCTATCTCGGGGAGATCGAAAAGGTGATGGGCAAGATTACACGCCGGCACGGACCTCCGCCCGCGCTGAAGAGCAAGCTGCCGGTGTCCGACCGCGTGCTGGTCTGCGACATCGACAACACGCTGATCGGGGACGATGAATCACTCGATGCGCTGCTGAATCTCATGCACAGGTCACCGGAACGCATCGGTTTCGGTGTGGCGACCGGGCGGCGCATAGACAGCGCGGTCAAGGTGCTCAGGGAATGGGATGTCCCGGCGCCGGACTTCATCATCTCCGCGGCAGGGGCGGAGATCCATTACGGTCCGAAGCAGGTCGACGACGAGACCTGGAAGAAACATATCGATTTTCGCTGGGAGCCCGAACTGGTGCGCGAGGCGATGCGCAGCATCCCGGGGCTTAAGCTGCAACCGAAAGATGAACAGCGCCGCTACAAGATCAGCTATTTCGTGGACACCAGCCGTTTTCCCGGGCTGCGTGACGTGTTGCGCCACCTGCGCCGACTCGACATACACGCCAGCGTCATTTATTCGCACCAGGCCTATTGCGACCTGCTTCCGGTGCGTGCATCAAAGGGCGCGGCCCTGCGTTACCTGGCCGACAAGTGGGGCATCTCCCTCGAGCGCATCCTCGCGGCCGGCGATTCCGGCAACGACGAGGAGATGCTGTCGGGTCAGACCCTCGGCGTCGTCGTCGGCAATCACAGCGTGGAACTCAAAAAACTGCGCGGCAATGACCGGATCTATTTCGCGAGCGGCCATTACGCCGCGGGGATCATCGAAGGCATCAGGTATTATGATTTTCTGGGTACCGAAGAGACCCGGAAGAAGGAGGCAACATCAAAGATCACAGCGGCGTGAATGCGCACACGGGCGATAACGGCAACGGCAATGGCAAGGGCCTGGAGGCCGCGGTAGAACAGTACCTGCACGAGCAGCGCGAGGCCTGTTACATGCTGCTGCGCCGGTATATCGCGCTCGACCGGCCGTTCCTGCTGCGTTCCGATATCCTCGATGAATGCCGCGCCTTCTGCGCGGAAAACCCCGCGCTCGCCTTCGAGGCGTCGCCGCTTTACCAGATGATCCTTTCCGCGCAGGAAGCGGCGGTCTCCGCGCCGTGGGTGTGTATCGCGATCCGGCCGTCGATCGCGCGCTGGAAGTACTACCGCATCCACGCCGAGTCCCTGCACGCCGAGGCGATCGAGGTTTCCGGGTTCCTCGCGTTCAAGGAACGGCTCGTCAACGGCGCGGGACAGGCCGACGACTGGGCGACGCTCGAGTTCGATATCGGACCCTTCAGCCGCGAGTTCCCGCGCTTGCGCGAGTCGCGCTCGATCGGCCGCGGGGTTGAATTCCTGAACCGGCGCCTGTCGAGCCAGCTGTTTCAGGAGATCGGCAAGGGCGACCAGCGCATGCTCGACTTTCTGACGGTGCATCAATGCCAGGGCCGCCAGTTGATGGTCAACGACCGCATCGACAGCGTCACCGAGCTGCGTCGCCAGTTGCGCAGCGCGGAAGACCTGCTGGCAAGGCATCCCGACGATGCGCAGTGGGACGATGTCGGGCATGCGCTGCAGTCACTCGGCTTTGAGCCTGGCTGGGGCCGCACCGTCTCCCGGATGCGCGATACCCTCTCGCTGCTGCGCGACATCCTCGAGGCGCCCGATCGCGACAACCTCGAGCTGTTCCTCGGCCGCGTCCCGATGATCTTCAACCTGGTGATCCTGACCCCGCATGGCTATTTCGCGCAGGCCAACGTGCTCGGCATGCCGGACACCGGCGGGCAGGTCGTCTATATCCTGGATCAGGTGCGCGCGCTCGAGAAGGAGATGCGGCGCCGCCTGTCCGAGCAGGGCATAGACATCGACCCCCGGATCCTCGTCGTGACCCGCCTGATCCCGGAGGCAAAGGGCACCAGCTGCGATCAGCGCAGCGAGGAAATCATCGGCACTGAGCATGCGCGCATCCTGCGTGTCCCGTTTCGTAGCCCGGACGGCGAGATCGTGCCGCACTGGATCTCGCGCTTCGAGGTCTGGCCGTATCTCGAGCGCTTCGCGCTGGAGGTCGAGAAGGAGGTGCTCGCCGAACTCGCAGGTCGCCCCGACCTTATCGTCGGCAACTATTCCGACGGCAACCTGGTTGCGACGCTGCTGTCGCAGCGCCTGCACGTGACCCAGTGCAACATCGCCCATGCGCTCGAGAAGCCGAAGTACCTGATGTCCGATCTCTACTGGAAGGCGAACGACCAGGAGTATCATTTCGCATGCCAGTTCACCGCCGACCTGATCGCGATGAACGCCGCGGACTTCATCATCACCAGCACCTACCAGGAGATCGCGGGTAATGGCGACAGCGTCGGGCAGTACGAGAGCTACACCTCGTACACGCTGCCGGACCTGTATCGTGTCGTGCGCGGCATCGACATGTTCGACCCGAAGTTCAATATCGTCTCGCCAGGCGCCGACGAAGAGGTCTATTTTCCGTATTCCGACGGCGCGCGCCGGCTGACCTCGCTGCACGGCGAGCTCGACGCACTGGTCTACGGCGATGAGCCGCGGCCCGACGCACGCGGCGTACTGGCAGACCGTGACAAGCCGCTGTTGTTCTCGATGGCGCGACTCGATCGCATCAAGAACATCGCCGGACTGGTCGAGTGGTTCGGTGCGAGCAGTCGCCTGCGCGAGCGGGCGAACCTGCTGATCGTCGCCGGTCACGTCGATGCGGGCCGTTCCGCGGACCGCGAGGAACAGGCGCAGATCGCGCGCATGCACGAACTGATGAACCAGTACGCGCTCGACGGCGAGGTGCGCTGGCTCGGCGTGCAACTCGAGAAGAACATGGCGGGCGAGCTCTATCGTTATGTCGCCGACCGGCGCGGCGCCTTCGTCCAGCCGGCGCTGTTCGAGGCCTTCGGCCTGACGGTCGTCGAGGCAATGAGCGCCGGCCTGCCGACCTTCGCGACCCGCTATGGCGGTCCGCTCGAAATCATCGAGGATGGGCGGTCCGGCTTCCACATCGATCCGAATCACGGCGAGCGGTCGGCGGAGATCATCGCCGCATTCCTCGAGCGTGCGATGCAGGAACCGGCGCACTGGCAGCGCATCTCGGAACAGGCGCTGGAGCGCATCCGCAGCCGCTATACCTGGTCGCTGTACGCCGAGCGCATGATGACGCTGTCGCGTATCTACGGGTTCTGGAAATATGTGACCAACCTCGAACGCGGCCAGGCCCGGCGCTATCTCGAGATGTTCTACGCGCTGCAGTACCGCGGACTCGCGAGCCGGATCCCGGACTGAGGGCGCGCGGTTGATTTGCCGCCCTCGCTGGCATATGCTGCCGGTCGCCCCCGATGCGCCCTTAGCTCAGTTGGATAGAGCGTTGGATTCCGATTCCAAAGGTCAGAGGTTCGAATCCTCTAGGGCGCGCCATTCCGCGAACCTCAAGTAAGTCATTGATCTGTCGATAATCCTGGCGGGGCCGGTGAATTCCCGAGGGCATTTTTCCGGCAAAAGGCGCATAATAGTGTCTCTCAGGGTAGACGGGCTGTCCATCCGATGGGCTGCGTATGAAGTCATATTCCGCATATATCTCCCTAATATTGGCGGCCTTCCTGTTGCTGGGTAGTTGCAGCAAAAGTAGCTCGCGCAATGACGGGATCGGACCGACGCCCGGGAACGATCCCGGCACCGCCGGCGACCCGTCATCGATACTCCCGATATCGATCGACCAGATCACCACCGAGAATGCCGAATTACTGACGCGTTCGATGATGTCGATGATCGGCCGGCTCGCGGCCATCGGCGAGGTCACGACCACGGTCGTGCTCAAGGGCGCCGGATTGTTGACGAATCCGTCCCGCCAGCCCGGCGACGCGGTCGGGATGCCGGAGTGCAACGACGCGCTCGAACCGGGGCCGGGCACGAACCAGATCAGCTTCGAGATCAACCAGCCTGGGTTTTTCGTCCCTCCCGGTCAGGCGTTGCGCGCCGCATTCTCCCAGTGTTCGATCGAAGGATTTCTCGTCAACGGCACCGTGGAAGTCGCGGCGATATCCTACGGCGGCGACCTTGCGAGCGAGGTCGCCAACTGGGAACTGCAGGCAACAGCCGTCCTCGGACCGTTCCAGATCCATAATCCCAACGGTACGCAGACGACCTATACCGACAAGTACAAGTACCGGGTGTCGCGGTCGGGTAGCGTGCTGACGACCGATCTCGAGATCGCCGCAGACCCCGATACCGGCGTGATCGGCGGGTTGAACGCGCAGCATTTTCTGACGCTGCCAACGACCTCCCAGAGCGTCGTCAATTACCAGTTCCGCCCGTTCCGTCTCCGCACCGTCGATAATGCGGACACCGGCGAGTACACGGTCATCGTGCAGGCCTCGCCCGAAGGCGACAGCCTGTTGAACCGCTACACGGCGACCCCGTCGGGCGAGATCAAGCTGACGGTCGCGACGGCCGGCCTGTCGCCGATCGTCTGGCTTTCCGGAAAGCCGGAGTCCCATCTTGAAGTCCCCGCCGCCGGCGAGATCGGGTTCGTCGAAAACGGACGCAGCATCGTCGCGACCGTCGAGAGTGACGGCGTGCTGCTGACCATCACCATCGGCGGATCCGTGACGACCGAGACGATCGAATGGACGGAATTGCTGACCGCGCCGGAGTCCTGATTGATCCACGTCCTTCAGCATGTCCCGTTCGAAGGGCTGGGCAGCATTGAATCCTGGATCTCGCGCCGCAAGGCCGCCATCTCGTACACCCGTTTCTTCGCATCCCCGACACTGCCGGACCTCGATGGCCTCGAACTGATCATCGCGCTCGGCGGACCGATGAGCGTCAACGACGAGGCCGCGCTGCCGTGGCTGGTCGATGAAAAGCGGTTTCTGCGCGAGGCGATCCGGAGCGGTGTCCCGGTGCTGGGGATCTGTCTCGGCGCGCAACTCATCGCGAGCGCGCTCGGCGCGCGGGTCCGGCCCGGCCCGGCGAAGGAGATCGGCTGGTTCGACATCGAAGGTAGCGCCAGTCCGGGCGATTGCTTCCGGTTTCCGGAGCGGACAACCGTGTTCCACTGGCACGGCGAGAGCTTCGAACTGCCGCCCGGCGCGGTAAGGCTCGCGCGCAGCGCCGCCTGCGGGGACCAGGCGTTCCAGATCGGGCGCAACGTGATCGGCCTGCAGTTTCATCTCGAGTCCACGCCGGAGAGTGTGGACGCGATCATCTCGAACTGTCGCGATGATCTGGTCGGTGGCAAGTATGTCCAGTCCGAGGGCGCCCTGCGCGGCGCGCCGCCCACCGCCTATGCGGCGATCAACCGTCTGATGGATGATGTGCTGGATTACCTGACACGCGATCCCCGATCATCCGCTGTTCAGCGATTCAGCAACACGACCGGCAGCAGCGCGAGATAGAATATCGCGACGATCGCGACGACATAGATCGCGAAGCGGACCGGATTTCTCATGAATAAAGTGAACCAGGTATCGGCGTCGCCGCGGCGCCGGCGTTCGGCATGTTCGGCGCGGGCGCGACTCGCACGCTCCTTCTGGTATTCCGCGAGCAGGCCCTTCGCCTCGTCGTACTGGCGCTCGTCGCGCAGCCAGATACACGCGCCCGACAGGCCCCATTTGCTCGGCATCGTCTCGTAATAGTCGATGTGATGCAGGTCGAGCAGGGCGCGCACCTCGCCGGATTCGTCGTCCGGGACATTGCGCAGGTTCATCAGGAGTTTGGCCATCGGATTTGCGGAAGCGGTATGCTGGTAGCCCGTGCTATTTTAGGGCTACAATTTTTTTCGGGCAATTCGCGGGGCTGCGGTCGCAAGGGGGCGTGTATCATGACAATAACCGTAAGATGGGCCGCGCTCGCCGCGCTGTGCCTGCCATTCATGCACGGCCTGGCGATTGCGCACGGTGGTCCCACCGTCGTGCCGGATCGCGAGCGTGAGATCGCGCGCGACATCGGGGCCGACGGCCCGACCGAAAACCGCGGCGTCGAGGCGGTGAACCGTCTCGGCGCGATCCTGATCGACGGCGAGTTTCCGGGCCTTGAGGGGAAGGAGTTGCGCGCCCGCGAGATCATCATCGCGCCCGGCGGGGTCATCGCGGTGCACCGGCACGACGCGCGCCCGGGACTGGCGTATATCCTCGAAGGCGAGATCGTCGAGCATCGCAACGATGCCGCCGGACCGGTCACGCGTCGCGCCGGCGATGTCTCGTTCGAAAAGACAGGCGTTGTCCACTGGTGGGAGAATGTCAGCGACGCGAAGGTCCGCGCCCTGATCGTCGACATCGTCGATGTGCCCGGGGAGTAAGGGGATGCAGCGATGATCGGCGCGATCGCCGGCGACATCATCGGCTCGGTCTACGAGTTCGCGAATCTCCGTTCGAAGGAATTCGAGCTGTTCGATCCCCGCTGCGTCTTCACGGACGACACCGTGCTCACGGTCGCGCTCGCCGAGGCGATCCTGACCGGCGGCGATTATGTCGCGCTGATGCGCAGCTATTATTGCCGCTATCCGGACGCCGGTTACGGCAGTTCGTTTCATGTCTGGGCGCGATCCGAGCGCCCGCAACCCTATAACAGCTGGGGCAACGGCGCCGCAATGCGCATCAGCCCGGTCGGCTTCGCCTTCGATGCGCTGGACGAGGTGCTGTTGCGGGCGACGCAATACACGGAGGTCACCCACGACCATCCCGAAGGCCTCAAGGGGGCGCGTGCGACCGCAGCGGCGATCTTTCTCGCCCGCAACGGCGCGACGCGCGACGAGATCCGCGAGTTTACCCGGCAGCATACTGGGTATGACCTGTCGCGCACGCTCGATGAAATCCGCCCCGGGTATACATTCAATGAATCCTGTCAGGGTACGGTTCCGGAGGCGATCATCGCATTCCTCGAATCGACCGGCTATGAAGACGCAATCCGCAACGCGATCTCGCTCGGCGGCGACAGCGACACGCTGGCATGCATCACCGGCGGGATCGCTGCAGCGTTCTACGGAGGAGTGCCTGATGCGATCGCGAGCAAGGTGTTCGAGATCCTCGATGACGACCTCGCCGCGGTGACGCGCGAATTCACGCAGCGATACCCGGCGGTGCGCGGCGCCCGGCTCTGATGCGCCTGTGGAGCCTGCATCCGCGCCTGCTCGACCGGCGCGGTCTGGTCGCGTTGTGGCGCGAGGCGCTGCTCGCCCAGGCGGTGTTCGCCGGCAAGACGCGCGGCTACACCCGCCACCCCCAGCTGATGCGCTTCCGCGCGGCGCATGATCCGCTGGTCGCGATCGCCGTGTACCTTCGCGCAGTGCATGGCGAGGCGGTCAGGCGCGGCTATGCGTTCGACGCCAGGCGGATCGGTCCGGCAGCCGGACGGCAGCGGCGCCTCACGGTCACCGACGGCCAGATCGCGTACGAGTGGAGGCACCTGAATGGCAAGCTCAGGGCGCGCGATCCGGCCTGGCTCAGTGGACTGAAGGGGATCACGCTAACCGATCCGCACCCGCTATTCCGGGTCGTTCCCGGCGCGATCGAGCCATGGGAGCTCATCGGATCCCGGCGACTGAAACAATCTACTTGAAAACATAATATGTATCTATATAATGTTTTCATCCTGGTAGCCGTGGGCTGAGACTATGACCGTTACCTCTGTACCCGACATGACCCGGATGCGAGGCTCGGCCGCCGACGCGGTGGCCCTGTTACGCACCCTGGCCCACGAGGACCGCCTGCTTCTGCTGTGCAAACTCAGCGTCGAGGAGCTCTGTGTCAGCGAACTGGAGGCGCGGCTCGGCATCCGCCAGCCGAGCCTGTCGCAGCAGCTCGGCGTGCTGCGCCGTGAAGGACTGGTAGCCACGCGCCGCGACGGCAAGAACATCTACTATCGGGTTGCCGACCCGCGTGCGCTTGCGGTGCTGCAATCGCTGTATAACCTGTATTGTCCCGACTGAGGAGTAACGATCATGACGATTGACTGGGCATCCTTTACGCCATGGAGCGCGCTGTCCGGCGGCATGCTGATCGGCGTCGCGGCCGCGACCTTCGTATTGCTGAACGGGCGCATCGCCGGGATCAGCGGCATCGTCGGGGGCCTGCTGGGCGCGCGACCCGCCGGCGACACCGGCTGGCGGATCGCGTTCATCATCGGTATCGTGCTGGCGCCGACTGTGTGGTTGTTGTTTCAGGCGCTGCCGGAGATCACGATCGAGGCCGGTTATCCGCTGCTGATCGCCGCCGGCCTGCTGGTCGGGATCAGCACCCGGTACGGCGCCGGTTGCACCAGCGGTCATGGCGTGTGCGGCATTTCACGCTTGTCGCCGCGCTCGTTTGTTGCAACGCTGCTGTTCATGGGCAGCGGGTTTGCGACCGTCTATGTCGTGCGTCACCTGATCGGAGGCTGACATCATGCAGACTCACCTGATATCCGCATTCCTGGTCGGCCTGGTCTTCGGCATCGGCCTGCTGGTGTCCGGCATGGCGAATCCGGAGAAGGTGCTCGGATTCCTCGACCTCGCCGGCGCCTGGGATCCTTCGCTTGCGCTGGTCATGGGCGGCGCGGTCGGCGTCGGCCTCCTTGCGTTCACGGTCGCGCACAAGCGCGCGACCTCGATGCTCGGCGAACCGATGCGCCTGCCCGAAAGGCGCGACATCGATGCGCACCTGGTGCTCGGCGGCCTCGGATTCGGCGTCGGCTGGGGTCTCGCGGGCTTCTGTCCGGGTCCGGCGCTGGTCGCATTCGGTGCATTCGAGGCCAAGGCGCTGGTCTTTGTTGTCGCGATGATCGCCGGCATGGCCCTGTATGAAGTGATCGAGCGCCGCCGCAGCGCATGAAGTCGCGACTGATCCCCGGCTGGCTGCGCGATTATCGTCGCAACGACTTCGTCGGGGATCTGGTCGCCGGACTGATCGTTACGATGCTGCTGATCCCGCAGGGCCTCGCATTCGCGGCGCTCGCGGGCTTGCCGGCGCAGTACGGCCTCTACGCCAGTGTGTTGCCGCTGCTCGCGTACGCCGTGTTCGGCACGTCGATGGTGCTGTCGGTCGGACCGGTCGCGATTGCGTCGCTGATGACCGCCGCGGCGCTCGCTCCGATCGCCGTCGCCGGTTCGCCGGAATATATCGCCGCCGCCGCACTGCTGGCGCTGCTGTCCGGCTTCATGCTGTTCGCATTCGGCATGATGCGCCTCGGCATGCTGGCGCAGTTCCTGAGTCACCCCGTCATCAGCGGCTTCATCACCGGTGCTGCATTACTGATCGTCATCGGTCAGATACGCCCCTTGCTCGGGATCCAGGTCGACGGACACAACGCGATAGATCTGTTATTCGGCATCATCGCCTCGCTCGATGACACAGCCCCATTGACCGCGGCGATAGGTGTCGTGACGATCCTGCTGCTCGGACTCGCGCGCCTGGGCCTCTCGTCGATACTGGTGCACGCCGGTTTCTCCGAGCGGATCGCGGAGCTGATTACCCGGATGACGCCGATGGCCGTGGTGATCGGCGGCGCGGTGCTGGTCGCGCTGCTCGGCTGGGAAGAGCGTGTGCGCGTGGTCGGCGAACTGCCGCAGGGCTTGCCTTCGATGGTAATCCCGGCGTTCAATCTTTCTCTGATCGGACAGCTCTGGCTGCCGGCGCTCGTGATCGGTCTCGTCGGATTTGTCGAGAGCGTTGCGATCGCGCGCGGCTATGCCGTGCGCGGCGATCACCGTATCGATGCCGACTCGGAATTGCGCGGCCTCGGCGCGGCGAACATCGCGAGCGGGTTTTCGGGTGCGTTCCCGGTGACCGGCGGCCTGTCGCGCACCGCAGTCAATGCCGAAGCCGGCGCACGCACCCCCCTTGCCGGCATCGTCGCGGCACTGCTGATCGCACTCGTGCTGCTCGCCGGCACCGGCCTGTTCCGGACCCTGCCCGAAACCGTGCTTGCGGCAACGATCATCGTCGTCGCGCTGGGTTTGGTCGATATCGCGATGCTGAAGCTCACCTGGCGTTATGACCGCGCCGAGGCACTCGCGCTGATCTTCACCGCGACCGGCGTGCTCGTATCCGGCGTCGAGGTCGGCATCGCGATCGGCATCGCCCTGTCGCTTGCGACGCTGATCTGGCGCGCGAGCCGCCCGCACATCGCGGTGCTCGGACGTATCGACGGCACCGAGCATTTCCGCAATGTCGATCGCCACCATGTCGAGACCTGCGCGGAATTGCTGATGCTGCGCGTGGACGAGAACCTGTTCTTCGGCAACGCCGAGGCGGTAGAGCACCGGATCGGCGAGGAACTCAACGTCCGGGCGGTGGTGTCCCACCTCGTCCTGGTGATGTCATCGGTGAGCTATGTGGACGAGACCGCGCTCGAGATGCTCGAGCGCCTGAACCGGCGCCTGAAAGGGAAGGGGATTGCGCTGCATCTCGCCGAGGTCAAGGGCCCGGTGCTGGACGCCCTCGGCGGCACGGATCGCCTGATCGGCGATCTCGGCGGGACCGTGCACCTCTCGACGTGGGACGCCTACGTCAAACTCCGCTCACCCGCCTGATCGTACCGTCCTGACCCGTCCGTTCACTCGCCTGCCGGACCAGGCCTGCCAGCGCGCCCAAAGCCGCTCTACTGCGCGCCGGTGGGCGCGGACGAATTCAGGGTAATCGCTGTCGCAGACGCCTTTCTGGTAGCGGGGGTCGGGACGCGCGGTGACGATGACCGGCTCGTCGCCGAACTGGTCGGCGGTCAGGTCGATGATGCGGTCACAGGTCTCGACCCAGGCATGACTCTTCCACTCGTTGCCCGCATGGAAACCGAAATACGCCTGCGGCGCGTCGCCGGCACAGGGGCTGAGGGCATGGAGCACGCGCTTCAGGAACAGGCTCGATCGTCCGCAGGTCGACCGCGACAGGGGCGCGGGGATGTCGCCGCCGCTGCTGGTATGCCACTCCAACCATGCCGGCTCGAGGAAGGCCCGCACCTGAAGGGCGATCAGGAACAGGCGGCGCTCCGTGGCCTCATCGCCCGAGCCCACGGCAGAAATGCCGGCTTGCTCCGCGCGCCGCGCCTTGCGGCCGCGGCGGCGTGGCAGCATCCCATTCTGGGAGATCCTGCCGGGCAAGTTGGCTGAGATCGAGTTCATCGGCCTTGTCGGCTCCTGTTCATATAACGGCGCACGGCCTATTTAATAGGCTATGACCGTACTTGGCAAGGGAGGTTCGGGCCGGGGCGCGCCGGGCGGTGGCCGTGGTCGGGTCAGCCGGTGACGATTCCGGAGATCGGGTGCGTCGACGTCCCGGCGCTGAACTCGATCTCGTCGGGCAGGGTGACCTCGACGCCGATCGGCAGGTGATCCGACAGCGGGTGTTGCAGGACCTGGACCTCGTCGATACGGATCGAGGGCGAGACCAGCACATGGTCGATGTTCCGGTTTGGCCGCCAGCTGGGAAAGGTCGGCAGCTCGTCGACCGGCGGGCACAGGCCGGTGCAGTCGACCAGCATGTTCATCTCGTCGCTGCGTGTGCGGCAATTGAAATCGCCCATGACCATGACATGCCGGTACTGGTTGACCAGGCGCGACATGTACAGGATCTGGCGCATGCGGGCGCGCTTGCTGAGCCCGAGGTGCACGAGCAGCATCACCAGCGGGTTCGCGGCATCGCCGTAATGGACCTCGATCAGGCCGCGGCCCGGAATCAGGCCCGGCAGCCGGTGCTCGATGAAATGCGTGGCGGAATAGCGGCTCAGCAGGCCGTTGCTGTTCTGCGCGAATTTTCCGAGATTGCGGTTGGTCTGGTAGTAGAAATGCGGGAAGTTGCCCCGCCGTGCAAGGAACTCGATCTGGTTGATGAAGAGGCTGCGGAAACTGCCCGCGTCGGCCTCCTGCAGCGCGACGATGTCGAAGCCGTTCACCAGATCGGCGATACGGTCGAGGTTGCTGAAGCTCTCAGCATGCGGCAGCACGTGCTTCCAGCTGTGCGTCAGGTAGTGGCGGTAGCGTCGCGATGCGATACCGACCTGGATGTTGTAGGTGATCAGCTTCAGACGCCGGCCGGCGCCGGCCTCGATGACCGGTTCCGGCGCGTGATAGGCGGCGCCCGGATGGGCCGTTTTCAGGGGCAAACTCATATCGGGCAAACCATTTCTCCCAGTTTTGCCGTCAGCTTGAGATTCTCGCTGTAATCGACCGGGCAGTCGATGATGCTGACGGTATTATCGGCCAGCGCGGCCCTTAATGTAGGCAGCAGCTGTCCGGCCTCCTCGATACGATACCCTTTGGCGCCGAAGGATTCCGCGTATTGTACAAAATCCGGGTTGTTGAATCTGACATTGCTGCACCGCCCGAAGGTCTGGAGTTGTTTCCATTCTATCAGTCCGTAGCCGTTATCGTTCCATATCAATATCACGAAAGGCGTTTTCATCCGGAGCGCAGTCTCGATCTCCTGAGAATTCATCAGGAAACCGGCATCCCCGGTGACGGCGACGATGCCCTGGTTCGGCCGTGCGAGCCGGGCCGCGACCGCGCCTGGTACGGCAATCCCCATGCTCGCGAAGCCATTGGAGATGATGCAGGTGTTCGGGTGCTCGCAGCGGAACATGCGGGCCATCCACAGTTTGTGGGCGCCGACATCGCAGATCACGATGTCCTCGAGGTCCATGGCGGTGCGCAGATCCCAGATGATCTTCTGTGGCTTGAGCGGGAAGCTCCGGTCCTCGCGGTGCTGGTCCATTTCCTCGATCAGCGCCTCGCGCAGCGCGCGCATTCGGTGTCCCTGATGCGGGCTTGCAAGCTCGGCGATGCGCAGCAGACTGAGCTTGATGTCGCCGACGACGCCGACTTCGATACAGTAGCTTGCGTCGACCTCAGCCGGGTTCGCGGCGATATGGATGATCCGGCGGTCACGCGTCTTGTGCCACAGGTAGGGATGATACTCGACCAGGTCGTAGCCGATGCAAATGATGACATCGGCGTGGTCGAAGCCACAGTTGACGTAGTCCCGGGTCTGCAGGCCGACCGTTCCGAGCGCCATCGGATGCCTGAACGGGATCACGCCCTTGGCCATGAAGGTGTTCGCGACCGGGATGTTGAGCCGTTCCGCGAAGGCGTCAAGCTGCTGCGAGGCCTTCGCGCGGATCACGCCGTTGCCGGCGAGGATGATCGGTGCGCGCGCGTTCGAGATCGCCTCGGCCGCGCGGCGCACGCTCTCGCCGGCCGGCTCCGGTGGCGTTGGCGAACTGACCGGCAGCGGTTCCGCGTCGATCTCCATCGATGCGATGTTTTCCGGGAATTCTATGAAGGTGGCGCCGGTGCGTTCCATCTGCGCGAGCTTGAACGCCTTGCGCGTGACCTCCGGAATGATGTTCGGCGTCAGCAGGCGCGACGAATATTTGGTGATGTGCAGGAAGATCGTCTCGAGATCGAGGACCTGGTGCGACTCCTTATGCAGGCGGTTCGTGCTCGCCTGGCCAGCAATCGCGACCAGCGGTGCGTAGTCCATGTTCGCGTCGGCGACCGGGGTAATCAGGTTGGTCGCGCCGGGTCCGAGTGTCGACAGGCAGACGCCGGCGCGGCCGGTGAGCCGACCATAGACGTCGGCCATGAAGCCCGCGCCCTGTTCATGGCGAACGGTCACGAAACGGATCGATGACTCGAGCAGCGCATCCATGAGCTCGAGATTTTCTTCGCCCGGCAGGCCGAAGATGTATTCGACGCCCTCGTTCTCGAGGCACTTGACGAAGAGCCCGGCGGCGTTCATGTCTGCCTCGTCGTTGCGTCGTTCAGTGTTGCAGGGATGCCATTTCCTCGTTGACCAGAAAATCCATGACGTCGATTAGCGTCTCGAAGGTGCCCGTCATCGCAGGCCCGGTACGGTACTTGCCGTTGACGACGACGGCCGGCGTGCCGTCGATGCCGTAGCGCCGCGTCAGTTCGCGCGCGCGCTGGACCTTGCTGTTGATCGCAAAGGAGTTGAATGTCGAAAGGAATCTCTGCTTGTCGACACCGTGCTTCTCGAAGAAATCAGCGAGGTCCGCCTCACTGCGCAGCCGCTCCTTGCGGTTATGGATCGCGTCGAACAGGGCCTCGTGAATCCGTTCGGTGACACCGAGTGCCTCGGCCGTGTAGTAGGCGCGCGCATGGATGGCCCAGTTCTCGTTCAGGATCGCCGGCAGGCGGATGAAGGTGACATTGTTGTCCGTACCGAGCAGCCAGCGTTCGACGTAGGGCTGGAATCGATGGCAGTGGGGACATCCGTACCAGAACACCTCGATGACCTCGATCTTTGCCGGATCGGCGGTTGGTTGTCCCGGGATAATCCGTTCATAGGCGATGTTTTCCTGGAATCTGGCGTTGCCGCCGGCCAGCACGAATGCCGGCAGCAGCAACAGCAGCAGGCCGGGGATTAGTCGGGACAGTTTCATTCTCACCTCGGATAGACCGGATTGATCGGGAAGCGCCGGCGCCGGGTCGTCCGCCGCCGCTGTGGTGTATCCCGATGATTATACTTTAATGTTAGAGTATTGCCCTACCGCCGAGTTCACCGATCGATCATGGAAATCCCGAACCCCTTCCAGCGCGCCGTCTTCCTGCAGGGCGCGCCGCTGAATGCCCCGCTGCCTGCCGATCGCGGCCTCGAGGCTGCCTTCGCCGGCCGCTCGAACTCCGGAAAATCCAGTGCGCTCAACACGCTGACCGGAAAGCGCGGCCTCGCGCGCACGAGCAGGACGCCAGGGCGCACCCAGCAGATCAATTTCTTCGACCTCGGCGACGACCGCCGCCTCGCGGACCTGCCGGGTTATGGATACGCGAAGGTACCGGAGTCCATTCGCCTGCAGTGGAAGCCGCTGATCGAGCGCTATCTCGTGGAGCGCCGTTCGCTGAAGGGCCTGGTGCTGACCGTCGACTGCCGCAGGGATTTCGGCGAACTCGAGGCGATGATGCTCGACTGGTGCGACGAGACCGGCATGCCGGTGCATCTGCTGCTGACCAAGTCCGACAAGCTCAAGCGCGGTCCCGCGCACGCGGCCCTGCATCGCTGGCAGGCGTTGCTGGCTGCGCAACCGGGGCTCGATGCCGGGGTCCAGCTGTTCTCTTCGCTTACCCGCGTTGGCGTCGACGAGGCGCGAGAGCGGCTGGCGGCCTGGCTGGAGCTGGATTTTGGGCAAAAAAAGGCCCCAGTGTAGAGAGAGGGAGGGAAAAGCTGGGGCCAACAAAGCCCGGCTTGGGGGTACCGGGTACTGTATCCCCGCAAGGGAGGTTGACGGGGAAATCCTGCGTAATTGCACCGATCTGCTTAGTGAGACAGCGTACAATCCGAAAAAGTTCAAGGCGCCGCGAAAAAATCACATCATGGCCCTGAAACGAGCAAGAATACATGGGCTTGTTCCGGTGCGCAGGCGGCGGGTCAGTGTGCCTGGTCCCAGTTGTCGCCGATACCGGTGTCAACGACCAGCGGCGTGCGAAGGTCTGCGGCGGCCGCCATTTCCCGGGTGATCGCCGCAACGGCCGCGTCGCAGCGCGCCTCGGGGACCTCGAACACGAGTTCGTCGTGGACCTGCATGATCATGTCGATGTCCCGGCCCTCGTCCTCGAGCCATGCGTCGACCTTCAGCATCGCGCGCTTGATGATATCGGCGGCGGTGCCCTGCATCGGCGCATTGATCGCGGCGCGTTCTGCGTATTCGCGGCGCTGGCGGTTGCGCGACTGGATCTCGGCGAGATAGAGGCGGCGGCCGAACAGGGTCTCGACATGACCCTGCGCGGCGGCACGCTTGCGCGTCTCTTCCATGAAGGCCTGCACGTCCGGGTAGCGCGCGAAATAGCGGTCCATGTATTCCTGGGCCGCGTTGCGCGTAACCCCGATCTGGCGCGCGAGCCCGAACGACGACATCCCGTAGATCAGGCCGAAGTTGATCGCTTTCGCGCTGCGCCGCTGTTCCGGGCTGACCTGGTCGAGCGCGACGCCGAAGATCTCGGCCGCGGTCGCGCGATGGATGTCGAGCCCGTCGCGAAAGGCCTCGATGAGCCGCGCGTCGCCGGACAGATGGGCAAGGATGCGCAGCTCGATCTGCGAATAGTCGGCGGCGAGCAGCTTGCAGCCGGGCGGCGCGATGAAGGCCTGCCGGATGCGACGCCCGGCCTCGGTGCGTACCGGGATGTTCTGCAGGTTCGGATTGCTCGACGAAAGCCGCCCGGTCGCCGCGACCGCCTGGTGATACGAGGTGTGTATGCGCCCGGTCCGCGGATGGACAAGTTCGGGCAGGCGGTCCGCATAGGTCGATTTCAGTTTGCTGAGCGCGCGATGTTCGAGGATCAGCTGCGGTAGCGGATAATCGAGGGCGAGATCCTGCAGCACCGATTCGGCGGTCGATGGCTGTCCCTTCGGCGTCTTCTGCAGCACCGGCAGGCCCTGGCGCTCGAACAGGATCTCCTGGATCTGCTTCGGCGACGCGAGGTTGAAGGTCTCGCCTGCGGTCTCATAGGCCTGGTGTTCGACCGTCTCGATCTGGCGGCCGAGCTCCTCGCCTTGCGCGCGCAACATGTCTGCGTCGACGAGCACGCCATGGCGTTCGATGCGCGCGAGTACCGGCACCAGCGGCATCTCGATCTCCTCGTACACGTATTTCAGTCCCTTGTCTTCGGCGAGCTTCGGCCACAGGGCCTCGTGCAGCTGCAGCGTGACGTCGGCGTCCTCGGCGGCATAGCGCGTCGCGGTATCGATTTCGACCTGGCTGAACGGCTGCTGTTTCGCGCCCTTGCCGGCAACGTCCTCGTAGCTGATGGTCTTGTGCCCGAGGTATTTCAGCGCCAGGGAATCCATGTCGTGCCGGGTCGCGGTACTGTTCAGGACATAGGATTCGAGCATCGTGTCGTGGCGCAGCCCCCGCGGCACAATGCCGTAACCCGCGAGCACGCTGACGTCGTATTTCAGGTTCTGTCCGATCTTGCCGATGGACGTGTCCTCGAGCAGCGGCTTCAGCCGCGCCAGCACCCGCTCGCGATCGAGCTGGGGCGGGGCGCCTTCGTAATCGTGCGCGAGCGGGACGTAGGCGGCCTCGCCGGCGCGGATCGCGAACGACAGGCCGACGATCTCGGCGTCGAAGGCCTCGAGGCTCGTCGTTTCGGTGTCGAACGCGAAGCAATCGGCCTTGCCGAGGCGATCGATCCAGGCCTCGAGCGCTGTGTCGGTCAGCAGTGCCTGGTAGTCCGCTTGCGCGGGCCGAGGGTCGCCGCCCGCGACTGCCGCGGCCGCCGGTTCGTCCTGTGCGTTCAGGACCTCCTCGAGCAGTCGGCGGAATTCGAGGCGCTGGTAGAGCTGCCGCAGTTCCCCGATGTCCGGCGCCTTGCGCGCGAGATCGGCCGGTTCGACGTCGAGCGCGACGTCGCGCTTGATCGTGACGAGTTGCCGCGCGAGCGGCAACTGCCCGAGATGTTCGCGGATGCGCTCGCCGGTCTTGCCCTTGATGGCGCCGGCCGCGCTGACGACGCCGTCGAGCGAGCCGTATTCCTCGAGCAGGCGCACCGCGGTCTTCGGGCCGATGCCCGGAACGCCGGGGATATTGTCGGAGGTATCGCCGATCAGGGCGAGCCAGTCGACGATGCGCTCGGGCGGGACGCCGAACTTCGCCTCGACGCCGGCCGCATCGAGGCGCTGGCCGGTCATCGTGTTGATCAGCGTCACATGCGGAGCGACGAGCTGGGCCATGTCCTTGTCGCCGGTCGAGATCAGCACATCGATGTCGCGGTCGAGCGCGCGTTCGGCGAGCGTGCCGATGACATCGTCCGCCTCGACGCCGTCGACGACGAGGCACGGCAGGCCGAGTGCGCGCACGATCGCGTGCAACGGCTCGATCTGGGATCGCAATTCGTCCGGCATCGGCGGGCGATTGGCCTTGTAGGCGTCGTACAGATCATCGCGAAAGGTCTTGCCTTTCGCGTCGAAGACGACTGCGATCAGCGCCGGATCGTATTCCCTGAGCAGCGTGCGCAGCATCTGGGTCACGCCGTAGACGGCGCCGGTCGCCTCGTTATGCGAGTTTGTCAGTGGCGGCAGGGCGTGGAAGGCGCGATAAAGGTACGAGGAACCATCGACCAGCACCAGCAGTTTGGGGTTCTTGTTCTGCGTCATGGCGATGACTGGGGTGCTTGGCAGGATCGGCCGATTATCAGGGATTCGATTATACTATGGCGAACTTTCCGGCGTCGTGCATACAGGGGACAGCACATGAACGATCATCACAAATCAGGACACCCGACGCTCAGGCATGCCGACGATGCCCTGCTGAATCGCGAGTCCTGGAGGGTGTTCCAGATCATGGCCGAATTCGTCGAGGGCTTCGAGCGTCTCGCGCGCATCAAGCCGTCCGTCAGCGTGTTCGGCTCCGCGCGCTTCAAGCCGGATCACCGTTATTACCGTTGCGCCGAGCAGATCTGCCGCCTGTTGTCCGACGCCGGCTTCACCGTCGTCAGCGGCGGCGGCCCCGGGATCATGGAGGCCGCGAACAAGGGCGCCTTTGCCGGCAAGTCGCCGACGGTCGGGCTGAACATCCAGCTGCCCAAGGAGCAGGTCGCGAACGACTATCAGGACATCTCTCTGCAGTTCCGGCATTTCTTCTCGCGCAAGGTGATGTTCGTCAAGTATGCTTCAGCCTATGTCGTGTTACCGGGCGGTTTCGGCACGCTGGATGAACTGGCCGAGATCCTGACGCTGGTGCAGACAGAGCGCACGCGTCGCATCCCGATCCTGCTGGTCGGCAGCGAGTACTGGAAGGGCCTGCTCGGCTGGTTCAGGGAGTCTATGGTTGCGGAAGGCACGATCGACGACAGGGACCTGGCCCTGTTCGAGGTGATCGACGACCCGCAGGAGGTGGTCAATGCGATATTCCGATATTACGAGCACCGGGGATTCGAGCCTTCGGCCGAAGAGCGCGAGATGCTGCTCGATCTCTGAGCGGGACAAGGTCATGAGGGCGATACTTCCGGCCACCGTCGCCCTGCTCGCCTGCCTGGCGCTCGCGGCGCCGGCTGTCGCAGATACCGGCGCCCCGCCATCCGGCGGTGAATTCACCGGCGGTATCGACGAGGCGCCGGAGATTACGATTATCCAGAGGGACGATGCAACCATCGAGGAATACCGGGTCGGCGGCCAGCTCTACATGATCAAGGTCACGCCGAAAAAGGGGATTCCGTATTTTCTCGTCGACACCGACGGCGACGGCCGCCTCGATACCCGCCGTTCCGAGCTCGCCGAGGACCTGATGGTCCCGAGCTGGACGCTGTTTCGCTGGTAACGCGGGCGCTTGGTTTTTGGCGGATGACCCCCCATATTCCTGGAATCTATGTCTGATGGATACTCGCCCATGAGAGCCGCGATCGACCTGAAGAAGGGATTGGACCTGTTCTTCACCGACCCGGTGCAGACTCGCGCATCGCGTATCGTGTTCGCGGTGTTGCTGGTGCTGCTGGCCGCCGTCCTCGCGCAACTGACCTGGAAACTGCTGCCCGCACCCGACGAGCTCGCCGCGCCCGCGTTGCCGCGCGGCGCAGTGACCGCAGGCGAGTCCGCCCAGGAGCGCAAGTGGAATATCGCCGAGTGGCACCTGTTCGGCGTCAAGCCGCAGGAGGCGAGGCGCGACACCCCGCTCGAGTCGATGCCGGAGACCACGCTGAATCTCGTACTGCGCGGAGTCTTCGCCTCTACAGCGCCCGGAGAAAACAGCGGCGCGATCATCGGCGCCCCGAACGGAAACGACACCTTTTATTCGGTAAATGCCCGTTTGCCGGGTGGTGCGACGCTGAAGGAGGTCTATTCCGACCGTGTCGTGCTCGAGCGCTCCGGACGGCTGGAGACCCTGCGCCTGCCCAAGGAGACCCTGGGCGGTGGCGCCCCGGCCCCGCTCCCCGCAGGCCGGCAAACTGCGACCCCGTTCCGGGAGGCGCCGCCGCTCGAATCCCGTACGCTGCGGGAATACCGCGACATCGCCTTGTCTGATCCCCAGCAACTCGCCGATGTCGTCAGGATCTCCCCAAAGAATGACGGCGGACGCTTTATCGGCTACGAGGTTCAGCCTGGCCGTGATCCGGGACTGCTCGATCGCGTCGGCCTGGCCCCCGGAGACATCGTGACCTCGATCAACGGTATCGCGCTGGACACACCGGCCCGGGCTCTCGGTGTCCTGCGCTCGCTGCAGGGCGCCGAACAGGTCCGGGTCGATTACCAGCGCGACGGCATCCCCCAGACCGCGACCGTCGGTATCCAGGACTAGCCCCGTCACCTTGCCGAAATGGCCGGAATTGCATAGAATGATCGGTCTTTGACCCGGAGCCAGATGCCGGGTGTCCATGAGGAAATGACTATGAAGTCCGAGATCCATCCCGCCTACGAAGAGGTTACGGTCGCCTGTGGCTGCGGGAATACCTTCAAGACCCGCTCGACTGCCGGACGCACCCTGCAGCTCGATGTCTGCTCGCAGTGCCACCCGTTCTACACCGGCAAGCAGAAGCTCGTCGATACCGCCGGCCGCGTCGACAAGTTCCGGCAGAAATACGGCAACCGTCGCTGATCCCGTCACACCGTGTCGCGGTCGAAGGGGCGTGCCTGTGGCGCGCCCTTTTCGCATCCGGCACAGCGCCGGCTTGCCGTTTGCAGAGACCCGGGCAATCACGGATAATTTACTGTTCTTGATGACATTATGCGAATGACATGAGCAGGGATCGCAAACAGGCCGCACTCGATTACCACGCTACGCCGGAACCCGGCAAACTGGCGATCGCGATCACCAAGCCCTGCGCGACCCAGGATGACCTCGGGCTTGCCTATACGCCTGGCGTCGCCGAGCCGGTGCGCGCGATCGCGCGCAATCCGGAAGACGCCTATCGCTATACCGCCAAGGGCAATCTCGTCGCGGTGATCACCGACGGCAGCGCAGTGCTCGGCCTCGGCGCGGTCGGCGCGCTGGCCGGCAAGCCGGTGATGGAAGGCAAGGCGGTCCTGTTCAAGAAATTTGCGGACATTGACGTCTTTGACATCGAGGTCGATGCAGACGATCCGGCGGATTTCATCGAGACGGTCGTGCGCATCTCGCCGACCTTTGGAGGCATCAATCTCGAGGACATCACGGCGCCGAAATGCTTCGAAATCGAGCAGGCGCTGCGCCAGCGACTCGATATCCCGGTATTCCACGACGACCAGCACGGCACCGCGGTGATCACCGCGGCCGGTCTGCTTAACGCCCTCGAACTGCAGGGCAAGTCCCTGTCCCGCGCCCGCATCGTGTGCATCGGCGCCGGCGCCGCCGGCATCGCCTCGATGCGCCTGCTGGTCGCACTTGGCGCGCAGCGCGAGCTCCTGCGCCTGGTCGACCGCACCGGCGTCATCCACAGCGCCCGCGGCGATCTCAATCGCTACAAGCAGGAATTCGCCGTCGAGACCGCCGAGCGCACACTGCGCGATGCGATGCAGGGCGCGGACGCGCTGATCGGACTGTCGGGGCCGGATCTCGTCACGCCGGAACAGCTCTTGACGATGGCGCCGCGCCCGATCGTGTTCGCGCTGTCGAATCCCGATCCCGAGATCGACCCCGCGATCGCGCTCGCGACGCGTGACGACCTGATCATGGCGACGGGACGTTCCGATTACCCGAACCAGGTCAACAACGTGCTCGGTTTTCCGTTCATCTTCCGCGGTGCGCTCGATGTCCGGGCGGCGGCGATCAACGAGGAGATGCTGATCGCGGCGGTCCATGCGCTGGCCGAGCTTGCGCATGAACCGGTGCCGCAGGAAGTGTTGTCAGCCTATCGACTCGATGCACTGGCGTTCGGACCTGCCTATATCATCCCCAAGCCCCTGGATCCGCGACTGATCGACCGGATCCCGCCCGCAGTCGCGGGTGCGGCCGTCGCGTCCGGCGCGGCGCGCAGGGAATACCCCTCTTTCTATCCCAGGCGCCACGCACCGGTGGTGGTCGAGGCACGCGCCGCCGCTGTAGAGTAGTGGTTTATACCGGCAGGCCGATAACCTGCCGGGCGTCCACATCAGGTTCGCCCACCGGCCGAGGCCGGTCCGGGTTCATGTGACGAGACCGAGGAGCAGGCAGCGATGAGAAAGATCACGATAGTCGGGGCCGGACGGGTCGGGGAGTCGACGGCGCAGATCCTCGCCCGCGATGAATATTTCGAGGAGGTCGTGCTGATCGATATCCGGGAAGGCGTCGCGCGCGGCACGGCGCTCGACATCCAGGAATCGGCGATCCTGTTCGGCTTCGATATCCATGTCCGGGGCGACGAGGATCCGGCCGCCATGGCCGGTTCTGATATCGTCGTGATCACCGCGGGTGTGCCGCGCAAGCCTGGCATGTCGCGATCGGATGTGCTCAAGACCAACCTCGAAGTGACGTCCTCGGTCGTTGCCGACGCGATGAAGCATGCGCCGAACGCGATTATCATCATGGTGACCAATCCGGTCGACGTGCTGACCTATGCAGCCTGGAAGCAGACAGGGTGGGATCGCAGCCGTGTCTTCGGGCTGTCCGGCGTACTCGATTCCGCACGCATGGCGAGCTTTATCTCCGCCGAGACCGGGCTGTCGATCAAGGACGTGACCGCGCTGGTGCTCGGCGGCCACGGTGATCTGATGGTACCGATGCCGAGGTACACGACGATCAATGGCATACCGATCAGCCAGTTTCTCGATGAACGCCAGATCCGGGGCATCGTCGATCGCACCCGGCACGGCGGCGCAGAGATCCTCGCGCTGAAGCAAACCAGCAGCGCAAACGACTCCCCGGCTGCGGCGGTCACGGTAATGGTCGATGCTGTGTGCAACAATCGCATGCGCATACTGCCCTGTGTCGCGCTGCTCGACAGCGAATATGGGGAACACGACGTCGCGATCGGCGTGCCGGTCGTGCTCGGCAAGCGCGGCGCGGAACGCATCATCGAGCTTCCGCTGACCGAGGATGAACTCAGGCAGTTCGCCCAGTCCGTGGAGCAGGTGCGCGCGGATCTGAAATTACTGTATTGATGCAACGGAGGTAGACGCCATGGCGGACCATACGGTCACCCTGACAGACAATGCCACCGGCAAGCAGATAGAGCTTCCGGTATTGAAGGGCACTTCGGGTCCCGCGGCCATCGACATCACGCGTCTTTACCGGGATTTTGGCTGTCTGACCTACGATCCCGGATTCCAGTCGACTGCGAGTTGCAGCAGCGGTATCACCTTCATCGACGGCGACCAGGGATTGCTGCTGTACCGCGGTTATCCTATAGAGCAACTCGCCGAAAAGAGCAGCTTCCTTGAGGTCGCCTATCTGCTGATCTACGGGGAATTGCCGTCCGCAGACGAGCTCGCCGGCTTCGAGAACTCGATACGCCGGCACACGATGATCAAGGAGAGTCTCAAGGGCTTTTACCAGGGCTTCTATCACGACTCGCATCCGATGGCGAGCATGGTCGGTGTGGTCGGATCGCTGTCGGCGTTCTATCACGACTCGACCGATATCCACGACCCTGACCATCGCAATCTCGCTGCGCATCGACTGATCGCCAAGATGCCGACCATCGCGGCGGGCAGCCACAAATACGCGATCGGCGAGCCATTCATCTATCCGAAGAACAGCCTCAGCTACTGCGGCAACCTGCTGCACATGATGTTCTCGGTGCCGAGCGAGGACTACGAGGTTGACCCGATCGCCGAGAAGGCGCTCGACATGATTTTCATCCTGCACGCCGACCACGAGCAGAACGCGAGCACCGCGACGGTGCGCCTGTCAGGTAGTTCGGGCGCAAATCCGTTCGCGTGCATCTCGTCAGGCATCACTGCGCTGTGGGGTCCAGCCCACGGCGGAGCGAACGAGGCCGTGCTGCACATGCTGAGCGAGATCGGCGACGCGAGCAACATCGCCAGGTATATCGCCAAGGCCAAGGACAAGAACGATCCGTTCCGGTTGATGGGCTTCGGTCACCGGATCTACAAGAACTACGATCCGCGCGCCAAGATCATCCGTCGCATGTGCCACGAGGTGCTCGCCAAGTTCGGCGACGAGAACGACCCGTTCTTCGAGCTCGCGATGCGCCTGGAGGAACTCGCGCTGAAGGACGAGTATTTCATTGAACGCAAGCTCTATCCGAACGTCGATTTCTATTCAGGCATCATATACCGCGCCCTCGGCATCCCGGTCAGCATGTTCACGGTGATGTTTGCGATCGCGCGCACCGCCGGCTGGATCGCGCAGTGGATGGAGATGATCGCCGAACCCGACCAGCGCATCGGCCGGCCGCGCCAGTTGTATACCGGAAAGCAGAAACGCGACTACGTCGCGCTCGGGCAACGCTAGAACAACTGTTCCGGCATCAGCGCTCCATCGCGCACCACCCCCTGCCCTGGCGACCGCGACGCGGCGTGCTGGCGCGGCACATGTTCCACCTGAAAGGTCTCGAAGATCGCGTTGGACTGGTTGCTCGCGGCGAGGAGGCCGGAATCGGGGTCTATCCTGACCGTGACCAGGCCGGCCGGGCGGTTCAACGGCCGCTCCGGGATCCCGTGCAGGGCCTCACGCATGTAATCGATCCACATCGGCAACGCGGCGCGGCTGCCGGTCTCACCGTTGCCGAGTGACGTCGACTGGTCGAAGCCGATCCAGCTCACCGCGACGATGTCGGCGTTGTACCCCGCGAACCAGGCATCGCGCAGGTCGTTGGTCGTGCCGGTCTTGCCGGCGAGGTCGCTGCGCCCGAGCTGGCGCGCGCGTACCGCAGTGCCGCTCTGGATGACGTCACGCATCATCGAGGTCATCAGATAGGCGTTCTGCGGTGTGAGCACGCGCTCTGCGATCCTGGGCGGCTGTGCGGGTTCCATTTCCGCCTCCGGTTCGCCCAGGTCGAGGGTGGCGGTGACCGGTTGCAGGCCGGCATCGGGAATGGCATCAGGACCGGCATCGATAATGGTTACGCAGTCGGGGCAGACGGTTTCGGGCGTGGCTTCGAACACGACCTCGTCGTTGTGGCCGGTGATTCGCTCGATGTAATACGGCCTGACGCGGTAACCTCCGTTCGCGAACACCGCATATCCCTCCGCCAGTTGCAGCGGCGTGACCACGCCGCTGCCGAGCGCGAGCGACAGGTCGCGCGGCAGGTCGCGCGTACTGAAACCGAAGCGCGACACGTAGTCGACCGTGTAGCTGACGCCGATCGCGCGCAGCAGGCGGATCGAGACCAGGTTGCGTGAGTTCTTCAGTCCGACCCGCAGCCGGGTCGGACCGAAGAATTCACCGCTGTAATTGCCCGGCCGCCAGGTGCTTTCCAGACCTGGGTCGTCGAACACGACCGGCGCGTCATTGATCAGCGAGGCCGGCGTGTAGCCCCGTTCCAGCGCCGCCGAGTAGATGAACGGCTTGAAGCTCGATCCCGGCTGGCGGGCGGCCTGGGTGCCGCGATTGAAGTGACTGCGTCTGAAATCGTAGCCGCCGGCAAACGCGGTGATTGCGCCGTTCTCCGGATCGAGCGCAACGAGGGCGCCGTCGACCTCCGGGATCTGGGCCAGCCGCCAGCCGTCGCCGGATGCCGTGACGCGTACGAGATCTCCTGGTGCGAGGATGTCTGCCGCGTTGTGCGGGACCGGGCCGCGCCGGTTGCTGTCGATGTGACGCCTGGCCCAGGACAGCCCTTCCCAGTCGATCTCGATGGTCTCGCCGTTGACCATGATCGCGGTCGCGGCGCGTTCAGCGATGCCGACGACCACCGCCGGCGCGAGACCGCCGATGACCGGGTGCCGGCGCAGCAGCTGAGTCATCGCCTCCGGGTCATCGAGCAGCGCCGGCTCGACCCTGCTCTCGGGGCCCCGATAGCCATGACGGCGATCGTAATCGTGCAACGATCCGCGCAGCGCGGTGACCGCGGCGTCCTGCAGGCGTGAGTCTATCGTGGTATGGACCTTGTAGCCTTCGGTGTAGGCGGCCGCCTCGCCGAAGCGAGCGACGACCTCGGCGCGCGCCATCTCGGCGATGTACTGGGCGTCCATATCCAGCGCCAGGCCGTGCAGCCTCGCATCGTCCGGCGACTCGTACGCGATCAGGAACGACTCCTGATCGATATGGCCGAGATCACGCATGCGTCGCAGGACATAGTTGCGCCGGATCACCGCGCGCTCGAGGTCGGCGATCGGATTGGCGCTCGACGGCGCCTTGGGCAGGCCGGCGATCATCGCCATCTGGGCCAGGCTGAGTTCATCGAGACCAACGCCGTAATAGGTCTGCGCCGCCGAGACCACGCCATAGGCCCGGTTGCCGAGGAAGATCTTGTTCAGGTAGAGCTCAAGGATCTCCTCCTTGGAGAGTTGGTGCTCGATCTTCAGAGCGAGATAGATCTCGCTGAGCTTGCGCATGTAGGTCTTGTCGCTGCTCAGGAAGAAATTGCGCGCCACCTGCATCGTGATGGTGCTGCCGCCCTGGCTCCGCTCCCGGGTGCGGACGAGGTTGATCGCGGCCCGCATCAGCCCCTGGTAATCGACGCCGGGGTGCTCGAAGAAGCGGTCGTCCTCGGCCGCGATGATCGCCTTGATCATCAGGTCCGGGGTGTCCGCGAAGCGCACCGGGGTCCGTTTCATCTCCCCGAACTCGGCGATTAGCTTGCCGTCCGCGGAAAAGACCCGCATCGGCACCTGCATGCGGATATCCCGCAGGGCCTCGATGGAGGGTAGCCCCGGGGCGACGACGATATAGCCGATGACGGCCGCTGCGGCTCCCAGGACCGCCATCCCGCCGAAGCCGATCAGCCCTGCCAGGATTAATTTGCGAGAGATGTTCATATGGTACGCCAAAGTCCGGTCCCGGATAAGAATGGCGACCAGTTATCAAAAATTTCCAGCTCGAGTATAAAACTTTTTCAGACAACGGACGATAACAGGCGATGAATAAACGGATTATGTTGGCCGCCTGAATAGACGCCGGGCCGATCCGGGAGGTTCCAGGGACGAGATATGGACAGGGATATGCTAAACCGAACATCACTCGATGGAAGTCGCCATGCTTCAGTTGCTTAACAGAGCGCCTACGGCCCTGATCGGGCTCGATATCAGTTCCACGTCAGTGAAACTGCTCGAACTGGGACAAAGCGGCGGCCGCTTTCGGGTCGAAAGCTACGCGGTGGTGCCCCTGCCGCAGAACACGGTCGAGGAAAAGAGCATCGCCGACGCCGATGCGGTCGGTGCCGCGATCAAGCGCGCCGTCGGAAAGGCCGGCACCCGCACCAGGAACGCCGCCGTCGCGGTCGCGGGCTCGGCGGTGATTACCAAAATCATCTCGATGCCCGACACGTTGACGGACGACGAACTGGCCGATCAGCTCCAGCTCGAGGCCGACCAGTACATCCCCTACCCGATGGAGGAGGTCAACCTCGATTTCGAGGTGCTCGGGCCGTCGGAAAAGCAGGAGGGCATGGTCGATGTGCTGCTGGCCGCCTCACGCAGTGAAAACGTCGATATCCGGGTCGCTGCGCTCGAGCTCGGCGGCCTCAGCGCGAAGATCGTCGACGTCGAGGCCTTCGCGATGGAGTCGGCGTTCTCGCTGCTGTCGAACCAGCTGCCCGACAACGGCATCGGTAAGACCATCGCTGTCATCGACATCGGTGCAACGATGACGACGCTCAGCGTATCGCACGATTTCAAGGTCATCTACACGCGCGAGCAGGTCTTCGGCGGCAAACAGCTGACCGAGGAAATAATGCGTCGCTACGGGCTGTCTTACGAAGAGGCCGGGCTGGCGAAGAAACAGGGCGGCCTGCCGGACAACTACGAGTCGGAGGTCCTGCAGCCATTCAAGGAAGCGATGGCCCAGCAGGTCAGCCGCTCGCTGCAGTTCTTTTTCTCGTCGAGCCAGCACAACACCGTCGACCATATCGTCCTGGCGGGCGGCTGCGCCGCGATCCCCGGGGTCGACGCGCTGATCGAGGACAAGGTCGGCATCACGGCTTCGGTCGCCAATCCGTTCGCGAACATGTCACTGACGTCACGCATCAGCCCCGAGGGCATTCGCTCCGATGCCTCGTCGCTGATGATCGCCTGCGGGCTCGCCATGAGGAGGTTCGCCGAAAAATGACACGAATCAACCTCCTTCCCTGGCGTGAAACGCGGCGCAAGGAGCAGCAGCGCCAGTTCTTCTCGATCGCTGCCGGCGCCGTCATCCTGATGGGCATGACGCTTCTATATGTGCACCTGCATATGAGCAGCCTGATCGAGGGCCAGGAACAGCGCAACAGGTTCCTCCAGGATGAAATCGCCAAGGTCGAGGAAAAGATCGCCGAGATCCGCGCCCTGGAGACCAAGAAGCAGCAGCTGCTGGCACGCATGGATATCATTCAGCAGTTGCAGACCCGGCGCCCCGAGATCATCCACATCTTCGACGAGCTGGTCAGGGCCGTCCCTTCCGGCATGTACCTGACCGGCATTACGCAGACCGGTCAGGTCATCGTCATCGAAGGCTCAGCCCAGTCCAATGCCCGGATCTCGACGCTGATGCGCAATCTCGACGGTTCGGACTGGTTCAATGACCCCAAGCTCGACGTCATTGAGGCCGATTCGCGCGAGACGGCGAGGGTAAGCAAGTTCAAGCTCACCGTCCGGCAGGCCAGACTCGGCGCTGACGGCGACGCCATGAATTCGGAGCGCATATGAACCTGAACATCGATCTGTCGCAGCTGCGAAACATCGATTTCAACGATGTCGCGCGTTGGCCGAAACCGGTCAAGATCGCCGCGATCGCGCTGATCTGCGTCGCGGTACTCGGCGCCGGACTGTGGTTCGATACCCGCGTGCAGATGGAGTCGCTGGAGGCAACGCGGAACAAGGAACGCACGCTCAAGAACGATTTTCTGGCCAAGCAGAACAAGGCGGCCAGCCTCGACGCCTATATCGAACAGATGGAGGAGATGCGTCTTTCCTTCGGCGCGATGCTGCGCCAGTTGCCGAGCCGGACCGAGGTCGCTGAGCTGCTGGTCGACATCTCCCAGACCGGCATCGAGAACGGCCTCGAGTTCGAGTTGTTCAGGCCGGAAAGCGAACGCCCTGCCGAGTTTTATGCGGAGTTGCCGATAAAGATCAAGGTCACGGGCGATTATCACGAGTTCGGGCGCTTCGTCAGCGATATTGCCTCGCTGCCCCGGATCGTGACTCTGCAGGATTTCACCATCGGACCGATGACGAGATCCGGGAGAAACAATGCACAGGCCCCGATCCAGGGCGATCTCGTGATGGAGCTGACGGCCAGGACCTATCGCTATCTCGATGAGGAAGAACTGCTGGATGGAGGTGAGCCGCGGTGAGTGCGCAAGGACGTAAATCCATCAGACCGCCCGGTATTCTGACGGTTCTGCCGTTGCTGCTGTTGCTCGCGGGCTGCAGCGACAGCGGCGTATCGGACCTGCGCGCCTTCGTCGAGGAAGCCAAGCAGAAACAGGGGCGCGTCGCGCCGTTACCGGAATTCAAGCCGGTCGAGACCTTCGCCTATTCCGCCCATACCCTGAAGGATCCATTCCGGGGCTGGAGTTCGGACACCGGCAATGCCGTGGCGGAGCGGAACGATTCCGGGATCCGGCCTGATGTCAGCCGCAACAGGGAAGTGCTCGAGGGCTACCCGCTCGACACCCTCCGCATGATGGGGGCGCTCGAATTCCAGGGGGTCCGCTGGGGACTGGTCAGGGCGCCGGATGGAATCGTCTATCGCGTCAGGCAGGGTAATTACATGGGACAGAACTACGGCAAGGTCCAGGCGGTCAGCGACAACAAGCTCATGTTGACCGAGATTGTGCCCGATGGACTGGGAGGATGGGAGGAACGCAACGCATCCCTCGCCATCAGCGAGCAATGAGCCCGCAACGGAGGATGTCGAGCATGATTACCCCGGGATCGAGATACCAACAGGATTGGACACATGACATGGCGCCAGAAAATTACAATAGAAATGCATGCGGTTACCTGACGATGCTCCTGCTCGCGCTGTCGCTGTTTTTCGCGACGGCGGCCACAGGCCATGCCGCCGATCAACGGCTCGAATCCTGGGATTTCTCCGCGCTGCCCGGCAACAAGGTCCAGATCCGGTTGGGACTCGCTGGCGTGACGACCGAACCGAATATGCTGAGTTTCTCGATCGACAATCCGGCGCGTATCGCCCTCGATTTCCCCGGCACGACCAGCGGCGTCCCCAGGCAGAAAACGGTCGGCGTCGGCGTCGTGCGCAGCATCAACGCCGTCGAATCGGGCGGGCGCACGCGCGTCGTGCTGAACCTCGACCGGATGGCGCCCTACGAAACCCGTATCGAGGACGGAAATGTCTACATCGTCATCGAAGGCGCCGCTTCACGCGTCGCGCAGGAAGGGAGATCCGGGTTCACCATGGCGGCGGCCTCCGGTGAAGCGGCTGGCGCCGGCGCGCAGCGACGGATCTCCGCCATCGATTTCAATCGTGGCCAGCAGGGCGAGGGCCGCATCCTCGTAACCCTCCCCGACGTCAACACACCGGTCAACGTCGAGCAGCGGGGCGGCCGCATCACCGTCGATTTCAGGAACGTCCAGTTGCCTGAGGATCTGAAACGGAGGATGGAAGTCGTCGATTTTGCGACCCCGGTCACGCAGGTCGACAGCTTTCCCGAGGGCGACGGTGTCCGCCTCGTGATCCGGACGGAAGGACTGTTCGAGCATCTTGCCTACCAGTCCGACCGCACCTTCACCCTCGAGGTCAAGCCGCTCACCCGCGAGCAGCGTGAACAGAGGGAGAAGGAGGAATACACCGGCGAGCGCCTGTCCCTGAACTTCCAGGACATCGAGGTCAGGGCCGTGCTGCAGATCATCGCCGACTTTACCGGCATGAACATGGTCAGCAGCGATTCGGTGCAGGGCAACGTGACCCTGCGGCTGCACAATGTCCCCTGGGACCAGGCGCTTGATATCGTGCTCAAGAGCCGGGGACTCGGCATGCGCCAGGTAGGCAATGTGATCATGGTGGCGCCGGCGCAGGAGATTGCCGCGCGCGAGAAGCAGGAGTTCGAGTCGCGCCAGCAGCTTGACGACCTGGCGCCGCTGATGTCGGACCTGATCCAGGTCAATTACGCCAAGGCGGAGGACGTGGCGGTCCTGCTCAAGGCCAAGGAGAACTCGATGCTGTCCGAGCGCGGCAGCGTCACGGTCGACCTGCGCACCAACACGCTACTGGTCAGGGACACCTCTGACAAGCTGGTCGATATACGCAACCTGGTCGGCAAGCTGGACATACCCGTCAGGCAGGTGCTGATCGAATCCCGGGTCGTTGTCGCGAACGACGACTTCAGCCGCGACCTCGGTGTTCGTCTCGGCACGACCGGGGTCAAGAGCCACAGCGGGAGCGGCATCATCGGGACCTCCGGCACGCTCGCCGGTACCGGGCAGATGGTCGACAGCGCACCGATGCCGGTCAACTTCCCGAGCCTCGACAACCGCCTGAACGTCAACCTGCCGGCCTCGAACGCGTCCGGCACACCCGCGAACTTCGCGCTCGCGGTGCTCGGATCCGATTACCTGATCGATCTCGAGTTGTCGGCGATGCAGGCGGAGGGCCGCGGCGAGGTCATCTCGACGCCGCGCGTCATCACCTCCAACCAGAACCAGGCCACCATCGAGCAGGGTGTCGAGATCCCCTACCTGACCGCGGCCTCGAGCGGCGCGACGACGGTGCAGTTCAAAAAGGCGGTGCTGGGCCTGACGGTCAAGCCGCATATCACGCCTGACGACCGCGTCATCCTCGACCTGTCGGTCAGCAAGGACAGTGTCGGCCAGGTCTTCCAGGGCGTCCCGAGCGTAGACACACGCGAGGTCGTGACCCAGGTGCTGGTCAACAACGGCGAGACGGTCGTGCTCGGCGGAATCTACGAGCAGGAGCGCGCCGAGGGCGTCAACAAGGTGCCCTTCCTCGGCGACCTCCCGATTATCGGCGCACTGTTCCGGCAGAGCAGCCGGGTCGACAGCAAGAACGAGCTGCTGATCTTCGTGACGCCGAAGATCCTCAAAGACACCCTGACGATGCGCTGATTCCGGATACGAGACTACGGCCATGAAAAGAAACAATATCAAAACGATCCTGGCGGCGCTCGCGGTGTTGTTGTCAGGTCTGCTGCTGACTGCCTGCAACAGCGAAGACGGATTCTTCGTATCCGGTAACGGCGGGGCGGGAGGCGACTCTACCGCGGCCTCGATCACCTTGCTCGCGAGTTCGCCCCAACTCGGTTCGAGCGACAGCGCCTCGGTAACGATTACCGCGATCGTCATGGACGGCAGTAACAACCTGCTGAACTCGGTCCCGGTCGCATTCTCCGCGAGCAGCGGCGCCCTCGAACTCCCACCGACCAGTGGTGGATCGCAGCCGCTGACGAACGCCTCCGGCCAAGTCGTCGCGACGCTGTCGTCCGGCGGCGACTACCAGAACCGCACGATCACCGTCACGGCGTCCAGCGGTGGCGTCACCAGCAGCGTGAATATCAATGTCGCCGGCACCAGCCTGTCCATCAGCGGTGAAAACTCTGCGACCATCGGCGACAATACCACGCTGACGATCGTGCTGACCGATTCCGCCGGCGCTCCCATACCGGGTCGCACTGTCACGGTCTCGTCCGAACTCGGCAATCCGCTGAGTGCTACGACTTTGACGACGAGTTCAGCGGGCCAGGTGCAAGTCGTCGTTACCGCGATCACCCCGGGTACGGACACCATCACTGCTAGCGCGCAGGGCATCAGCACGAGTCGCAGCCTGACGGTCTCAGGAGACCAGTTCCTGATGACTACGCCTGCTTCCGGTGCAAACCTCCAGATCGGCCAGTGCAGCAACATCCAGGTCAACTGGAGGCAGAATAACGTGGCGGTCAACGGTGAAGCCGTGGGCTTTTCAACCACGCGCGGCACACTCTACTCTGACGCGGGGTGCACGACGCCTGCAAATTCGGCGGTTACGGACGGCACCGGCACCGCGACACTGAGGATTTCGTCAAACAATGCCGGCCCGGCAGTGCTGACCGCGTTCGTCGCCGGCGGTCCCTCGACCAGCCGGTCAATCAACTTCATCGCAACCGTGCCTGCAACGATCTCCCTGCAGGCGAGTCCGACGACCATCGGGCCCAACGATGGTTCGCAAACGAACCAGCAGTCGACGATCACCGCGATCCTGCGCGATGCCAACAACAACCTGGTCGCGGGCAAGGCGATCCGCTTCTCGATCATCCAGGATAACAGCGGCGGCTCCCTGACTACGGCCACTGCGACCACGGACACCCTCGGACGCGCCTCGACGACCTATGTCTCATCGTCCGCCACGACCGCAAAGGACGGCGTAGTCATCCGCGCCGAGGTCGATGAGAATACCGCGATCAACACGTCGGTCTCCCTGACGGTGGCCCAGAGTCCGCTGTTCGTGCGCCTCGGCACCGGAAACCTGATCGAGAACGTCGGGCAGACCCAGTACAACAAGAAATACACCGTTATCGTGACGGACGCGAACGGCAACGCGGCTGCGAACGCGAGCGTCAACCTTTCGGTCACGCCGGTGTCCTTCACCAAGGGCAGTTATATCTATGACACCAGTGTCTGGGTGCAGACGGCCTTCGACATCAATCTGGATCCCGTCGCAGGCAACCCGCAGTCTCTGGCAAACCGCTGCGCGAGCGAAGACCTGAACGAGAACGGCATCCTGGACGGGGGAGAGGATATCAACCAGGACGGTCAGCTGACGCCCGGCAATGTCGTGTCCGTGCCGCCCGCGGTGACCACCGGCGCCAACGGCACCTTCGAGTTCGACGTGATCTATCCGCGCCAGTACGGTAACTGGACACGCGTCAGGCTCTCCGCCACGACATCGGTTGCCGGCACCGAATCCAGCGACAGCGTCATTTTCTGGCTGCCGGTCGCGGCCGCGGACATGACGAACCAGAACACGCCGCCGCCTGGAACCCCGAGTCCGTTCGGTTACGTCACGGGCGACTGCTCCAGTACCGACTGATCCGTATCATCGATTCGAACAGGACAGGCCTGGCGCCTGTCCTGTTTTTATATGTTTGAGAAGTCGCGATTTTCGATCCGGCCGCTGTTGTGCCAGCGCCTGTTCTCTGCCTAACATAGGGCGATGGAACAGCCCAGGCCCAATATCTTCCTGGTCGGTCCGATGGGCGTCGGCAAGACGACGATCGGCCGTCACCTCGCGCGCGCGCTCGGTCTGGAATTCATCGACAGCGACCATGTCATCGAGGAGCGCTGCGGGGCCGATATCCCGTGGATCTTCGATATCGAGGGCGAAGCCGGCTTCCGGCGCCGCGAGCGGGCTGTGATCGGGGAACTGGCGCGACGGCACGGCATCGTGCTTGCGACCGGCGGCGGGGCGGTGCTCGACCCTGACAATCGGAACGATCTCGATCGCCATGGCACGGTCGTCTACCTCCAGGCCTCGATCGACCGGATACTGACGCGCACCGGCAAATCCCAGAACCGGCCGCTGCTGCGGACTGATGATCCGCGCACGCGCGTGGAGGAACTGCTGGCCGAGCGCGAACCCCTGTATCGCGAGATCGCTGACATCACCGTGGAAACTGACCGACGCGGCATTCGCAGCACTGTGAACTTCATACTCAAGCATCTGCCCGAACGGAAACACGGCGGCCGTGCACGCGGTCCGGGTAAACGCATCACGCATGCGCGGGGCGCACGCCCTTGATACGTACACTGACCGTCGAGCTCGGCGAGCGCAGCTACCCGATCCATATCGGACCAGGGCTGCTGTCGCGCCCGGAATTGATAGTGTCCCACATCGCGGGACGGCAGGTCATGGTGGTCAGCAACGAGACCGTGGCGCCGCTCTGGCTCGAAGCGGCGCTCGAACTGTTTGCCGGATATCGGTGCAACGAGGTGATACTGCCCGACGGGGAGGCGTACAAGGATCTCGGCACCCTGAATACCATCTTCGACGCGCTGCTGCGCCGGCAGTGCGACCGCAGCGTTACGCTCGTAGCGCTCGGCGGCGGGGTCGTCGGCGACATGACCGGATTCGCCGCGGCCTGTTATCAGCGCGGGGTGGCTTTCATCCAGATCCCGACCACGCTGCTGGCCCAGGTGGATTCCTCGGTCGGCGGCAAGACCGGCGTCAACCATTCGCTCGGCAAGAACATGATCGGTGCATTTCACCAGCCGCGCTGCGTGATTGCCGATATCGACACCCTGAACACGCTGGCGGACCGGGAGCTGCGCGCCGGTGTCGCCGAGGCCATCAAGTACGGGCTGATCCGCGACCGCGCGTTCTTCGAATGGCTGGAGGGGCACATCGACGCGGTGCTGGCCCGCGCTCCCGAGGCGCTGATCCATGTCATCGAGCGATCGTGCCGCAACAAGGCCGATATCGTAGCCGCCGACGAACATGAAGCCGGCGTGCGCGCCTTGCTGAACCTCGGTCATACCTTCGGCCATGCGATTGAAACCGGCATCGGTTACGGCAAGTGGCTGCACGGCGAGGCGGTCGCGGCGGGCATGTGCGCTGCGGCGCACCTGTCGGCACAACTGGGCGACCTGGAGGCGCGGGACCTCGATCCCATCGTGGCCCTGATAGGACGCGCCGGCCTGCCGGTCCGGCTGCACGCCGGACTCGACAGCGCGCGTTACCTCGAATTGATGGCGGTCGACAAGAAGGTGCAGGCGGGCAGGATCCGCCTGGTGCTGTTGCGGGGGATCGGCGCCGCGCATATCGCCGGGGACTACGGCGTCGACGCCCTCGAACGCACGCTCGAGGCCTGCGCGGGGCGGGAGGGCTAGTCGGTCATGCCGGACGCCAGCGCAATGGAGATCGGGCTTGCGCCATGGGCGGCCAGTCAGCGGACGTCGCGCGGCCGCCGTCACCCGGAACCGTCGCCCGGCTACCGCAGCGAATACCAGCGCGACCGCGACCGTATCGTGCACTCAGGCGCCTTCCGCCGCCTCGAATACAAGACCCAGGTCTTCGTAAATCACGAAGGGGACATGTTCCGCACCCGGCTGACCCATTCCATAGAAGTGGCGCAGATCGGACGCGCGATCGCGCGGGCGCTCGGGATCAACGAGGACCTGACCGAAGCGATTGCGCTGGCGCACGACCTCGGGCACACGCCGTTCGGGCATGCCGGGCAGGACGCGCTGAATTCCTGCATGAAGGATTACGAGGGATTCGAGCACAACCTCCAGTCGCTGCGGGTCGTTGATGAACTCGAGGAACGCTATGCCGGCTTCAACGGCCTGAACCTGACCTACGAGACCCGGGAAGGCATCCTGAAGCACTGTTCGCCGCGCCATGCGGCCGGGCTAGGCGAACTCGGTGAGCGCTTCATGAAGCGGCTGCAGCCGACGCTGGAGGCCCAGCTCGCGAACCTGTCCGATGAGATCGCGTACAACAATCACGATGTCGACGACGGGTTGCGCGCCGGTCTGATCTCGGTCGGGGAATTGTGCGATATCCGCCTGTTTCGTGAACAGCATGACGCCGTCGCCCGGCAGTATCCGGGTATCGGACCGCGTCGCATGCAGCACGAGATCGTGCGCCGCATGATCAATCGCCAGGTCAGCGACCTGATCGAACACAGCCGGGCGCGCATCGAAGGGTCCGGAGTCGCGTCGCTCGATGAGGTGCGGGCCGGGCCGGAACCGCTGATCCGCTTCAGCGAAGAGATGACGGCCTGGAATCTCGAGCTCAAGCGTTTTCTCCGTGACCGGCTCTACCGTCATTACCGTGTCCGGCGCATGACCGCCAAGGCGGATCGCATCGTGCGCGCCCTGTTCGACACCTTTATCGCCGAGATCGACGTGCTGCCGATCGAGTACCAGCAAAAGGCCCGCGAGGCAGAACAGGCGCAGGGTGTTGCGGGCAGGGCGCGGGTGGTGGCAGACTACATCGCGGGCATGACCGACCGCTATGCGATCGGCGAATACGAAAAGCTGTTCAATCCGTCCGTGCTCACCTGAGCCGGGTACCCGGTCTTGCCGCCGACGCGGGCCGGACTCCATCCATGCGAATATATATGCAGATTGCGCCAACCCCGAACAAGCCGCCGGGGTTCTATCACCTGATCCTGCAGCCGGATCTGCTCGGTGGCTGGTCGCTGATCCGCGAATCGGGCAGGCAGGGTGCGACCGGGCGGGTCAGGCGTGACCACTATCCGGACCGGGACGCGGCGATCGAGGCAATGATGCGCCTGCGCGACGAACGCCTGAAAGGCGGATATCGCGTCGTGTACGTGCAGGGAGAACAACGGCCGGCATGAGCGAACAGCCCGCGAATACCATGTATCGTCACGATACGCGCGCCGCCGGGTCACGGGGCCCGGATCCATTCGAATCCTCGTGGCGGCAGGAATACTGGTACAACGAGCCGGTCAGGGAAAAACGGCTCTACCTGCTGCTGCATCTTGCGCCTTACAGCGCGGTGCTGATGGTCACCGGCGACGAGGGCAGCGGCAAGACGACGCTGCTGCACCAGTTCCTGGCCCGTGCGAACGACACCTGGCGCATCTGTTCGATCCAGGGCGCAGCCGACATCGATCACCTGGAGATCCTGGATACGCTCGAACAGGAGCTGTCGTTGCGCGCCGAATCGTATGCGGACGAGGACGAGCGCATCCTGTATCTGCGCGAGAGCCTGCACGCGTTGCGGCGCGGCTCGCTTGTTCCGATCGTCGTCGTCGATGACGCCCACCTGCTGCCTCAGGCCGCATTGACGATGATCACACGCCTGACTGAGCCGCGCGAGGACGGCGAGGTCCTGCTGGGCGCGCTGATGTTCGGAGAGGAGTCGCTCCAGGAGCGCTTCATGCTGCCCGGCCCCGGCAATCTGCGCGAGCATGTCAACCATACCTTTGAACTCGCCCCGCTCGGCGAGGAAGGCACGACCGGGTATATCCGCCATCGCATGCAGGTCGCCGGGCGCGACCCGGACAGCCTGTTCACACCGGCGGTGCTGAAGTTCATCCACGTAGCGTCCCGCGGGCAACCTGGACGCATCAACGAGCTGGCCCGCGGGGTGCTGCGCAATGAAGGCCAGATGGATTATCCGATGACGGCGGCACCGGGCCTGGTGGGCCGCGTCCTGTTGCGCTACGGCCTTGCCGCGTTCGCAATCTCGCTGGTCGTCGTCGCAATGTTTTACCAGGACACGCTGAAGGAGTTCACGACCCCCGGGCCGGCGCCGGTCATCGTCGACGCCGGCACGCCGCCGGCGCTTCCCGGGCCTGCGCCCGGCGAGCCGGTCGAGGGCGAACAGGGCCCGGTTGCGCCGGTGACTGGAGACATCCCCCCGCCGCCATCCGACGAAGTGGAAATCGCGCAAGCTGCGGACCCCGTGCCCGCGATGTCCGCGCCGGCGGATCCCCAATTGTCCGCGGGCGTGGACACCCGGGCAGAAGCGGAGCACCAGACGCCGGTGATCGAGGCGATGCCTCCGGATGACCCATCTCCGGTACCCGCGCAGGCCGCGGTGGAACTGCCGCCGCCCTCCCGGACACCCATGGATACGCCCGCTGCGGAGTCGCCATGGCCACGCGGTGCCGACTGGTTGCTGGCCCAGGCACCGGGGCATTTTACGCTGCAGTTGTTCGCCAGCACCGAGGACCGCGCGCGCGTCTTCGTCGAACGGCACAGACTCGGGGAAGGGATTGCGATCTTCCGGGCCAAAGGCGGCGATGCCCCGCTCTATGCCGTCACCCACGGCATCTACCCCACCCGACAGGATGCCGCCACGGCGGCCGGGCTGCCCGGGATCGCCGGGTTGGAGGGCGTAAAACCCTGGGTCCGCTCGCTGCGCGATGTCCAGGGCGCCATCGGCGCCGCCGAACCTTAAAAATTCATGAATTCAATCAACAGGTAATCCATCGCATCCGTCCCTGCTACCGGGATCTGCTTTATTGAAGGCGAGGGCGCAGACGAGTATAATTTTTCCCCTTGCGTCTTGAACTTGCGTCTCCAGGATGATGCATTGGCATGATGCATTGGCGTAATGCATCGGCGCATGCCTTGCGCGGGACGCGGCCACGACATGCGTCGAAGCAAGACTACCGGAATGCGACTTCCGCCGGTTTCGACCACAGGTTCCATGATCCCCGGCGCGGTGACAGGCAGGTCGAGCGGCTGCATGCAGCTCCGCTCTCCCGATTATGTGGAAGACGTGACGTGGCTCGACGCGTCAACAATGACTGGATACGGTACATGAACGACATCAGCGGCACGAACCACTGGCGAGGCCAGGGGCAGGGTTTGTACGATCCGGCGCATGAGCATGACGCCTGCGGCGTCGGCTTTATTGCGAATATCAAGGGTCGCAAGAGCCACGCTGTGATACGTCAGGGCCTGAAGATCCTCGAGAATCTGACGCACCGCGGTGCCGTCGGCGCAGATCCGCTTGCCGGCGACGGCGCCGGCATCCTGCTGCAGGTCCCCGACCGGTTCCTGCGCGAGGAGTGCGCGCGGTCCGGCATCGAACTTCCGCCGCCGGGCGACTACGGCGTCGGCATGGTCTTTCTGCCGTCCGACGCGGTTACCCGCGCGAACTGCGAATCGCTGATCGAACAGATGATCCTGGAAGAAGGTCAACGCCTGCTCGGATGGCGCGATGTGCCGACCCGTAACGGCTGCCTCGGCGAGAGCGTCAGGGCCGTCGAGCCGGTGATCCGCCAGGTCTTCGTTGCCAGCGGCGCAGCGGATGCCGGAAAATTCGAGCGTAAGCTGTTCGTGATCCGCAAGATCGTCGAGAACGCAGTTCGGGTCTCCGGCTGGAGCGGGTGCGAGCGGTTCTACCTCCCGTCGCTGTCGTGCCGCACGCTGGTATACAAGGGCATGTTGCTCGCCGACCAGGTCGATGCATTTTATCCGGACCTCAACGACGAGCGCATGGTGTCGGCGCTCGCGCTGGTGCACCAGCGTTTCTCGACCAACACGTTTCCGTCCTGGGACCTCGCGCAGCCTTTTCGCATGATCGCCCACAACGGCGAGATCAACACGCTGCGCGGCAACATCAACTGGATGGCCGCGCGCCGACATTCGATGTCATCGCAGCTGCTCGGGGACGATCTCGAGAAGCTGTGGCCGTTGATCGCCGAGGGCCAGTCGGACTCGGCCTGCTTCGACAACGCGCTCGAACTGCTGGTCGCCGGCGGTTATTCGCTGGCCCATGCGATGATGATCCTGATACCGGAGGCATGGGCCGGCAATCCGCTGATGGACGCGCAACGCCGGGCCTTTTATGAGTATCACGCCGCGCTGATGGAGCCGTGGGACGGACCCGCTGCGATGGCCTTCACCGACGGCATACAGATCGGCGCGACACTTGACCGTAACGGCCTGCGCCCGGCGCGCTATCTGATCACCGACGACGACATGGTCGTGATGGCGTCGGAGATGGGCGTACTCGATATCCCCGAGGACAGCATCGTCAGGAAGTGGCGTCTGCAGCCGGGCAAGATGTTCCTCATCGATACCGCCGAAGGACGCATCATCGACGACGCCGAACTCAAGGAGACACTGGCTGCGGCATATCCGTACCAGCAGTGGCTCGACCGTACCCAGATCCTGCTCAATACCCTGCCGGGCAGCGCGACGGCGACCGGCGCCGCGACGGAGGCCCTGCTCGATCGCCAGCAGTCCTTCGGCTATACCCAGGAGGATACCCGCCTGCTGATGGCGCCGATGGCGGCAACCGGACAGGAAGCGGTCGGTTCCATGGGCGCCGACAATCCGATCGCCGTGCTGTCGAACCGGCCCAAGCAGCTGTACAACTATTTCAAGCAGAACTTCGCCCAGGTCACGAACCCGCCGATAGATCCGATCCGCGAGGAGCTCGTGATGTCGCTGGTCTCGCTGATCGGCCCGCGGCCCAACCTGCTCGACATGGACAACGCCGGTACCCACATGCGCCTTGAGGTCGAGCAGCCGGTGCTGACAAACGAGGACATTGAACGCATCCGCGGCATTCACTCGTACACCGACGGTGCATTCCGCACCCGTACCGTCGATATCTGTTACGCGGCGGAGCGCGGCGCAGCAGGCATGGAGGCGGCCCTGGAGATGCTGTGCCGCGAGGCAGAGCAGGCAGTCGGCGAGGGCTACAATATCCTGATCCTTTCGGACCGCGGCGTGAGCCGCGAGCGCATCGCGATCCCCGCCCTGCTCGCGACCTCGGCCGTGCATCATCACCTGGTCAATGCGGGCCTGCGCACCGAGTGCGGCCTGGTCATCGAGACCGGCTCGGCACGCGAGGTCCATCACTTCGCGGTGCTCGCCGGCTACGGCGCCGAGGCCGTGAACCCCTGGCTCGCCTTCGAGACACTGACTGCGCTGTGCCGCGAGTTCCCGGGTGACATCGACGCCGCAGAGGCCGAGAAGCGCTATATCAAGGCGATCGGCAAGGGGCTACTCAAGGTCATGTCGAAGATGGGCATCTCGACCTACCAGTCCTACTGCGGCGCGCAGATCTTCGACGCGGTCGGTCTGTCGAGCCGCTTCGTCGCGAAATATTTCTCCGGGACCGCGTCGATGGTCGAGGGCATCGGCCTGCAGGAGGTCGCCGAGGAAAGCGTGCGCTGGCACCGCGACGCCTGGGGCGACGCGCCGATCTATCGCAACGCGCTCGATGTCGGGGGCGATTACATGTACCGCATTCGCGGCGAGCACCACGCCTGGACGCCTGACACGATCGCGAAGCTGCAGCACGCGACGCGCGCGAACAGCTGGCAGACCTACGAGGAATACTCCGAGGCGATCAACAGACAGGACGAACAGCTTCTGACGCTGCGCGGCCTGTTCGACTTCCGCTTCGCCGACCAGGAAATTCCGCTCGACGAGGTCGAGCCGGCGTCCGCGATCGTCAGGCGTTTCGCCACCGGTGCGATGTCTTTCGGCTCGATATCGCGCGAGGCGCACACGACGCTTGCGATCGCAATGAATCGCCTCGGCGGCAAGTCGAACACCGGCGAGGGCGGCGAGGAGGTCGACCGCTTCAAGCCGCTTCCGAACGGCGACTCGATGCGCTCGGCGATCAAGCAGGTCGCGTCGGGACGCTTCGGCGTCACGACCGAGTACCTGGTCAACGCCGACGACATCCAGATCAAGATGGCACAGGGC
>CAZJKV010000003.1:0-51330 GCA_964546765.1 uncultured Chromatiales bacterium
TCGCACCGCTCGACAAGGTCGCGAACGTCGAAAAGAAGATGCCGAAGGGCTTCATTTCTAAGGACGGATTCGGCATCACCGCGGCGTGCCGGACCTATCTCCTGCCCCTGATCAAGGGTGAGGACTACCCACCGTACAAAAACGGCCTGCCGCAGTACGTCCGCCTGAAGAACGCCGCCGTCCCGAAAAAGACCGGCCCCTTCGACCTGAAATAAGCCACGCAGATGGCAAGCATCCCCCAACCCCCCTTCTGAAGAAGGGGGGCTATTCGCATCCCCCCTGCCACCCTTCGCAAGCGAAGGGGGGTTGATTGATTGAGAGTGGGTTATCCCCCGAGCAGGGGCGCGATCACCAGGCTGACGATCGCCATCACGTTGATCAGGATGTTCATCGACGGGCCTGACGTGTCCTTCAGCGGATCACCGACGGTGTCGCCGACGACGTTCGCGTGATGGACCTCGGAACCCTTGCCGCCGAAGTGGCCTTCCTCGACATACTTCTTTGCGTTGTCCCAGGCGCCACCGGCGTTGGCCATCGTCAGCGCCAGCAATACGGCCGCGACCAGCGCCCCGCCGAGCATCCCGCCGAGCGCGTCCGCGCCCATGCCGAAGCCGACCACGATCGGCGTCAGCACCGCGATCGCCGCCGGCAGCAGCATGCGTTTGATGGCCGCCGTCGTCGCGATATCGACGCAACGCACGGTATCCGGTTCGGCCTTGCCCTCGAGCAGGCCCGGGATCTCACGGAACTGCCGGCGAATCTCCTGGATCATCTCGAAGGCTGCATCGCCGACCGCCGTCATCGTGATCGAGGCAACCAGAAACGGTATGACCCCGCCGATGAACATGCCGATCAGCACGTTCGGATTGCTTATCTCGAGTTCAAAGTTCGGGATGCGGTGGCTGACCTCGGCGATGTAGGCGTTGATCAGCGTCAGCGCCGCGAGCGCGGCGGCGCCAATTGCGAAGCCCTTGCCGATCGCCGCGGTAGTATTGCCGAGCTTGTCGAGGCTGTCGGTGATCGCCCGGGTCTCCTTGCCGAGACCGGCCATTTCGGCGATACCGCCGGCATTGTCGGCAACCGGTCCATAGGCGTCGATCGCCATCGTCATGCCGACCGTCGCCAGCATCGCGACCGCGGCGATACCGACGCCGTACAGTCCGGCCTGCCAGTTGGCGATGAAGATCATTGCGCAGATCGTCAACACCGGGATCACCACCGACATCATGCCGGTCGCGAGGCCGGAGATGATCACCGTCGCCGGCCCGGTCTCGCCCGATCGCGCGATCTCGCGGACGGGCTTGCCAGCGGTGTAATGCTCGGTGGACAGGCCGATAATCATGCCGCCGACGCCGCCGACGATGGTCGCCACCCAGACCGTCGCGGGGACGTCGATGGCCTGCATCAGGAAATACGAGAAGATGATGAAGCCCATCGCCGCAGTCATCGTGCCAATACGCAGCGCGACCTGCGGCGACATATTCGACACCGCGCGCACGACGCAGATCGCAACGATCGAGCAGACCAGGCCGAGCGAGGACAGTAACAGCGGCAAGGCCATCAGGCTGGAGCCCGGGATCATCGCGTTGCCGATCGGCACCATCGCGTGGTCGCCGCCGCCGGCCTGCAGCACCATCACCGTCGCCAGCGCGACCGTCGCGATCATCGCGCCGCAGTAGGATTCGAACAGATCCGATCCCATACCGGCGACGTCGCCGACATTGTCGCCGACGTTGTCGGCAATCACGCCCGGATTGCGCGGGTCATCCTCGGGAATGCCGGCCTCGACCTTGCCGACCAGGTCGGCGCCGACGTCGGCGGATTTGGTGAAGATGCCGCCACCGACACGATAGAACAGGGCCACGACGCCGGCGCCCATCGCAAAGCCGTGAATCTTGTGCGCGGTCTCGGGGTCGGTGCCGAAGATCAGGTAAAGGGTACCGAGGCCGACCAGGCCCAGCGAGGCCAGCAGCAGCCCCATCACCGAACCGCCGTAAAAGGCCACGGTCAACGCCTTGCCCGCCCCGTGCTGATGGGCCGCGGTCGTCGTGCGCACGTTGGCGCGGGTCGTCGCCATCATGCCGAGGAAGCCGGCAAGCGCGGAGCAGACCGCGCCGACGAGGAACGAGATCGCGGTCTCGATACCGAGCGATGCGAACAGGCCGATGAAGATGACGACGACCGAAATCGAGATCAGGATCAGCTCCCGGCGCATGAACGCCCATGCCCCTTCCCGGATCAGGGCGGCGATCTGGCCGGCGCGTCCCTCCATGACCGGAAACGACATGACGATACGGAACAGGATGAAGGCTGTCGCCAGTCCAACCAGGCCGAGCAGCGGCGGGATAAGGCTGACAATCATTCCGCCTCCCTTGCCGCGCGGGCGCTACTGACGACAATTTCCGCTGGATCCGCTTGCGGTGATACCAGTTCTGCATTGACCATGAAATCCTCACGCAGGTTATAGTGATCGAGAACTGCGAGGACCACGGCCCGGAGAGGCGCAAGCAGCGTGCCGACGGGACTGTCAGTCCTCTTCTTCCATACACACCAGGGGCGGCCTGGTCAGGTACTGCCTACAGCCGCCTGGGCCATAGGACGCCGATGGGTACGTCAGCATATGTAAATTACCGAAAGCGCGCAATCGCCGACCGAGGCATCGGGCAATGAGCGCGGCGCATGCCAGCGGCCGTCTGCTGTGGTGGTGCGTCGCGCTGACCCTTTCGCTCGCCGTCGTCGAGGCGATCGGCGGCTGGTGGGCCGGTTCGCTGGCCCTGCTGAGCGATGCCGCGCACATGCTGTCCGACGCCACCGCGCTGGGACTCGCCGCGCTCGCCGCGCATGTCGCCCTGCGGCCACCGTCAGCGCGCCATTCCTTCGGACTGGTGCGCGCCGAGGTGCTGGCCGCGCTGACCAACAGCGTGTTCATGCTGGCCGTGATCGCCGGCATTGTCTGGCACGCGATCGATCGCTTGCTCGAGCCGCAGCCGGTCGCCGGCGGCGTCGTCATCGCGATCGCGCTGGTCGGCCTTGCGGTCAATCTCGTCGTGTTCTGGCTGCTGCACCGCGGCGTGCAGACGCTGAACATCCGCGGCGCGCTACTGCATGTGATCGGCGACCTGCTCGGCTCGATCGCCGCGCTGGCCTCCGGCCTCGTGATCTGGCTGACCGGCTGGACGCCGATCGACCCGCTGCTGTCGTTCCTGATCTGCGCGCTGATCCTGGTCTCGAGCCTGCGGCTGCTGCGAGATGTCGTCCACGTGATCATGGAGGGCGTGCCCAGACACGTCGACCTGCCCGAGGTCGGCCGTGCGATGGCGGCCCGCCGCGGTGTCCGCGAGGTCCACGACCTTCATATCTGGATGGTGTCGAGCGAGCTGACCGTGCTCTCCGCCCATGTCGTCCTCGACGACCTCACGCGCTGGGAAGCGATCCTCGACGACCTGCGAGGACTGCTGCTGGAGCAGTACGGGATAGAACACGTGACACTGCAACCCGAACCGGCGTCCCGCACCGCCCGCATGATCCGCATGGACAAGCCCGTTTGATCCGGGCATTTCCCGGATTTTTCTGCTAGGATATTCACCATTCTCCGGCGTCCGCACGGACCGCCGGCCATAACCATAACCCAGTACCCAACCTTGTTCCGGGAGCCACCCATGTCCAGACTGGTCAGACCCCATGGCAGCGATGCGCTGAAGCCGTTACTGCTCTCAGGCGCGGCGCTCGCCGACGAACGCAAGCGCGCGGCCTCGCTGCCGCAGCTGAACATCAGCTCGCGCGAGGCCGGCGACCTTGTGATGCTCGGCATCGGCGGCTTCACGCCGCTCGACGGCTTCATGGGTCAGGCCGACTGGCAGGGGGTCTGCGACGACTTCCGGCTCGCGAACGGCCTGTTCTGGCCGATCCCGATAACGCTGTCCGCCGACCGCGCCTTCGCCGACGACATCGCGAACGGGAGCGAGATCGCGCTCATTCATAACGGCGAGTTGATGGCGACGATGAAGGTCGCCGAGAAGTATGCGATCGACAAGGAACACGAATGCCATACCGTGTTCCGCACCACCGACACCGCGCACCCCGGCGTGCAGATGGTGATGGCGCAGGGCGAGGTCAATCTCGCCGGGCCGGTCAAGGTGCTGTCCGAGGGCGACTTCGCCGAGCGTTTCCCCGGCATCTACATGACCCCGGCGCAGACCCGCGCGCTGTTCGAGGCCAAGGGCTGGGGCACCGTCGCCGCATTCCAGACCCGCAATCCGATGCACCGCTCGCACGAGTATCTGGCGAAGATCGCGATCGAGATCTGCGACGGCTTGCTGATCCACTCGCTGCTCGGCGCGCTGAAGCCGGGCGACATCCCGGCCGAGGTGCGCAGCCGCGCGATCGATGCGCTGGTGAAGGGCTATTTCGTCGACAACACAGTGGTCCAGGCCGGCTACCCGCTCGACATGCGTTATGCTGGTCCGCGCGAGGCGCTGCTGCATGCGCTCTTCCGTCAGAACTACGGCTGCTCACACCTGATCGTCGGCCGCGACCATGCCGGCGTCGGCGAATACTACGGGCCGTTCGACGCGCATCACATCTTCGACGAGATCCCCGAGGGCGCGCTCGAGACGAAGCCGCTCAAGATCGACTGGACCTTCTGGTGTTACAAGTGCAACGGCATGGCGTCGATGCGCACCTGCCCGCACGAGGGCGGCGACCGCCTGATGCTGTCCGGCACCAAGCTGCGCAAGGGCTTGTCGGAAGGCGAACACATCCCCGAAGAATTCAGCCGCCCCGAGGTGCTCAAGGTGCTGCGCGACTACTACGCGAACATCAAGGACGAAGACCGCGTCGAGGTCAAGCTGAGCGGGCACTCGGCAAAGTAAGTAACTACTGCAGCAGGATGAACAGCGCCGCCTCGCCGCGGCGGATGTTCAGCAGGACGCTGCCGTGCTCCGGGCTGACGGACTGCTGCAGTTCCTCCAGTGAGCGAATCCCGCGGCGGTTGACCGATACCACGACGTCGCCCGGTCGCAATCCGCCGCGCGCGGCGCGGCTGTCCGCCTCGACCTCGGTGATCATCACGCCTTCGACGCGCCCGTAGAGCGGCGAACTCTCGTCGATCTCGCCGAAGCGCGCACCGGCGATGCGTGCATTCAGCGCCTCGCCATCGACCCGGGCCCGCGGGGGTTCAGCGATGCGCGCGGTCAGGACTTCGCGCTTGCCGTCACGCAGGACTTCGATCTCCAGCGTATCGCCGATGGACAGCAGGCCGATTGCGGTGCGGAGTTCCGTCTCGCTGCGAATCGCGCGACTGTTGATGCGGGTGACGATATCGCCGCTCACGACGCCGGCCTGCGCCGCCGGTGTGCCCTCCCCGACCTGCACGACGACGACACCCGGGCGGAATTCGCGCAAGCCGAAGGCCTGCGCCAGTTCGGGCGTCAGATTCTGTACCGAGATGCCAAGCTGCCCGCGCCTGACCTCACCGTGCTCGATCAACTGGGTCATGACCTGATGGGCCATGTTACTCGGGATCGCGAAGCCGATGCCGACGTTGCCGCCGCCCGGCGCAAGGATCGCGGTATTGATGCCGGTCAACTCGCCGCGCAGGTTGACCAGCGCACCACCGGAGTTGCCGGGATTGATCGACGCATCGGTCTGGATGAAGTCCTGCAGGCCCTCGAGGCCAAGCCCGCTGCGGCCGAGCGCACTGACGATGCCCGAGGTCACGGTATGGCCGAGGCCGAAGGGATTGCCGATCGCGACCACGAAGTCACCAACACGCAGGCGGTCGGAGTCGGCGAGCGGGATCCCGGTCAGGCCCTCGGCCGGGATGCGGATCACCGCGAGATCGACCTGCGGGTCAGCCCCGATCACCTCTGCGGTCAGGCGCCGGCCGTCCATCAGCGTGACCTGGATCTCGGTCGCGCGGTCGATGACATGGTTGTTGGTCAGCACATAGCCCTGCCGGGCATCGATGATGACACCCGAGCCCAGGCTCTGTGCCCGGCGCTCGCGTGGCTGCTGCGGCAGGTCGAAGAACCTGCGGAAGAACGGGTCGCGCATCAGCGGACTGGTCTGGACCTGGACTCGGCTCACGGTCGAGATATTTACGACGGCCGGCATGATGCGCTCGAGCATCGGTGCAAGCGTCGGCAGATCCTCACCTTGGGAATCGATTGCGGGCAACGTGGCAGAGGCGCTCGCGGACCACAACGCGCCGGACAGCGCGGCCACCAGCAGGGACACAACTATCGCGCGAGACCTGAACTTCAACATGACTTCCTCCTGATCAGCCTGTTGGGATGTGCATGCCCACCGCTCCGATTTCAAGCCCGGGCCGGTTTCGCGGACTTGTCCACAGCTTGTCCATAGGGTGTGCACCGGTAGTGCAGGGCTTCCCCACAGGCAAACACAACATCTAGTGTCCATCGGTTTTGCCGACGCCTTGCCCACTGTCCCGCGAATCGCGCGCGGGTGTCTTTGGGGAAGTTTCATAACTATTTGTAATATAATATAAATTATTCTCGACCCTGAGCTTGAAAAAATATTTTCCGGGCCTTGACTGGACCCGGCAATGGTCCTAAAGTTGCCGGCTTGAACACAACATCTTGTGTCAGGCGTCCGGCCCGCCCGGAATTATAACGAGAACTAGTGAAGGAGTACCGCCGACCATGGAGCAGCAAGCCCATCTTCGTGTCGTTTCCACCCCCGCTACCGAAATCCCGCTGCAGACCGCTTCCCAGGACATCTGGGACAAGAAATACCGCCTGAAGACCAAGGACGGGCGGATCCTCGACCAGACCATCGACGATACCTTCAAGCGGATCGCGCGCGCGCTGTCCGAGGTCGAGGAGTCCGCGGAGAAACGCGAGCGGTGGTACGAGCAGTTCCTGTGGGCGCTGCGCCACGGCGCGATCCCGGCCGGCCGCATCGTCTCGAACGCCGGCGCGCTCGAGCACAAGCCGGCGACGTCGACGATCAACTGCACGGTGTCCGGCACGATCGAGGACTCGATGGACGGGATCCTGAGGCGGGTGCACGAGGCGGGGCTGACGCTGAAGGCTGGTTGTGTCGCGCCGGACACGAAGGTGATCACGGAGCGGGGCGTCGTCACGGCCCGGTGTGCCGTGGAAGAGCGTCACGCCTCGATGCTCTGCTACGACCGCGACAGCGGACGTTTCGAGATGCGCGCGATCGAGCGCCACATGACCACCCATGTGCCGCAGGCGGAAAACATCGAGATCGTGTCGAACGGCGTGGCGCTGAAGACCTCGATCAAGCACCCTGTGTTGGTCTTCCGGAATGATGAACTCATCTATGTTCGCGCCGACGAGATCAATGCGAACGATGCCCTGGTCCACCATGCCTTCCTCTGGCAGGCCGACGAGTCACAGGCGGCCGAGGCGTGGTTCACGGGCGCGCATCTCGGCGACGGCAGCGCCTATGAAAAACGTTTCGAATACCACCCGGCCAGAAAGGCCTGGGCCACGAAGGCGCGCGCGGCAGGTCGCCGCCTCGTGTTCAAGATCCGCGCCGCGGAGCGGGAAGTGGTCGAGCGTTATGCCACCTTCTTCAATGCCTTCTGCGGCTCGCGGGCGAAGGTCGTCGCGGCAGCGACGCCGAACGGCACGCCGATATGGGATTACACCGTCTCCAGTTTCGAGGCGAGCCGGGCGGCCAGCCTGATCGATAACCAGACCGGGAAGAAGAGCGCCGACCTGCACGTCCCGGCCTGGATCTCGGCGCATCCCGACAGGCATTTCCTTCCCTTCCTCGCGGGCCTCATCGATACCGACGGCACTGTCGGCAAGGAGACCGGCAGTGTATGGATCGCGATGCAGAACCCGTCGTTCGCCGAACAGCTGAAGACCCTGCTCGGCATGTTCGGCGTATATGGCGCGATTACTATACGGAAGCCGCGCGAACATCACTACCACGGCAAGCTCATCCGCGACGCCGGCGGCGCGATGCTGAAGATCAGCGATTCAGCGTTTCTGGCCCGCGTCGCCGCGTACATGGCGGACAGCGGCAAGCGCGGCCGCATCACCAACCATGCGACGACGTCCGGACAGTACGACCGCTACCGGATGCCCGCGCGACTTTCGGAGGCATTGAGCGCCGAAGCGGACCGGCTCGGTCATCGCGAGCGGCAGACGCTCGGCTTCTATCACGGCTATCACCGCAAGGAGACGATCAGCCGGGTCTGGATCGATCGCTGGAGCGAGCGTTTCCCGCATCTGCGCCCGCTGCTCGACTTCGCCCGCACACTGCGTCCAGTCGAGGCGATTCACCGCAACCTGGACATCGGCGAGACCTTCTACGACTTCACCGTCGAAAAGCACCACAACTACCTTGCCGGCGAGAACGGCTTCATGGTCATCCATAACTGCGGCATCGGCTATGACTTTTCGACGCTGCGCCCGCGTGGCGGCTATGTCTCCGGCGCCGGCGCCTATACCTCCGGGCCGATGTCGTTCATGGATATCTACGACAAGATGTGCTTCACGGTGTCGTCGGCCGGCGGGCGGCGCGGCGCGCAGATGGGCACCTTCGACATCGGCCATCCCGACGTCATCGATTTCATTCGCGCGAAGCGCGAAAACGGCCGGCTGCGCCAGTTCAACCTGTCGCTGCTGATCACCGACGAGTTCATGCACGCGGTGAAGAACGACCAGCAGTGGCGGCTCGCGTTCCCGCTGCCGGCGCGCGTGGCCGAGAGCGGCGAGATCGACCTCAACGATCCCGACAAGGTCGTGTGGCGCGAGTGGCCGATCACCAAGGGCTATCTCGTCAACGAGGCCGGCCTCGTCGCCTGCAAGGTCGAGCGCATGATCAAGGCGCGCCGCCTGTGGGACCTGATCATGACCTCGACCTACGACTTCGCCGAACCGGGCTTCATCCTGATCGACAAGTACAACGAGATGAACAACAACTGGTTCTGCGAGAACATCCGCGCGACCAATCCTTGCGTAACCGCGGACACCTGGGTGCAGACGGCACACGGCCCGCGCCAGGTCGGCGAACTGGTCGGTACATCGTTTCTTGCCCGTGTCGACGGCGAGGACCATGCGACCGGCCCCGAAGGCTTCTTCAAGACCGCCGACAAGGCGGTCGTGCGCATCACCACACGCGAGGGCTATCAGCTGCGCCTGACCGATGATCATCGCGTGCGCCGTGTGACGCGTTTCACGCGGTATATCACCGATACCGAGTGGTGTGCCGCGGGAGATCTCCGTCCCGGCGACCGCGTGTTGCTGAACGATCATCGCTCGAATCCCGCGTGGCCAGGCGCGTATGGCAAGAACGAGGGCTACCTGATCGGACTCCTTGTCGGCGATGGCACGCTGAAGCGCGACGCCGCCGTATTGTCGGTCTGGATGCCGGCCGCAGCCGTAAACGGAACACCGGTCTCGACCGGCGTGGACGGCGTCATGGCGCGCGCCCTCGCCGCCTGTGAGAGCTTGCGTACGCGCGCCGACTTCACCGGCTGGCGCGAAGTCACCGGCCGTAACGAATACCGCCTGAGCGCCGCGGCGATCAAGCATCTGGCAGACGAACTCGAACTTGCGCCCGGCCGCAAGACCGTGACACCGGCAATCGAGCGTACATCCAGCGAGTTCGCACGCGGCTTCCTGCGCGGTCTGTTCGACAGCGACGGCTCGGTACAGGGGGCTCAGGACAAGGGCGTCAGCGTGCGCCTCGCGCAATCGGATGCCGAACTGCTGGAGGCGGTGCAGCGCATGCTGCTCCGGCTCGGCATCGCCTCGACGATCCACCGCGATCGTCGTCCGGCCGGCATGCGGCGCCTGCCCGACGACCAGGGCGGCATGGCCGAGTACCCGACTCGCGCGCAGCATGAGTTGCTGGTTTCGGGCGAGAATCTTGCGCGCTTCGCAGAACTCGTCGGTTTCTCTGATACATCCAAGGCCGCGCGTCTCGCCGACACGCTTGGACGCTATCACCGCCGTCTCAACCGTGAAAGGTTCACGGCGCGTATCGAGTCCGTAACCGCAGACGGCTTCGAATCAGTGTTCGATGTGCAAGTACCGGGCATCAACACCTTCGATGCCAATGGACTGCACGCTCACAACTGCGGCGAGCAGGGCCTCCCGCCGTACGGCAGCTGTCTCCTGGGATCGATCAATCTCGCGAAGTTCGTGCGCGACCCGTTCACCGACAAGGCGCGCTTCGACTGGGACGAGTACCGCAAGGCCGTTGCGATCTTCACCCGCATGCTCGACAACGTCGTCGAGATCAACGGCCTGCCGCTGCCGCAGCAGCGCGACGAGATCGTGCGCAAGCGCCGCCACGGCATGGGCTATCTCGGCCTCGGCTCGACGCTCGCGATGCTGCGCATGAAGTACGGCGACCCCGATTCGCTGGAGTTCACCGAGCGCGTCACCCGCGAGATGGCGCTGGTCGGCTGGGAGACCGCGCTCGATCTCGCGCAGGAGAAGGGCCCGGCCCCAATCATGCTCGAAGAGTTCACCGTCACCGCCGAGATGCTGCGCAAGCGTCCGGAGATGGCGCGTGACGGCTACAGGATCGGCGACACGATCCAGGGCAAGGTACTGCACGCACGCTACAGCCGCTACATGCAGCGCATCGCCGGCGTCGCGCCCGAACTCGTGAACCTGCTCGCCGAGGTCGGCGCGCGCTTCACGCATCACAGCTCGATCGCGCCGACCGGCACGATCTCGCTGTCGCTCGCGAACAATGCCAGCAACGGCATCGAACCGAGTTTCGCGCATCACTACTATCGCAACGTGATCCGCGAGGGCCGCAAGAGCAAGGAGAAGATCGATGTCTACTCCTACGAACTGCTCGCCTACCGCGAACGGATCAACCCCGGCGCGATACCGGGCTCCGACCAGCCCGAGGAGCAGCTGCCCGACTGGTTCGTCTCCGCCGACGACATCACGCCGAAGGCGCACGTCGACGTGCAGGCCGCAGCGCAGAAGTGGATCGATTCGTCGATCTCGAAGACCGCGAACGTACCGGGCGACTACGACTACGAGGACTTCAAGGGCATCTATCTGTACGCCTACGAGCAGGACCTCAAGGGCTGCACGACCTTCCGCTTCAATCCGGAGGCATTCCAGGGCGTACTGGTCAAGGAGAAGGACCTCGCGAACACGACCTACCGCTTCCAGCTCGAGGACGGCTCCGTCGTCGAGGCCCGCGGCAACGAGGAGATCGAATATGACGGCGAGACGCATTCCGCCGCGAATCTCTACGACGCCCTCAAGGAAGGCTATTACGGCAAGTACTGATCATTCGGAGAGAGAACATGCCCATCAGGATCGACAGCAAGATCGTCAGCTACGAGGTTGCGAAGGAGGAGGATGACGAAAAAGGCGGCATGGAAGCCGCCGCTACGCCATCGAACATCGTTCACATGCACGAGCGGCTCGAGCGGCCGGACATGCTGCTCGGCTCGACCTACAAGGTCAAGACGCCGCTGACCGAGCACGCGCTCTATGTCACCATCAACGACATCGTGCTGAATCCCGGCACCGAGCACGAGCTCAGGCGGCCCTTCGAGGTCTTCATCAACTCAAAGAACATGGATCACTTCCAGTGGATCGTCGCGCTGACGCGCATCGTCTCGGCGGTGTTCCGCAAGGGCGGCGACGTGACCTTCCTGGTCGAGGAGCTGCGCTCGGTGTTCGATCCGCGCGGCGGCTACTTCAAGAAGGGCGGCAAGTTCATGCCGTCGCTGGTCGCCGAGATCGGCGACGTCATCGAAAACCATCTGCGATTCATAGGGATGCTCAAGGGCGAGCGCCTCGACGAGCACCAGAAGGCCTATGTCGAGACCAAGCGGCGCGAATTCGAACAGTCCGCCGCCGTCAGCGCCGAAACCTCCGGCTTTCCGGATGGCGCACAGCTCTGTATCAAGTGCCAGACCCGGGCCATGATCCAGCTGGACGGCTGCCTGACCTGCCTGAATTGCGGCGAGTCGAAATGCGGCTGAGCACCACCCGGAGGCACGAAAAAGAGATCGGTGAAGGCCGTTTCGTGATATAATTCACACTGTAGTACATGCTGTCCCGGTGCACTCGAGAGAGGAGCCATATATGTCAGTCAAGCAGAAGCCTGTGGTCGGCAACTGGTACATGAACCTGAGCGGCCAACTGATCAAGGTGTGGGCGCTCGGTTATTCCGCCGGTCGGGTCAGGAAGGTCGTCATCGAATACCTGAATGGCAAGCGCAGGATCATCGGGATCGGTGACTGGTGGTCGATGGACCTCGAGGTGCACCTGTACCGTGCGACGCGCCGGCAACGTAACGGCGAAGAGCTGCACCGCTGAACTGAAAGGGGTCAGTACCCTTTTCCCGTGACGGGAAAAGGGTACTGACCCCTTTTTGATGCCTTTCCTGTCCATATACGGACACCGTCAACTTGCTTTTTCTTCAATAACCACCGGTACTTGTCAGTTATTTCCGGGCCGGATTCGCTTGACCCTGCCAGCCTGCTTGGCCATAATCCGCAGGGTTGTAAGTCCCGGTCAATTCAGGGGCATATCCCGGGTAAGGAGAAGATGATGAAAGTACAATTTGTAGGACTGGCGGCCGGCGCTGCCTTGATGCTCGGCGCAGGACAGGCCACTGCAGACCTCGACCTGGCCAGGTCCTCCGGCTGCATGGCCTGCCATGCGATCGATACCAAGGTCGTCGGACCCTCGTGGAAGGATGTCAACGCGCGTTATGCCGGCGAGGCGGGGGCGAGTGAAATCCTGTTCGAGAAGATCAAGATGGGCGGTCGCGGCAACTGGACCGACGTCACCGGCGGCGTGCCGATGCCGCCCTATTCCCCCCGCGTGTCGGATGAGGACATCACGAAGCTCGTCGATTTCGTGCTGAACATGTGATTATCGGGATCAGCGGGAATGAGAAAGCCGGCCTCGCGCCGGCTTTTTCATTCCCGCGCCGGGCGTTTCTGCAGCTTGCGCTGCAGCGTGCGGCGATGCATACCGAGGCGGCGCGCGGTCATCGAGATATTGCCGTCGCACTCCAGCAGGACCTTCTGGATATGCTCCCATTCGAGCCGGCTGACCGACATCGGGCGCAAGGCATGCGGTGTCGACACGTCGCCATCATCCCGTTCGAAGGCGCGAACGATGTCGTCGATCCCGGCCGGCTTGGTCAGATAATGCACCGCGCCGAGCTTGACCGCCTCTACCGCGGTCGCGATGCTCGCATAGCCGGTCAGCACGACGATCCGGATGTCACGCGACAGCGCGCTCAGATGTTCGACCAGCATCAGTCCGGAGGCATCCGGCAGACAGAGGTCGATCAGCGCAAAGCGGGGCCGGTGACGGGTCGCGGCCGCAAGTCCGGTGTCGATATCATGGGCGACTTCAACGTCGAAGCCGCGCCTGCGCAGGGCCTGCGCCAGGACTGAACAGAACACCTCGTCGTCATCGACCAGCAGCAGCCTTTCCATCGGATCCGCCAGTTGATTTGAGCGACGCCGCGACGGCGCCACGGGCCGCGCGTTCCACCTTCAGACCAGCGAGCGGCAGTTCGACGCGGGTGCAGGCACCGCCACCCTCGCGATTGAACAGGTGCACCCGCCCTTGCATGCGTTCGATGACCGAATAGGCGAGATAGAGGCCGAGGCCGAGGCCTTCGTCGGGCCGCTTGGTCGAGAACACGGTCCTGCCTGCCGCGGACAGCGTCGTCGGGGCCAGACCCGCGCCGCGATCACAGACCTCGAAGCACAGACGCGCGTCGTCCCACTCGGCATCGACCTCGATGCCTTCGCGTGAAGCGTCGGCGGCGTTGTTCAGGATGCTGGTCAGGGCGTGGCTGAGTGTCTGTTCGGCGACGACTTCTGGCGCCGGCGCAGGACCTTCGATCCTGACGGTCGCCGTGATGCCGGGACGAAGCTCCTGCCACTGGCGCAGCAGATCGTCGAGCCAGTCATCGAGGTGACGGCTCCGGCCGGCCGCGGCCTGACTCTGCCCGGCGGACATCGACAGCATCGCCAGGGTTTCCTTGCAACGCCGGACCTGCTGCGTCAGTATCCTGGCCCGCGCGGCGAGTTCCGGATCGGTCGTCTTGTATTCCGCCTCGATCTCCCCGGCCAACAGACCGATGGTCCCGAGCGGTGTGCCGAGTTCATGCGCCGCGCCGGCCGCGAGCGTCCCGAGCGCGACGATCCGTTCGTCGCGCAGGGCATGTTCGCGACTCCGGGACAGCAGCCGGTCGCGCTCGCGCAGTGCCTGGCCCATGCGTGCGACGAAGGTCGCGATCAGGCCCGCGCTCAGCACGAAACCAGACCACATCCCGAGGATATGAAAGTCGAATTCCTGTGCATGGGTATGGGTCGCGAACGGCAGCGGGACAAAGATGAACAGCAGCAGCGTGTAGCACACCACGGTCAGCAGCGCGATGATCCAGGTATAGCGGCCCGGCAGCAGTGCGGCCGAGATCGTCAGCGGCAACAGGAACAACAGGGTCAGCGGATTCGTCGAACCGCCGGTCAGGTAGAGCAGGGCGGTCAACAGCAGGATGTCTATGACCAGCTGACTGAAGAACACCGGGTCCGGGATCTCGTCCCAGTCCCGCAGCCACCACCAGGTCGCGAGGCTGATCAGGATCCACACCGAGATCACGGCCGTGATCGGGATCGCCCGCAACTCGAGCTCGAGTATCGACTGGACGAAATACAGCGCCCCGAGCCAGCCGGCGATCGCAATGCCCCGCAACAACAGCAGGCGGCGCAGGTTCAGGACGGCTGTAGTCGAAGATGGCGGCATGTCAGGGGTTCGGTCCGGTGACTCATCCTAACCCGGGACGGTGCGGGTGCGGCCTGGACGCGACATATCGCCGCAGCCCCCGTGGCCGGGAAACACACTGTTTCCGGAATTGGACTAATTCAATAATGATAACTATTTGCATTTAAGAACGGGGCAGGGTAGACTCAGTACCGAGTCTTAGCACTCACCCCCCCAACACGCGTTCCCCCTCCTCAATAACGCGTGATTCCGGGAGCGCCCTGCGCTCCCGTTTTTTTTACAGGACCAGCATCTCGAAGTCCCGCTTTGCGGCGCCGCAATCCGGACAGTGCCAGTTGTCCGGGACATCTTCCCAGCGGGTGCCCGGGGAGATGCCGTGGTCCGGCAGGCCGGCCGCCTCGTCATAGATGAAGCCGCATATCACGCACATGTATTTGTTCATGGGATCGACAGGATCACGGGAGCGGAACAAAGCAGCGACGCAGAACATGCGTCCCGCCTCACTACCCTGCAATGTACCATATCGCCGATGCTAGAATGAAGGCTGTCCCGGTCACTGCAAGCAACGATCACGGCATGAATCCATCCGCCAGCATCCCTGTCGTCCTCGCACTCTCGGGTCTCGACCCGACCGGCGGCGCCGGCATCCAGGCCGACATCGAGGCGCTCGCGAGCATGGGCTGTCATGCCGCGCCGGTGATCACTGCGCTGACCGTGCAAACCACCCGTGACGCCACGGGGTACGAGGCGGTGGATGCCGGCCTGCTGCGCCGCCAGCTCGATGCGCTCTTCGGCGACATGGCGGTGGCCGCCTGCAAGATCGGCATGCCCGGCAGTGCCGCGATCGTGCGTGTCGTGCACGAGGTACTCGGGCGCCATGGCAGGATCCCGGTGATCCTCGACCCGGTCCTGGTCGCCGGCGGCGGCGGCGCGCTCGCCGATGCCGATACCCGCGACGCGATGGTCGAACTGCTGCTGCCGCTCGCGACGATCGTGACCCCGAATCACCGCGAGGCACAAGCGCTCGCGCCACAGGCAGACGGTGTCGACGCGCGCGCGCGCGAACTGACCGCGCGCGGCGCCGAGTATGTGCTCGTTACCGGCGCAGACGATCCCGTCGAGCGGGTCGTCAATCGCCTCTATGACAGCGCCGGTCTGGTCGAGGCCTTTCAGTGGGAAAGACTGCCCGGCAGCTTCCATGGCTCGGGATGCACACTGGCCGCGGCCATCGCCGGGCTGATCGCGCATGGCGCCGAGCCGCGCGCGGCTGTGCGTGAGGCGCAAGAGTATACCTGGGAGACGCTGCGGCAGGGCTACCGCATCGGCGCCGGACAGGCGGTGCCGAATCGCCTGTTCTGGGCCGTCTACGACAAGGGGCTCGTCGTATGACGCAGGCGCAGGTTGCCGGCCTGTACGTCATCGCTGACACGGCATTGCTGGCGCCGGGCACGCTAGCGAACGCCGTCGCCGGGGCACTGCGTGGCGGCGCTGCGATCGTCCAGTACCGTGACAAGCGCCGTGACGAAGATGGCGCGAGGCAGCGCGCGGAACTGATCGCGTTGCGCGCGCTGTGCCGCCGCTCCGGCGCACCGCTGATCATCAACGACGATCCGGAACTCGCGCTCGAGATCGGCGCAGACGGCGTGCACCTGGGTAGGGACGACGGCCGGATCACCGCCGCCCGCGCGCGCCTCGGTGACGGAATGCTGATCGGCGCATCCTGTTATAATGACCTTTCGCTGGCGTTCGCGGCGCGCGAGGCGGGCGCGGATTACGTCGCCTTCGGCAGTTTTTTTGCGTCCCGGACCAAGCCGGAAGCGGTCGCCGCGCCGGTCGAGCTGCTGCGGCGCGCGCGTCAGGCCCTCGATCTGCCGCTGGTCGCAATCGGGGGTATCACGCCGGAAAACGGCGCCCAGTTGATCGCAGCGGGCGCCGATGCGCTTGCCGTTATCAGCGGCGTTTTCGGTCAGCCCGACCCGGAGGCAGCGGCGCGCCGCTACGCCCGGCTGTGGACGCAACAAACTTCAAGCGGTCAGACAGGGGAAGCGCGATGACGCAGTCACATGAACTGTATGCAAAGGCCCGCCGGGTGATTCCGGGGGGCGTCAATTCGCCGGTGCGCGCCTTCAACGGCGTCGGCGGCGAACCCGTATTCTTCCGCCGCGGCGCCGGTCCCTGTCTCTATGACGTCGACGACAAGGAATACGTCGATTATGTCGGCTCCTGGGGCGCCGCGATCCTCGGCCACGCCCACCCGGCCGTCATCGCGGCGGTGAAGCAGGCCATCGAGAACGGACTCGGCTTCGGCGCGCCGACCGAGATCGAGACCAGGATGGCCGACCTGCTGTGCAGGCTTGTGCCGTCGCTGGACATGGTGCGCATGGTCAACTCCGGCACCGAGGCGACGATGAGCGCGATCCGCCTCGCGCGCGCATATACCGGTCGCGACAAGATCCTGAAGTTCGAAGGCTGCTACCACGGCCACTCGGACTCGCTGCTGGTCAAGGCCGGGTCCGGCGCGCTGACCCTAGGCGTGCCGACCTCGCCCGGCGTGCCGGTTGCGCTCGCCGAACACACGATCACAGTGCCGTTCAACGATCTCGACAAGGTCGAGGAGGTCTTCGCCCATGTCGGCGGACAGATCGCCTGCATCATCGTCGAACCGGTCGCAGGCAATATGAACTGCATCCTGCCGAAATCCGGCTTCCTCGCCGGCCTGCGCCGCCTCTGCGACGAATATGAGTCGGTGCTGATCTTCGACGAGGTGATGACCGGATTTCGCGTCGCTCTCGGCGGCGCGCAGCAGCGCTTCGGTGTCAAGCCCGACCTGACGACTCTCGGCAAGATTATCGGCGGCGGCCTGCCGGTCGGTGCCTTCGGCGGCCGGCGCGACATCATGGAAAAGATCGCGCCGCTCGGTCCCGTCTACCAGGCCGGCACCTTGTCCGGCAACCCGGTCGCGATGGCGGCGGGACTCGCGACCCTGCAGGAGCTGACACGCGACGACTTCTACGAAAACCTCGGCGCAACGACCAAGCGCATCGCCGAGGGGCTCGCGACCCGCGCGAAGGCCTTCAACATCCCGCTGCGCGTCAACTATGTCGGCGGCATGTTCGGCCTCTTCTTCAGCGCAGAGGAAAGGATAGAGAACTTCAGCCAGGTCACCAACAGCAACCTCGACCGCTTCCGGTTGTTCTTCCACGGCCTGCTGGAGCAGGGCATCTATCTCGCACCGTCTCCGTTTGAGGCCTGCTTCGTATCGTCGGTTCACGGCCAGCCCGAAATCAAGCGCACGATGATCGCTGCCGAGCAGGTTTTCTCACAGCTCTGAAGTCTGCACCACGCCAACGGGGCCGGACCTGAGCTTTCACATGTCAAACATCAGGTGTGGCCCCCTGTTGATCTCGCTGCTGTTGATCGGGCTTGCCGTCACGAGCACATCGTTCGGGAGCGGGGAGTCGGTCACGCTGCAACTGCCGGACGGCAATGATGCCGGCAGCCTGTACCTGCGGCCCGGGGGCCCTCATCCGGTATTGACGGCCGCCCTCGATATCGAGGCCTTCGACGCGAGCGGCGCAGGCGACCGGCTTTATGTCGCGGCCGGTGATGACGGACTGATCATCTTCAAGGCGTCGCCAGAGGGAACGCCGCGACGCGAAGCGCAACTGACACTCGATGGCCCGGTGACCGGGCTTTGGATCGCCGGCGCGATCGCGTGGCTCACCGGCCCGAAGGGACTGACCTCGGTCGACATCAGTGAGCCAGGTGCGCCGGCGGTGATCGCACACTATCCGACTCCGTCGCCGCCGGTCGATTTCGCCATCGGCGACGACGCGGCCTGGCTGCTGCTCGCGCGCGAGATACTGACCTTCGACCTGTCCATGCCGGGCCAGCCGATCCTGATCGGTCGCAGCGGACTCGGCTTTCACGCACGCGCGATCGCGGTGCACGATAATCTGGTCTTTCTCGCGGCCGGCGAGGCCGGTCTCGTCACCTTCGACCGCCGCCAGCCGCCACCACTGACCTCCGGCTTCCGGCCCGGCGGCGCGGCCAACGATATCGCGCTCGCAGACGGGCGCATCTATGTCGCGACCGATGATGGGGTTACGATCGTCGAAGGCGCCGGCACCGACGGGCTGCGCTGGCTCGGCAGCTTCCGCACCGAACGGCCGGTGCGGCGCATCGCGGTCGCGGACGGCCGCGCGACCGTGCAGACCGCGGACCGCCGCCTCTGGCTGCTCGACGTCGAGAACCCGGAGGCCATCAGGATCACCGCGCTCCTGATGCGCGATTGCTGCAACGCCTGGCAGCATCACGACCGGCATGCCTTCGTCCTCGCTGCCGATGCCCTGACCGTGTTCGACATCGGCGTGCCGGCGCCGCAACCCGGCAATGCCGGGCTCGCCTTCGGCCAGGGCGTCAATCTAGGCGGCCAGCGCCGCGTGCACATCGATCGTGATATCGCCTATGTCGCGGACTGGTTCGCCGGTCTGCACCTGTATGCGATAGACGATCCCGCCCGCCCGCGCCTCCTCGCGAGCCTCAACACCGGCGGTTCGGCGAAGGGCGTCGTCGTGCGCGACGACATCGCCTTCGTCGCCGACGACGACCATGGCCTGCAGGTCATCGACGTCACCGACCCGCAACGGCCGCGGCATGTCGCGAACCTGCTGCTGCCCGGTCTTGCCTATACCCCGGTGCTCGATGGCGATCGCCTGTGGCTGGCCTCGCATTTCGGCGGACTGCATGTCATCGACATCGCCGACCCTGGCGCACCTGCGCTGATCGCGCGATACCAGATCCCGGGCAGGACCTGGTCGCTGCGCCTTCGTGACGGCATCGCCCTCGTCGCCGCCGACGAGGCCGGCCTGCTGTTGCTCGATGTCGCCGACCCGGTGGTGCCGCGCCTGACAGGCAGCTACGCCCCGGGCGGACGCGCCGAGGAGGTTGTGATAGACGGTGACCGCGCCTATGTCGCGTTCTTCGACGACGGCGTGCACATTGTAGACATCGGCGATCCGGCGCAACCGCGCATGCTCGGCCGCGTCACGACCCCCGGCAATGCGCGTGGGCTCGATCTGCGCGGCACGCGGCTCTATGTCGCCGACTGGCGCGCGGGCATGCAGATCATCGACGTCTCCGACCCGCGCCGGCCGCGCATCACCGGCGGGTACGATACCGACGGCGCGGCCTGGGGGGTGCAGGTGACCGGCGACATCGCGTTCGTCGCCGACTGGTGGGGCGGCATCACGCTGCTCGATGTCGGTGACGCAGAGCGGCCCGCACCGGTCGGACACTACCCGCCGCGCACGCCGATCGAATCGGTCGCGACGGCCGGCGGCTTCGCCTTTCTGGCTCAGGGCGCCGGCGGCCTGCAGGTTTACGATATCGGAAATCCGCTCAACCCGACCTGGGTCACCGGGCTCGAACTCACCGAGGCGCGCGCCATCGTCATCGACGTCGCCGGCGCGCGCGCGCATGTACTGCAGGATGGCGGCCGGGTCGCGGTCATCGACCTGCAGGATCCATATCAACCGCGGGTGTTGAAGGCGCTGTCGACCGGACACGATGCGCATGGCTTGCGCGCGGGCGGCGCGAAGATACTGCTGATCGATGACGACGGCGTCACGCTAATCGATACGCGCGATGCGTCGATGAATCGAATCGAGACCGGGCCCGGTACCCGTGATGCGTGGCGCAACGACGCGCACCTGTTCGTCGCGACGCGCGCCGGGCTGAGGGTCTTCGATGCCGCCGGCGCGGCCATCCCCGGAGCGTCTGTGTTGCACCCGGAGCCGCTGACCCTGGTCCGCGGTGACGACAGGATCGTGCTGCTCGCCGTGCGCGGGGAAGGACTGCGCATTCTGTCGACGGCGCCCGGGTTTCGTGAACTCGCGCATGTCTCGCTGGCGCACGAGGTCACAGACATCGTATTCGATGGCACAACGGCGCATATCGCGACCGATGCCCCCGGGATACTGAGCCTCGATCTCGGGCGTCCCGCTGACTGGCGCTTGTTGTCCGCGCACGACCTGACCCGCACGGCCAGCGGGCTGGCCGTACACGACGGCACGCTGTACCTCTCCGGCACACCGGAACTGCTGGCGCTGACGCCGCCGCGCCCGGTGCGTATCGATGCCGATATGCCGGGACGCCTCGTGCTGCAATTGCCGGACGACCTGCCGCCGGGATCATGGGACCTGGCCGCCGCGCGCGCGCCCTTGCCCGGTCACGTGCTGCGTCATGACGCGGTCATGATCGAACCGCTGCGCTTCGGCCGGCCGCAGATCAGCGCCGGGGAATTCGAGGCACTGAGGCAGCAGCATCTGCGGGAAACGCAGTGACCGTGACGAAGGTCGCCGGATCCGGAATGTCCGACCTCTATTGCGAGAGCCTGCCGCCCGCGGCGACCCCGGCCGCGCAGGTGATGATCCTCGGTTCGATGCCGGGCGCGGAATCGCTGCGTCGCGCCGAGTACTACGCCCACCCGCGCAACCTGTTCTGGGACTTCATCGAGGAACTGTTCGCGATCCCGCGCGCGTTGCCCTATCCCCGACGCCTGCGCATGCTCAACCGGCGGGGTGTCGCGTTGTGGGATGTCGCCGCGCAATGTCATCGCCGCGGCAGCCTCGACGCGGCGATCGATCGCGCGACCGTGGCTCCGAACGACTTCGGCCGGCTGTTTGCAAAACAGCCCGAACTGCATGCCCTCTGCTTCAACGGCCGCGCGGCCTCAGCACTCTATATCCGCCTGGTCCTGCCGCGGCTCGATCAGCGCTGGCGTGATCTCGAGCGTATCGACCTCCCGTCCACGAGTCCCGCCAATGCCTCCATCCCTCGCGCCAAAAAGCGGGCACTCTGGAGCGAGATACTGCGCCGTCTCTGAGCCCGTTACCGATCGCGCTGCAACAGCACGACTGAAGGCGCGTGATACTCCACACGCAGGCGATGGCGCGTGGCGATCCATTCGAAGGTCTCCGGCGCATAGAAGCAGACATGGGTCGGGTCATCCTTGTAGTACCAGCGCCCGAATTCGATATCCGGCATCACTATGCCCGTCATGATCCCGAGCCAGGCGCCGGGCTTCAGCAGTCCGGCCAGTCTTTCCCATTCCTGCCCGGGACGCGAGAAGTGTTCGACGGTCTCGCTGCAGGTGACGAAGTCGTAGCGGACCCGCAGCGTCACGGGATCATCGGCGTAGAACGGATCATAGATCCGCATCGGGAATCCCGCCTCCTCGAACATCAGCGACAGGGTCGGTCCGGGCCCGCTGCCGTAATCGAGGCCCGCGGCGCCTGCGGTCAGGCGTTCGATCATCGGCCGGAAGAGCGCGGACAGGAAATGGCGATAGGCGGGGTCGGCGGGGTCGTTATTGTGCTGGTCATAGCGCCGTTTTTCCTCGTCGGCAGCGAGATGATGCGCGCCGGGCACATGCACCAGCGCGCAGGCGCCGCAGCGCAAATATTCGCGCCGCCGGTCGCAGAACCATTGCACGAGATCCGTCGCGGTGCATAACGGACACACGGCGCCGGTCGAGGCGGACTCCCGATCCTGTATACTCATACCCGGGACAATCGTATATCACCTGTCAGTATAGGGGTTTAGCCATGCCGTCTTTCGATGCCGTATCTGAAGTGGACATGCACGAGGTGCACAATGCCGTCGACCAGGCCAACCGCGAGGTCGGTACCCGTTTCGACTTCAAGGGCACGGATTCGAAATACGAACAGGACGACGCGATCATCACGCTCCACAGCCAGACCGAATTTCAGCTGCAACAGATGCTTGACATTGTACAGGACAAGCTGATGCGGCGCGGCATCGACATCGCCTGCCTGAAGATCGATGAACCCGAGATCGCCGGCAAGCAGGCGCGCCAGCGCATCACCTTGCAGCAGGGACTGGACGCCCCGCTGGCGAAGAAGATCGTTCAGCTGATCAAGCAGGGCAATCTCAAGGTGCAGGCCTCGATCATGGGCGACCGCGTGCGCGTCAGCGGAAAGAAAAAGGACGACCTGCAAAAGGTCATGACGGCACTGCGCAATCAGGACTTCGAGTTGCCGCTGCAGTTCATCAACTTCCGGGACTAGCCGCGCGGATCCCGGCGCCGGCGCCTCAATTGGGTCAGACCATCAGCATTCGCACGGCGACCGCAACCAGCAGCAGCGCGAACAGGCGCTTCAACAGACTGACCGGCAGGGTGTGGGTCAGGTGGGCGCCGAACGGCGCGGTCAGCACACTCGACGCTGCGATCGCCCCGGCCGCGGGCCAGTGGATGTAGCCGGTATTGCCCGGCGGCAGGTCGGCGGCGCCGAGGCCGGCGACCAGGTAGGCCAGCGTCCCGGCGACCGCGATCGGCAGGCCACACGCGGCCGAGGTCGCGATCGCATTACGCAGCGGCGTATTGCACCACAGCAGGAACGGCGTCGTCAGTGTGCCGCCGCCGATCCCGACCAGCATGGACAGGCTCCCGATCACCGTCCCGGCGGCGGTCATGCCGACCGCGCCCGGCAGACTCCGGCTCGGCGGCGGCTGCAGGCCGAGGATCATCTGCAGCGCAATCACCAGCACGAAGGTCACGAAGACATAGCGCAAGGCGCCGCTGCCGGCCAGCTCGGCGAAGGCGACGCCGAGCGCGGCGCCGATGACGATACCGGGCGTCAGGCGCAAGCATACCGGCCACAGGATCGCACGATGACGCTGATGCCCCCAGATCGACGCGATCGCGGTGACACTGATCGTCGCGAGCGAGGTGCCGAGCGCCATCTGCATCATCACGTCCGCGGTGTAGCCCTGCGCCGTGAATATGAACACCAGCACCGGCACGATGACCAGCCCGCCGCCGATGCCGAACAGCCCGGCGAGCAGGCCGGTCACGGTGCCCAGCATCAGATAGAGCAGCAGTGGCGTCATTTAGCGTGACAGGGGCGGTGAGATACGGATCTGTCCCCGCTCCGGTCTATGGATGGCCGATCCAGATGGTCTTGATGTTGACGAATTCGCGCAGGCCGTGGACCGACAATTCGCGTCCGTAGCCGGAGTCCTTGATGCCGCCGAAGGGCAGGCGCGGGTCGCTCTTGACGATACCGTTGACGAAGGTGCCGCCGCATTCGAGGCGCCGCGCGATCGATTCGCCGCGCGCGAGGTCGGCGGTCCAGACGCTGCCGCCGAGTCCGAAGCGCGATGCGTTCGCTACAGCGACGGCCTCTTCCTCGTCACGCACCCGGATCACGCCTGCAACCGGGCCGAAAAGCTCCTCGTCAAAGGCCGGCATGCCCGGCGCAACGCGGTCGAGGATCGTGGCCGGGTAATAAAAGCCGGCGCCCGACAGCGGCGCGCCGCCGGTGACCAGTTTGGCGCCGAGCGCAATGCTCTGCTGCACCTGGTGATGCAGATCATCGCGCAGGTCGGCCCGTGCGAGCGGCGCGAGCATCGTTTCACTGTCGAGCGGATCCCCGGTCGCGAGCTGTTCGGCGGCGCGCCCGAACGCGGCGACGAATGCATCAGCGATCGCATCGACGACGATGAAGCGCTTGGCCGCGATACAACTCTGTCCGGCGTTCATGAAGCGTGATGCGACCGCGTTCTTGACGGTGTGCTCGAGGTCGGCGTCGGGAAGCACGATAAAAGCGTCCGAACCGCCGAGTTCAAGCACGGTCTTCTTGAGCGCGGCTCCGGCGATTGCCGCCACCTTGCGTCCGGCCGGCTCGCTGCCGGTCAGCGTTACGGCGCGTACCCGGGGATCCTCTATCACGCGCGCGACCCGGGATGCCGGGATCAGGAGCGTCTTGAACACGCCGTCAGGCAGCCCGGCCTCGCGAAACACCTCCTCGATCGCAAGCGCGCATTGGGGCACGTTCGATGCGTGCTTGAGCAGCGCGACATTGCCCGCGACGAGCGCCGGCGCGGCGAACCTGAACACCTGCCAGAACGGAAAATTCCACGGCATCACCGCGAGCACCGCGCCGAGCGGCTGCCAGGCGATGAGACTGCGGGCGGCATCGGATGTAACCGGCGTGTCGGCGAGGAACTCAGCGGCGTGCTCGGCGTAATAGTCGCAGCCGGCGGCGCATTTTTCGATCTCGGCCCGCGCCTCGCCGATCAGCTTGCCCATCTCGAGGGTAATCAGGCGAGCGAGTTGCTCCTGGTGGATGCGCAGCACGCCTGCGACGTCGTGGAGGAGTGCGCTGCGCCGCTTCAGCGCAGTCCCGGCCCATGCGGGATACGCGCGCGCAGCCTCAGCCAGCGCGGTCTCGATATGCGCCTCGTCCAGGGACTCGAAGAACTCGAGCCTGCGCCCGTCCGCCGGATTGATTGATTCGAATTTCATTGCCGTATCCAGCTTAGCACAGGCGCGACCAGGTGATGAATTGCGGCGCTGACAAGCCGGACTGGCTGGACTAGAATCACAGATCATTGAGTACCCGGAGGATGGAGTGCATGCCTGTGACAATCGAACGGGTCGTCAAACCGAAGATCTGCGTGCTGGGCGGGACCGGCTTCGTCGGCCAGCAGCTTGCGGCCCTGCTCGCCAACCATGGTTACCGGGTGCTGATACCGACGCGGCGCAGTGAACGGCACCGCGCGCTGCGTGTCCTGCCCGGCGTCGAGCTGGTGCAGGCCGACATCCACGACACCGCGGAGCTGCGCCGCCTGGTGCACGGCTGCGAGGCGGCGGTCAACCTGGCCGCGATCCTGAACGAACGCAAAAAGGGTGACTTCGAGGCGATGCACGTCAAGCTGCCGCGCAATCTCGCCCATGTCTGCACCGAGGCCGGGGTCACTCGCTTGCTCCACATGAGCGCACTGAATGCCGGGGCCGGCGCCAGTCGTTACCTGAAGACCAAGGGCGAGGGCGAGGATCTCGTGCATGGCATCGACGGCCTCTCCGTGACGAGCTTTCGGCCCTCGGTGATCTTCGGACCCGACGACCATTTTTTCAACCGCTTCGCGAAACTGCTGAAGATCTCGCCGCTGATGTTCCCGCTTGCGTGCCCGGACGCGCGCTTTGCCCCGGTGTTCGTCGGCGATGTGGTCCACGCGATGCTGACGGCGCTCGAGCGCCCGGTCACGATCGGCCGGCGCTACGACTTGTGCGGCCCGCGCGCCTATACGCTGCGCCAGCTGGTCGAGTACACCGCCGACACGCTCGGCATCACGCGCCAGGTCATCGCGCTCGGCGACGGGCTGTCGAGCCTGCAGGCCCGATTCATGGGCGTGCTCCCGGGCAAGCCGTTCACCCGGGACAACTACCTCTCGATGCAGACGGACGCCGTCTGCCGCGGTGATTTTCCGGAGGTGTTCGGGATTGTCCCGGCTTCGGTCGAGTCGATCGTGCCGGTGTATCTTGGCCATACCGACCAGCGCAGCCGCTTCGACGCCTACCGGCGCGATGCGCGGCATTCCTATTAGATGAAGATCTATATCGTCGGCGGTGCGGTACGTGACCGGCTGCTCGGGCTGCCGGTCAAGGACCGGGACTGGGTCGTCGTCGGCGCGACGCCCGAGCAGATGCTCGCGCACGGCTTTCGCCAGGTCGGCAAGGATTTCCCGGTATTCCTGCATCCGCAAACCCACGAGGAATATGCGCCCGCGCGCACCGAGCGCAAGACCGCCCCCGGATACAAGGGCTTTGCGGTCCACGCCGCCCCCGACGTCACGCTCGAGGACGACCTGATCCGGCGCGACCTGACGATCAACGCGATGGCAGAGACCGAGGACGGCACGCTGGTCGATCCCTATGGCGGCGCCCTGGACCTCGAACGGCGGGTGTTGCGCCATGTCTCGCCGGCCTTCGCCGAAGACCCGCTGCGCATCCTGCGGGTTGCGCGTTTCGCGGCGCGCTTCGAACCGCTCGGTTTCCTCGTTGCCGAGGAGACACTGCTGATGATGCGCACGATCGTCGAGGCCGGCGAGATCGAGGCGCTGGTGCCCGAGCGCGTCTGGCAGGAGACCGAGCGCGCGCTCGCCGAGTCCCGGCCGTCGGCCTATTTCGAGGTGCTGCATGCCTGCGGCGCGCTCGCGGTGATCGCGCCCGAGATCGATCGGCTGTGGGGCGTGCCGCAATCACCCGAGCATCACCCGGAGGTCGATACCGGGGTGCACACGATGATGGTGCTCGAATCCGCGGCGCAACTCACATCCGACACCTCGATCCGATTCGCGGCACTGACCCATGACTTAGGCAAGGGTACGACGCCCAGGGAGGAGTGGCCGCGCCATGTCGGTCACGAGGCACGCAGTGTCGAGCTCATTGAAGCGCTGTGCGCGCGCCTGCGGGTGCCGAATGATCATCGCGATCTCGCGCTGATCACCGCGCGCTATCACGGCGACTGCCTGCGCGTGCTGGAGATGCGTCCGGGCACGGTGCTCGGCCTGCTCGAGTCGCTCGACGCGTTTCGCCGTCCCGCGCGCTTCGAGCAGTTCCTGCTGGCCTGCGAGGCCGATTTCCGCGGCCGGCCCGGCTATGAAGACCGCGACTACCCGCAGGCCGCGTGGCTGCGCAGGGCGCGCGAGGCTGCCGCGGACATCAGCGGCGCGACCCTGTCACAGACCGGTCTCACCGGCAAGGCGCTCGGTGCCGCACTGTCGCAACGGCGCAGTGAAGCGATCGCGGCGCTTGAGCACGCGGACGGTATCGGCGAATGACCGTCCGGCGCGGTTTCGCCAGCCTGCTGGCGGGGCTCGCGCTGCTGACCGGCTGTGCGACGATCCCGGCGCCGGAGACGCGGCATGGCGTCGCATTCGTCGTCCCCGACGACGGTTCGCTCGCGGCGCGTCATGCGCCCGTCGTCGTCCCGGAATATCCGGCGGCTGCGTACAACCGTGTCGGAGGGCCCGCGGCGGAGATCGACGGACGCGGCCGCCCGCGGGTCTTTGTCGACCCGGACCGGCCCGCGGTCTATTTCCAGCAGCGCGCGTTCGAGACCGCCACGCAGCGCTATACAAACCTGGTCTACCGGGTGCATTTCGAGCGCGTCCCCTACAGCCTGTTCCCGTTTCACCTGACCGCCGGCCGCAATTCCGGATTGTTGTTCGTCGTGACCCTCGATGCTGCCGGGCGCCCGTTGCTGCTGACCACCGTGCACACCTGCGGCTGCTATCTCGCCTTCGTGCCGACATCCTGGCTGCCGCGCGAGGCCTGGCCCCCGGGCCGTGACGGGACGGAGCAGAAGGTGTTCGGCATCCGCCTGCCCGGACTGCTCGAGTATCCGGAATGGCCCGAGCAGGATCTGCGACCGCTGATCTTCACGCGGCACGGGACGCACCGGGTCGAGCACGCCGGCGTCGCGCGTTACAGCACGCTCGGCGGCGAATACGAACTGATCACGACCGAACTGCTTCCGGTCGAGGCACTGAAGTCACTGCCGCTCGGCGATGGCGAGACCGTTTCGTTCTATAACGACAGCGGGTTGCGCAAGGGTTATGTCAAGGGCGCATCCAAGCCGTTCGAACTGCTGTTCATGAGCTGGTGGAGCCTCGACCTGCATGTCGGCGTCGACAAGGAATACGGCGATCGCGACGAGACCGGCACGGTGTTCTATACCAGCCTCAAGCCGTGGGCCCGCGGCGCGTCCGACATGTGGCGCTTCGCGGAGTTCCTGGAGTACTGGGGCTGGCGGTTGCCGTAGCTTATTCCTGGCCCCACCTCGGCAACAGGTCATGGGCGACGTCGAGATGGTCCAGGATGCGGGCGACAACGAAGTCGACGAGGTCGCCGATCGCGTGTGGCTGGTGATAGAAACCGGGGCTCGGCGGCATGATCACGACACCGAGGCGGGCGAGCTTGAGCATGTGCTCGAGATGGATCGCCGACAGCGGCATCTCGCGCGGGACCAGGATCAGCTTGCGCTGTTCTTTCAGCACGACGTCGGCCGCACGTTCGAGCAGGTTGTCGCTGGTGCCGCAGGCGATCGCGGCGAGTGTCCCGCTGGTGCACGGGCACACGACCATCGCGCGCGGCGCACTCGAGCCGCTCGCGACCGGCGCGGTCCACTGATCCTTGCCGAAGACCTCCAGCTGTCCGTCGGTCGCGCCATAGAGGTCGGTGAAGAATTGCGCCATCTCGCGCGGGGCGCCCGGCGCCTTGAGGTCGGTCTCCATCGCCATGACGACCTGGGCCGGTTGCGACACCATCAGCTGCACCTGTTCGCCGGCGTGAATCAGGCATTCCATCAGACGCAGGCCGTAGGGGATGCCGGAAGCCCCGGTCATCGCGAGCGCGATCGCGTCGTTGCGGTCACTCATGTCCCAGCGCCTCGATCAGACGTTCGTGGATATTCTCGAACCCGCCGTTGCTCATCACCAGCACCCGATCCCCCGGCCGGGCGCCGGCGGCGACATGCTCGACGATCTCCTGCACGGTCGTGAACACGCGACAGTGCGGCCCGACAGCGGTCGCAACGGCCTCGAGCGGCCAGCCGAGGTCGTGCGGCCGGAACAGCAGGACCTCGTCAGCGCCGGCGAGCGCGGGCGCCAGCTGCTCCCGGTGCACGCCCATCTTCATCGTATTGGAACGCATCTCGAGCACCGCGACAAGCCGGTCCCCGCCGCCAACGACCCTGCGCAGGCCGTCGATCGTCGTCGCGATCGCGGTCGGGTGGTGAGCGAAATCGTCGTAGACCGTGACATCCCGGACCGTCCCGCGCCGTTCCAGCCGGCGGCGTACACCGCCAAATTCAGACAGCGCATCGATCGCGGCGGACGGCGGCACCCCCGCATGGCGCGCGGCGAGCAGCGCCGCGAGCGCATTGTCGACATTGTGCCGCCCCGGCACGTCCCAGCGCACCTCGCCGACGCGCTCGCCGTCTTGCAGGATCGTGAACCCCGGGCCGCCGCCTTCAGGCACCCGCGTCGTCCATCCCCGGTCGCCGGGTCCCGCGAATGCATGGCGACCGAAGCGTTCTGTCGGAGTCCAGCAGCCCATTGCAAGGACTGCGTCGACGTTCGCGTCGTCCCGTGGCGCGATGATCAGGCCGTTCGCCGGCACCGTGCGCACGAGATGGTGGAACTGGCGCTGGATCGCATCGAGATTGGGGAAGATATCGGCGTGGTCGTATTCCAGATTGTTGATGATCAGCGTGCGCGGCCGGTAATGGACGAATTTGGATCGCTTGTCGAAGAACGCGGAATCGTATTCGTCGGCTTCGACGACAAAAAACGGCGTCGCGCCGAGCCGTGCCGGCGCCGGGAAGTCGTGCGGCGCGCCGCCGATCAGAAAACCAGGCGACAGGCCGGCATACTCGAGGATCCATGCGAGCATCGACGAGGTCGTCGTCTTGCCATGGGTGCCGGATACTGCGAGCACCCAGCGCCCCTGGAGGACGTGGCGCGCGAGGAACTCCGGACCCGAGGTGTACGGTATGCCCTGCGCTAGCGCGCGCTCGACCACCGGGTTGCCACGTGACATCGCGTTGCCGATCACCAGCAGGTCCGGCACCGGATCGAGCTGCGCCGGGTCATAACCTTCGATAAGCGGGATGCCGCTGCCGGCGAGCAGCGTGCTCATCGGCGGCCAGGCATTGAGGTCGGCGCCGGTGACCTCGTGTCCGAGTTCGCGCGCAATCAGCGCGAGTCCGCCCATGAAGGTACCGCAGACGCCGAGGATATGAACACGCATCTCAGGTCGTCGCGCCGGACGCCGAGAAAAACACGCTGCGCGTCACGCTGAACGTGATGAACATGTACAACAGCGCGAGCATGACGCCGATCGGCAGAACCGTGTCGATCGCGTGGCGCAGGATATGGCCGAGCACAAGCAAGCTCCAGAACAGCCAGGCCCACAGCAGCAGCGAGACGATGATGCCCATCGTCGTCATCTCGTCACCGACGATCACCGACTGCTGCCACAGCACCAGGGGCACGGCCAGGGCCTCAAGGATGGCGCTGGCGCCGAGCATCGCGGTGAATGTCTGGAGAAACCGGTTCATCATCAATCTGACCCACAACAACAGCCAGATCAGGAAACCGAACAGCACGGTATCGAGCGCCACCAGACCGGCTGCGCCGGCAGGACTCATATGCTGTAGCGCCATCAGTAAACCGGCGGCGACATAACAGACGACCGCGAACAAAGCCAGCACCTGCGACGCGGGCAGGTCCTGCGGTCGCAGCCGCAGCAGGCATAGCGCAAAAAAGCTTTTTATGACGGTCAACATGGTATTGAAAGATCAGGCACTGAAGTATTTTGCCTGGGGGTGATGGACGACGATCGCGCTGGTGGTTTCCTCGGGCCAGAGCTGGTCCTCGTCACCGAGCACGACGCTGATGCGCGCAGCGTCCAGCAGTTCGAGGATCTTGTCCTGGTCGGCGAGGTTCGGGCACGCGGGGTATCCGAAGGAATAACGGGAACCGCGATAGCCCTGCTTCAGCATTTCCGGGATCGAACGCGCGTCCTCGCGGCTGAATCCAAGTTCCGCGCGGATGCGCTTGTGGATGAGCTCGGCCAGCCCTTCGGTCGTCTCGACGTTGAATCCATGCCAGTAGAGGTATTCCTGGTACTGATCCGCATTGAACAGCTCGCGCGCGAAGTCGGAGGCATGCTGGCCGACCGTGACGAGCTGGAACGCGACTACATCGATCTCTCCGGAACCGGTCGAACGGAAGAAATCGGAGATGCAGATCCGGCGCGCCTTCATCTGGCGCGGAAACGTGAAACGGCAGCGCTCCTCGCGGCCCCCGGTGTCGTGGTAGACGACCAGGTCATCGCCGTCGGACTGGCACGGAAAATAACCGTAAACCGCCTGGGGCCGGCTGATCCGCTCCTGCACGCTGCGCTCGACCAGGCGATTCAGGATCGGATCGACATCAGCCCGCGCCCAGGCCTGGTAATCGGCCTCTGAACGGCCCTGTGCCTTGAAACCCCACTGGAAGCGATACAGCGTCCGGCGATTGATATAGGGCACGATGGCGCGCAACGGCACCTCGGCAATGCACTTGCTGCCCCAGAACGGCGGCGTCGGCACCGGGTTGTCGTGCCTGATCGCGCCGCTCTCCGTTTCGGACCCGCCATCCTGTTCGTTGTCCCGTGATTCGCTCATCGTCACATGATAACGTGTCCTGAGTCGGAAATTGAATCGAAATCTGGAGCGATGCACAGCCCGTCATGCCCGCGTGGGAAGCGATAGCGAGCGAGATTGGCGCTGCCACCGGCAGGCCGTTCCTGGTCCGGAGTCAGCGCGCGGTCGGCGGCGGCTGCATCAATGACGCGGTCGTACTCGAAGGCGACGACCGGCGTTTTTTCGTCAAGCTGAACGATCCGGGACGCGCGGAGATGTTCGCCGCCGAATTCGTCGGCCTCGAGGAAATCCTCCGCAGTCGCACCGTGCGCGTGCCCGCTCCGGTCTGCCATGGCGTCGCGGACGGGCGCAGCTATCTCGCGCAGGAATACCTGGACCTGTCGGGGCGCGGCGGGACCGCGCCGGACGAGGCCCTCGGCCGCGCGCTCGCCGCGATGCATCGCGTGACACAGTCCGGATACGGCTGGCATATCGACAACACGATCGGCTCGACGCCGCAACAGAACCGGCGCGACGAGGACTGGACCCGCTTCTGGCGCGAACGGCGCCTCGGATTCCAGCTCGAGCTCGCGGCCGCGAATGGCCATGGCCGGCGCCTGCAGCAGTCGGGGGAACGACTGCTCGAGGCCCTGCCCGCCCTGCTGCCGCAGCGGCCGTCCGCTTCGCTGCTCCACGGCGACCTGTGGTCAGGCAATCATGCCTGCCTGAGAGACGGCACGCCGGTGATCTTCGATCCGGCAGTCTATTACGGCGATCGCGAGACCGATATCGCGATGACCGAACTGTTCGGAGGCTATTCCGCGCACTTCTACCAGGCCTACGAGGAGGCCTGGCCGCTCGATTCGGGCTACCCGATGCGCAAGACCCTGTACAACCTGTACCACGTGCTGAATCACCTGAACCTGTTCGGTGGGGGTTATTTGTCGCAGGCGGAACGCATGATCGCGTCGCTGCTGGGGGAAGTACGCTGACGAAAAAGGGGGCGAAAAAAAGGAGTCGGACCCTGCGGGTCCGACCCCTCGCTGCAATTACCGCGGAAGTATGTTGTCGCCCTTGCCCATCTTCGGATCGGCATCCGGCGTATTCATCAGTACCGTGATCGCGCCGCGCATCGCGGCCATCATCGAGTGGTCGACGATCGCATTGTTGGTCGGACGATCCTTGGGCGACACGAGATCAAACGTCACCGCCTCGGAAACCGCGACGTTATAGGTTGCCATGCCGTGGACGACATTCTTCGGATTGCCGTTCAGATAGACGCGATCCCAGATGCCGGCGATCGGATGCATGGCGGCTGCCCTGTTGATGTTCGCGTTGACGTAGAAGATCCGCACCCGCTCGCCCGGCTTGGACACCAGCGCCAGCGAGGCGTCCGGGTCGTGCACCGGGTCGTAGTGGAAGACCTTGCCGTTGATCAGCGAGTTCGTCCAGCCCTCGCCCATCATGATTGCATGATCATTGTCTGCGTCGGGATAGAGTTCCGACTGGATCAGGACGTATTCGCGATCCGGTTTAGGATAGTCCTTCGAAAATCCTTCCTTCGGATCGACGATGATGATGCCGAACATGCCGCGTGCGATGTGCTGGTGCATCGGGCTCGCACCGCAGTGATACATGAACACCCCGGGGTAGTTGGCCTTGAAGCTGAAGGTCTTGGACTCACCCGGCTTGATCGGTCCGAACTCGTCCAGTACATCGACTATAGCGGCGTGGAAGTCCATCGAATGGGAGTTCTTGTTGGTCGCGGGATTGACCAGCGTGAATTCAACGGTGTCGCCTTCCTTGACCCGGACGACGGGGCCGGGCATGTTCGGCCCGAACGTCCAGGCGGGATACATCGTGCCCTTGTTGTCGATGGCGATATCGTGTTCCATGGCCTCCATCCTGACCTTGACGACCTCGGCCATCGCCGCCTGGCCGGCAAGCGCCAGCACCGCGCCCATGGCCAGGCCGAAGCCCAGTCGCCGACCGATACGTTTGATATTCATGATGTCCTCCTGATCTCTGGTTGATTTTGAACTGCGTTTATATATGGTTCGGCAAGCCGAGCGGCTCATGGGCCCGAACCATGGGTACATTCACAAAGCTCTCTCATGTATTCCACCAGTCGGTGGATCTCTTCGTCGTCGAGGATGCCCTCCCATGGCGGCATCAGCACCGACTTGCTGAGGGCCAGACCACCCTCCTTGACGGCCTTGAACAGGTCATCGTCGCTACGGCCCGACATCCAGGCGGTATCCGTGTGATCTCGCGGCTGTACCGACATGTCCCTGAGATTGATGCCCATACCATCGCCGCGGATACCGTGACACTGCGCGCAATAGGCCTTGTATAATGCTGCGCCCGATTCCTGCGCCGACGCGATGCCGTGCGTGCCGGCAGCCGCGACCATCAGCGTCAATCCGGCCATGATGCGTATCATTGCGCCACCTCCTCGTTCAACGCCCGCAGGTAATGCACCAGGCGTTGCAGATCGTTGTCGCTGAGTTTCCTCGCCGGCATGAAGCTGACCGGATCCCAGGCCTGGGGATCCCGGATGTAGCTGATCAGGTAATCATCCTGCAGCCGCGCGGCTGCAGTATGGACCTCGGGTCCGGACACGCCGCCGTAACCGGGCTCGATCTCGTGACAGCCGAGACAGCCACGAAAACGGTCGAAGAGCATCTCGCCCATGCTGAGCGCGATCGTTCCCGGCACGTACTCACCTTCCCTGATCAGGTGCGTGTTGGCCTTCAGTGTCATCAGAAAGTCGGCAACGCCCGCGGCCGCACCGGCATCGAGCGTCGGATGATCGGGGAGGGAATCCGCCTTGAGCGTATCGCGCGTGCCGTCGTGCTCGACATGATTCGCGAAGAACATCCCGGCTGGGCGGATACGGCCGGGCTTCTGCAGCCAGGCCTTGAGCCAGTCCCGCTTGTACTTGTTGCCGGCATAGAACAGGTCCGGTCCCTTGCGCGACCACAGGGTTTCCAGGCCCGTCGATGCGGGGCCCTGGATATCATGGCACTGTACGCACTGCTGCCGCACGATCTGCTCGCCGCCGACCGCCGCCGAATGGCCTGTTACCAGCAGCGCCAGCACCAGCAGAATCTTCATTCCTTGAGCGTTCAATGCCGGTGCCCTCCTCCGGCCGGCGCCCTGCGCGAACGCACATTGAGCGGCTCGCCGGAGAATCCCGCGTGTTCGTGCATCCCGTAACCCGCCTTCATGGACTCGGTGTAGAAGAAGTTCGGGTCGTATTCCTTGTTCTTCCAGTGATACCAGTCGTCCGCCTCGATCTCGGCATACTCGAACACGGTCATCGGACCGCCATGGGCCTGGCCGTCATTGGTCACATGCGGGTCGACATGGTCGTGCAGCATCCACAGGCCCGGATTGTTCATCTCGACGATCACATCATAACGCTCGCCGGGACCGATCAGCAGCGTATCGACGTAGTACGGGCTCGAAAGCGCCGTACCGTCCTTGTGCGTCACCAGCATGTCATGACCATGCAGGTGCATCGAATGCACTTCCGCACCGGCGCCGTAGTAGCGAATGCGCACGACATCACCCTTGCTGACTCTGACCGGCTGGGTCAGCGGAAACGAGCGGGCATTCATCGAAAAATAGTTCGGCTTGTCGCGCGGACCGCCGCCCTGGCCGAACTTCGTCGCGTAATCCGAGTCCCAGGAACTCAGCATGATGATCACGTCCTTCGTGACCTTGCTTTCGATCTTCGCCGGTTTTTTCGGGTCGACGATCAATGGCCCCCACATGCCGCGGAGCCCGACATGCTCGTGGACATTGACGTGGCAGTGATACCAGAGGCTGCCGGTCTTGTCCGCCGTCCATTTATAGGTATAGGTTTCACCGGGCTCTATGTCCTTCTGCGTCACGCCGGGGACGCCGTCGTTGCGCCAGTTGTCACGCTGATGGAGGCCGTGCCAATGAATCGTGTGAGGCAGTCCGGTATTGTTGGTGACGTTGACGGTCACGCGATCGCCTTCCCGTACCCGGATCAGCGGCGCTGGCACCTGTCCGTTGAAGGCGAACACCTGGTAACTGAGGTCAGGGGCCACCTGGATGGTGACTTCGTCTATCGTCATGTTGAACTCCCGCTCCTCGGCGATTGCCGCGCCAATCAGCAGACCGCTCACCAGCATTACGACGATCGCCGCGCGGATCCGTAGTTTTACGCTATCGAAAATTGTCATGGTCATGCTCCCTCGAAGGTTTCAGACCGTAATCCGCACGACCTGCGGGAGCCGCACAACCCGCTGATTTTTATTCAGAAAAGTCATGGTCAACGGGTCCCTCGCGGCGCCTGTTATCCTCGTTCTTATTAAATGTATACTAGATACATGTTAGATGGTACGCACACACGCACGATTGTCAACCCCTGCATTAAGGCGCGGTTCCTGTTGCAGTTTATTGAAGCGGGGCAAGCGTGTAGTATCGCGGATTGTCCCCCTGGATCACGCGACGATGAAGCAGAAGAAACTCTACAAGGTCATCTTCCACAACGAAGGCAAGTTGTTCGAGATCTACGCCAGGGAGGTCTCGCAGAGCAACCTGTACGGCTTCATCGAAGTTGGCGGGATCCTGTTCGGAGAAAAGTCCGCGGTCGTCGTCGATCCTGCGGAGGAGAAACTGAAGACGGAGTTCAGCAACATCAAGCGCACCTGGATACCGCTGCATGCGGTGGTGCGCGTCGACGAGGTTGAAAAACAGGGATCGGCAAAGATCACGGCGATCGACAACAAGGGCGGATCGGTCAGCGCGTTTCCCGGACTCTCGTGGACACCGGGGCAACCGCCGAAGGCCTGAATCACATCAACCTTCACGCATCCCGCGCGCAGCGAAAACCGAGGTCATCGTAGCGCGCATCCGGCGGCAGGTGGAAACGGTATGCAGCGCGATAGAAGTGGCTGATCACGTAATGCCCGAGCCCGCCCCAGCCGCCGCCACGCACGACCTTGAATTTCTCGCCGAAATTCTTCGATTCATGATCACTGCCCGGATACGGTCCGTACCAGTCATCGACCCATTCCATGACGTTGCCGGCCATGTCGTAGAGGCCGTACGGAGACTTGCCGGTCTCGATCGAGCCGACCGGCATCACGCCCAGCGCCTCGTCCTTGCCGGCGTTGACCCTGTCGACCGACCACTCGTCGCCCCAGGGATACTCGCGCCCGTCGGGCCCGCGCGCCGCCTTCTCCCACTCCTGTTCGGTCGGCAAGCGCTTGCCGGCCCATTCGCAATAGCGCCGCGCGTCCTCCCACGCAACGCCGGTCACCGGCAGTCTATCGAGGGTGCGACGACGCTCCTCGATCAGATCCAGCAGCTCGTCGCGCTTCAGCGCACGCACGTCCTGTCCGACCTCGAAGACCTCGGTCGCGAGCCCGCGCAGCCTGTCCATGTCCGGGCTCGCGATCATCAGCATCTCGCGCGTCAGCAGGTAGCCGCTCTGCTGCCAGGTATCCGGGACCCAGTAGTTCTGCTCGACGATGAAGTCACGGTACTCGAGATTGGTGACCTCGAAGCGGTCGATCAGATAGGCATCGAGGTGGATGCGCTGCTGCGGATGCTCGTCGAGATAGAGTGGCTTGTTGAAGCCGAATTCGCGATGCTGAGGGTCTGCGTCGACGCGGTCGCTGCCGAACAGGAATGGACCGGCAGGGATAAGGACCATGTCGTCGCCGGCCGTCGCTGCAGCGGACCCCCACGCGAGCGCGATCGGCAGCAGGACGCGCAGGCCTCGCATCAGCATGGCACTCTCCCTTCAGACATCAGCGGCACAACGGAACCCGAAGGTCGTGTTCCGCACCCTGGCATTGAAGAAACTGCGATTATACAGCGGGGCCGAGATTCCACACTGGTAAAACGAGCAGTCCCACCACGACCCGCCCTTGAGGACGCGATAGATCTCGCCGAAATTCTCCGAACGGCCCTCATTGCCGGGATGCGGCAGATACCAGGAATCAGTCCACTCCCAGACATTGCCGGACATGTCGTGCAGCCCGTAGGGGCTGGCCCCCTCGGCAAAGGCGCCGACCGGCGTCGTATCGCCTTCGATGCCGATGCGCGCCCAGCGCACCGGCGTGTTCGCCTTGTGCAGGCGGAATTCATTGCCCCATGGAAAGACGCGGCCGTCCTCGCCGCGTCCGGCCTTCTCCCATTCCTGCTCGGTCGGCAGGCGTTTGCCGGCCCAGTCGCAGTAGTCGCGGGCATCGAACCATGACACGAAGGTCACCGGGTGATCGATCTTGCCGCGCGGGATCGCGCGGGTGATGAAATGCTGCGGCGCACGCCGACCGGTCGCCTCGATGAAGGCCAGGTACTGGAGGTTCGTGACCTCGTACTTGTCGATGCGGTAGGCAGGCAGATCGACGACATGCCGGGGTCCCTCGTCGGAGAAGCGCTCGTCGCTGCCCATGATGAACTCGCCGGCCGGGATGAGCACCATCGGTCCGGGCGCCGCGCCGATGCGCGATTCGTCATAGTACAGTTCGACCGACATGCCGAAGGTCTCGGACATGTCGGCGATATCGGACTCGTGCACCTCGGCCAGCCTGGCGCGTAAGGTACCACCGCCTTCGCCCTCGTGGCAGGCCGTGCAACCCTGGTCGACGTCGATACCGCTGAAGGTACCGTCGGTATGGCAGGTCGTGCAGCGTTCGCCTGCATCGCCGTGACGGGGATGCTGCCTGTCGCTGATCGCGTCACCATGCGACGGGGCAGGGACCTGGAACAGCAGGGCGAGCGCCAGCGCCGCGGAGACGCTGAGCAGCGAAAGCGCGCGCAAGACGCCGCAGGCCATGGTCAGTCCTTCCTGCCGGCGCGGCGCAGCAGCAAGGCGATCTCGTTGTGGTCCTTGGACGATGCGGCCATGATCGGGGTCCAGCCCTGGTCGTTACGCGCGTTGACGTCCGCGCCGGCCGCGATCAGGGCCTCGACGACCTCGATATGGCCGCGCATCGCGGCCCAGTGCAGGGCCGAGGCCTGCCGGAAGTCGGTGCGGTTCGGATCTGCGCCACGCGCCAGCAACAGCCGGACGGCCTCGGTGTTGCCGTTGACCGAGGCACGCATCAGCGCGGTCCAGTTGCGTTCATCGACGGCGTCGATATCGGCCCCGTGATCGAGCAGCAGGGCGACCAGCTCGGTTTGGTTACCCCTGGCGGCGTGCATCAGTGCAGTCCAGCCGTAACTGTTGCGTTCGTCGACATCGACGCCGCCGGCAAGCGCCGTCCGGGCCTCGTCGACATGACCGCGCATGACCGACTTCATGAATTCGGTGTTGTTGTCGCATGCCGCGAGCGCGAGCGCCAGCAGTGTCACGGCGAGCGCCGTCAGTATTTGTCGATGCCAGGCCATGATGTTGAATGCTATCATGAAAATCTCCGGCGTGGGGGGAGGGCGATGCCCGCCGGTAGCGCCGCCGCGCCCGCGCCGCTATCATTACGGGATGAGCACGCCCATGAAGTTCTTCGTCTGCCCGAAGTGCGAGCAGCGCAGCATCACGGTCAAGGACAAGTACCTGTCCGGCCACTGGATCAACATCTACTGCCCGGCCTGCGGCGCCCGCCTGTTCGCCGAGCCGATCCTGCTGGCCCTGGTGTACATGGGCTTCTTCTGGGCCGTGTCCTGGTTCGTGACCTGGGCGATGCTCGAGGACGACTGGGGCCTCGTCCTCTACCTGATCCCGTTCTGGCTGATCATCGACTTTCTCAGCCTCGCCTACGTGCCGCTCCGGGTGATGCGTCCCAAGGTCGCGGCGCCGAGGGAATAGTCCCGATGCGCCACCAGGCCGGGTGCGCGCGGGGCCGGCGCTGTCGATGATCCGTATCCACGACAGAAAGGGCTTCATCGAACTGCTCAGCATCGACGCCGTCACGCTGGTCGGCGCGGACCTCGCACATGCCGAGTTGCCCGAGGCGAACCTCGTGCAGGTCGACCTGCGCGGTGCGGATCTCACCGATGCAGTCCTGACCCATGCCGACCTGCGGCTGGCTAACCTCGCCGGCGCCCGCCTGACCCGCGCCGACCTGACCGGCGCGGACCTGTCGGGGGCGGACCTCAGCGGCGCGGACCTGTCTGAAGCCCGGCTGGCGGAGACTAGGATGGACGGCGCGACGCTGACCGATGCGCGCCTGCCGGACGGTTACCCTGGGCCTTCTGCACTCGCGGGGATCAAGGTCAAGATAGAGACAAAGGGATAGATAATTTTGAATATCATATGCTTCGCAGCCGTTCAGGCGGCGGGACACTGACGCGGTGGACGTCACCCGCATCCTCGACCCGCTGAACGACGCCCAGCGCGCGGCCGTTGCGATGCCGCCCGGACCGGCGCTGGTACTGGCCGGCGCCGGCAGCGGCAAGACCCGCGTGCTGGTACACCGCGTCGCGTGGCTGATTCGCGCCGAGGACGTGTCACCGTTCGGCATCCTCGCGGTGACCTTCACTAACAAGGCCGCGGCCGAGATGCGCGGGCGCATCGAGACGATGCTCGGCATGCCGATCGGTGGGATGTGGGTCGGCACCTTTCACGGCCTCGCGCATCGACTGTTGCGTGCGCACTGGCGTGACGTCAATCTGCCGCAGACCTTCCAGATCCTCGATTCGGAAGACCAGTACCGGCTGATCCGCCGCGTGCTGAAGGCGATGAACCTCGACGAGGCGCAATGGCCGCCGAAGCAGGCGCAGTGGTTCATCAACGCGCGCAAGGACGAGGGTCTGCGACCGCGGCACATCGACGATCGCGGCGATCCTTACCTCGCGCAGATGCTGCGTATCTACCAGGCCTATGAAGAGGCTTGCCAGCGCGCCGGCGTCGTCGACTTCGCCGAGCTGCTGCTGCGCGCGCACGAGCTGTGGCGCGACCGCCCCGAGATCCTCGCGCATTACCGCCACCGTTTTCGCCATGTACTGGTCGACGAGTTCCAGGACACCAACGCGATCCAGTACGCGTGGCTGCGCCTGTTGAGCGGCCAGGACATCCCGCTGTTCGTCGTCGGCGACGACGACCAGTCGATCTATGGCTGGCGCGGCGCGCGCATCGAGCATATTCAGCGCTTCAGCCAGGACTACCCCGGCGCGCAGGTCGTGCGCCTCGAACAGAACTACCGCTCGACCGGCACGATCCTGAACGCCGCGAACGCGCTGATCGACCACAACGCCGGCCGGCTCGGCAAGAAGCTGTGGACCGAAGGCGCGAAGGGCGACCTGATCCAGCGCTATGCCGCCTACAACGACCTCGAGGAGGCGCGCTTCATCGCCGAGCGCATCCAGCGCTGGGTCGACGACGGCCACCGGCGTTCCGAGGCCGCGGTTCTCTATCGCTCGAACGCGCAGTCGCGCGTCATCGAGGAGGCGCTGATCCAGGCTGGCATACCTTATAGAGTGTACGGCGGCTTCCGCTTCTTCGAGCGCGCCGAGATCAAGGACGCGCTCGCCTATCTGCGCCTGGTCTCGAACCGATCCGATGACCCGTCGTTCGAGCGCGTCGTCAACACCCCGACCCGCGGCATCGGCGAACGCACGATAGACCTCGTGCGCCAGGCCGCGCGCGGCCGCGGGATCCCGATGTGGGAGGCCGCGCGCGAGATGTGCGCATCAAGCGGCCTCGCCGCGCGCTCGTCTTCCGCGTTGCGTGTATTTCTCGACCTGATCGACGCGCTGGACGCCGAGATACGCGAGCTGCCTCTTTATGAGCAGGTCGATTGCGCGATACAGAAAAGCGGCCTGATCGCGCATTACCAGAAGGAAAAGGGCGAGCGCGGCGAGGCGCGCATCGAGAACCTCGAGGAACTCGTAAGCGCGGCCAGGCAGTTCGAGTACTCGCCGGACGGGATCGATCCCGATGAGGTACCGATGGAGCCGCTGGCGGCGTTCCTGTCGCACGCCGCGCTCGAGGCCGGCGACGCCCAGGCCGAGGAGAACACCGACTGCGTGCAACTAATGACCCTGCACTCGGCAAAGGGACTCGAGTTCCCGCTGGTGTTCCTGGCCGGCATGGAGGAGGGCCTGTTCCCGCACGGCCGCTCGGTCGAGGAACCGGGACGGCTCGAGGAAGAGCGGCGCTTGTGCTACGTCGGCATCACCCGAGCGAAGAAACACCTGTATATCACCCACGCCGAGATGCGGCGACTGCACGGCTCCGAGATGTTCCAGTCGCCGTCGCGCTTCATCGGCGAGATCCCCGAAGAACTCGTTGAAGAGGTAAGGGCGCGCACCAGCGTGTCACGGCCGGTGTATGCACCCCGCGTACAGCCGGCGCGAGCGCGGCCGATGGATGCAATGCCCGAAGGGCTGAAACTCGGCCAACGCGTCACCCACGCGAAGTTCGGTGAAGGGGTGATACTGAACTATGAGGGGCAGGGGAGTCATGCAAGGGTGCAGGTAAACTTCAAGGGGGCGGGGAGCAAGTGGCTGGTGGTGGCTTATGCGAATCTGGAGGCGATATAGCCCTGGCTTCCGGTCGAAAAAAAGCCCCGGTCGTTACAGCATGACCAGGGCGGGGGCTGAAACTTCCTGTCGACTTCTACAAATTCAGTCTTTTTTCCCTGGCGGCAAACTTGTCCATGTCGGCATCACTGGGGGACAGCATCGGATTCTGTTCGACTTGCCACAGTTTATGCTTGGGCAGCGGCTCAGGATCTTCATGGCAACCCTCCAGGCTATGCTGGTCATTGGGGTTACAATTCTCAGGCGCCGTGCCCATCGCGGCCTTGATCTGGTACGGTAGAGTTCCGCACTCGTTTCTGCCGTTGTCACTGCAGGATCTGATACCTAATAGTAAATATATGGGATCCATGCCCAGTATGCCCGTCAATGTCGGATAGACTGATGCCAGCATCAGCACAAGCACCGAGGGCTCAACAGCGGCAAATGAAGAGAATCCTTCGCCCATCATGACATACGCCGCTCCGCCTAGCAGCATTCCAAAACCGATCACTACCCGCAGAATCCTGTCTACCAATCCCAGGTTCTGATTCGCACGAGAAATGTCAAAAGTCCTGGTAACCATATTGAGTACCTCTTTGTGTACTACAAACTACGCATCTGGCGCAGACCTTGAATCAACATGGTCATTACATAATCAAAGTGCCGGGGGTTCAGTGCGGCGGACAACAGTAGAGTTAATCGATCGCATTCATCGGGCGAGCGGCCGTTGACCATGTGCGTCTGCGTACAGATCGTGCCCGGTTTTGTGATTAATCTTTGTATTTACTCAATTTGCACAGTCATCGCGAGGTCCAATGTCATGATTAAGTATTTGATTGGATGGGTGGTGGGCATTCCCGTGGTTGTACTGGTAATCATTTTTCTCATTTTTCGATAACCGACGGGTGTCGTTTTATTTCGGCGGATAGACAGCCACAAGCTCAAAAAAAGCAGGGGCCGTAGGCCCCTGCTGCATGAACTACTTCCCGTACATTGTCAGTCGTTCTTGTACTCAACGGCGTCCTTCAATTCGCTGTCGCTCACATTCGCACGAATGTCGAAACCGTCGCCACTCTGGTTCAAGGTGCGTTCCAACCTCTGCCAGGGAAGTGCAACGTCCTTCTGACCCATACCCAGGAAACCACCGATTCCGACGACCACGGCCACGATCTGGCCATTTTCATCGATGATGAGGTCGCTGATCGAGCCGATATCCTTATCGCCCGCACTATTCCTTACCTTGGTACCCACCAGATCGCTCGAGTGAAGCCAGTTGCTCGCCTTGCTCGACTTGAAGGCCTCGCCGACCGTGCCATGGCCTTTGCCCGGCATGCTCGACCGCTGGGTATCGGTGCTCGCACCCGGATCTCTGCCCGGCAAGTTCGACCGCTCGGTATCAGCGCCCGCTCCCGGCTGTCTGTCTGGCATGCTCGACCGCTGGGTGTCAGAGGCTGCGCCTGGTTCTGCCGCGGACAACGTCGCGACCCCGAATGTGAAAGCGGGAACCATCACCGCACATGCGGCAAGTGTAGTAAATTTTTTCATACGAATTCTCCTTTGGAACCCGACTGGCGGAATTGCCAGGCGGTCATCCTTCGTTGCGATCAGCCTGCCTGCTCGTACAATTCAGAACGACACGCTGACTACTTTGATGGAAACGTTGGATACCAGTACAAGTTACGCATGTGATCAGACAGGGTCTGTGCGGCGACGCACACGGTTTCGGCGCAAAACCCGCTCATGAACGAGAGATGTTACATAGTCACCCAGTTTCAAAAAAAAGTTTACGCATATTGCGTATACTACAAGTCTCGCAATATCAAGATGAGCAGCTAGCTGTAACATCATGAGATTGCGTGGGAACTATGGCTATCAGAAAAGGTTGGAATTTATATGAAGATTTACACGTGTCGACGAGGACGACGTGCGTCGTTTTCATGATCCTGAAGAATATCTGGATCACATCCTTGGCATCGATGCCGACACAGGATGCGCACGCGGATCTGGTCGATGGCCAGATCGCTGGTGTTCACAGTGGTAGCGATACTTTGTCAAAAGTCTGTCGTTGTGTATGATGACGCATGGATGATGGCACTCATCCCAATAGCTTATCGTAATATATTCATTTTGTAGAAGTTATTCCGGGCCGGTCCTCAAATTTCTCGGGGGGCAAGTTGGACCACTACCGCAAGGGCTTCGTAATTGTCGTCGTGGCCCTGCTGGCCATCGCCCTCTACTGGATGCTTTCACCCTTCCTGGGCGCGATCGTCTGGGGTATCGGCCTTGCCGTCCTGCTGGCGCCGGTACATGGCTGGCTGACGCGCAAGCTGAAAGGACGCGCCAACCTGTCAGCGGGACTCATCACCGCACTGGTGCCCGTATTGCTCGCGGGTCCGCTGGTCAGCCTGGGGATGGCGTTCGCGAATCAGGTCGCGGAGCTGGTCACACTTCTGCAACAACAAGAGCTCCGCTTCGACGCCACGCTCTTCGCGCAACTGGAGCAGTACCGCTACATCGGCGCGCTTGCCGAATGGCTGCGCCAGAATGTCGCCGCAACGGCCGAACAACTTCAAACCTGGCTGGTGAGCGGGAGCCAGCTGCTGCTGCAGTCACTCGCTGCCACCGGCGGTAATTTCCTGCTCAGCGCCTTGAGGACGATCATTGATTTCTTCGTCATGTTGTTCCTGCTGTTCTTTCTTCTGCGCGACGGCCGCGAGTTACTCTCCCGCGCGGTGCATCTGATGCCGATGGAAACCCCGCATTGTAATCAGTTGATAGAACTGATAGGCAGCTCGACCCGCGCCGTGGTCTACGGCACCGTCCTGACCGCTCTCATCCAGGGTGTGCTGCTGGGCATCGGCTTTGCCATCGCCGGCCTGCCCTCTGCCGTCGTGTTCGGGGTACTTGCGGGATTTCTTGCGCTGCTGCCCGTGACCGGTGTAGCCCTGGTGTGGGTTCCGGCAGTCTTATACCTGGCCTTCGATGCGCAATGGGGCTGGATGATTTTCATGTTGATCTGGGGCTCAGCCGTTTCGATCTCCGACAACCTGCTGCGACCGTTACTGGTATCAAATCAGTCGCAGGTATCGATAGTCGCCGTATTCATCGGCGTCATCGGCGGCGTTGCGGCCTTCGGCATCATCGGCATGATCATCGGGCCGGTACTGCTGACCTTCATCGCCGCGCTGCTGCGTTTCTTCGAAGCTACGATGTCGCGCCAGACCTGATACCGATTTCAGCCGGAGCGACGCTCTCATGATGGTATCAATCGCTGCTTCCCCGATCGGACACTACGCGCCTGTCCGGCCAGGGACCTCAATTTCTACGACAGCAGCCTGTATCGTATTGGTCATATGCTGTCTTACTGTAATTGCCGGGTGCGCAGCCCTTCCCGACAACGCGCATGAGCTGGGGCTTTCTCATAGTCAGGCGATTTCATTTGATGATGCGGGCGGGCCGGTCTCGGCGAGCGAGAGTTCAGGCGTCATGGAAGGGCTCAAGGACGACTCCGGCGATATCGGCATCCTGCAAAGACACCTGGCCATCGAACAGGCGATCAACGCCGACAGTCCACTGGTGCTGGGTAACAAGCTGGTCCTGTTGCAGGACGGACCCGCAACCTACCAAGCCATGTTTGCGGCCATCCGTGAATCAGTGGATCACATCAATCTGGAAACCTACATCTTCGAAGACGACGACATCGGCAGGCAGTTCGCGGATCTGCTGCTGGAAAGACAGGCGGCCGGCGTACAGGTAAACCTGATCTACGACAGCGTCGGCTGCCTGAATACCCCCAGGGAATTTTTCGAGCGCCTGAGCGCTGGCGGCATCCTCTTGCTCGAGTTCAATCCTGTCAACCCGTTGGTCGGAAATACCAAGGCATGGCGGATCAATAACCGCGATCACAGGAAGTTGCTGGTCGTCGACGGTCATATCGCTTTCATCGGCGGCATCAACATCAGCGAATCCTATTCAAGCGGCCCATTCTCCGGGTCGGCCGGCAAAAACGGTGTGAGCACCTTAGGCTGGCGGGACACCCATCTCCAGATAGAAGGACCGGTGGTGGCGGAGTTCCAGAAGTTGTTCCTGGACACCTGGGAAAAACAAGGCGGGCTGACACTGGCCGAGAAAGAATACTTCCCGGAACTCAAGGTACAGGGTGAGGAGATCGTGCGCGCCATCGGTAGCGCCTCTGACGAGCCCCACAGTCTGATCTATCTCACGTTGCTATCGGCAATCAATCATGCGGAACGGCGTGTCTATATCACGAATGCCTATTTCGTGCCCGATCCACAACTGCTCAAATCCCTGATCGATGCAGCGCAGCGTGGTGTCGATGTGAAGCTGATCTTGCCGAGTCATACCGATTCCTGGGCGGTATTCCATGCCGGACGTTCGCATTATTCCAGGCTGCTGCGAAACGGCGTCGAGATCTATGAACGTCGTGGCGCGGTGATGCACTCCAAGACCGCGGTTATCGATGGCGTCTGGTCGACTATCGGATCGACAAACCTCGACTGGCGCAGTTTCCTGCACAATGACGAACTCAATGCCGTGATCCTGGGTCGCGATTTTTCCAGGCAGATGGATGTCATGTTCACCGAAGATCTTGCAGAATCCAATGCCATCGTTCTCGGACAATGGAAGCGCCGCTCCCTGCTGTACCGGTTCAAGGAATGGACGGCTCGACTCGTGGAATACTGGCTTTAGCCGCTCAAGTTCTGTGCGGTGTCGCACAGACGCATGTCGGCATTAGGTACATTTTGCAGTAAGCCTGTCAATCGATAGCCACTACAAACACGGAGAAATATCATGTCCAGGGATGCTGGCAATCACGCCACAACCGATCGCGTCACCGAGCACGCCCACGAAACCATAGACCGTATCGCCGAGACTGCGGGAAAAGGCGAGGAGAAGATTCGCCAAGGTGCCGCGGCCGCCGAGGCCCGGATTCGGGAAACCAGCCAGCATGCTCGTGAACGATCCGAAGATCTGATCGACGCCGTCACTGAATTCGTGCGCGACAATCCGAAGACCTCCATCGGCCTTGCCTTCGTAGCCGGAACACTGCTGTCCATTCTGATCCGCCGGCGCTGATCGGTAGCATCGACGTTGCCCGAATCGTCAGACCAGACGCAGGAACCACGTACCCGCGAGATCGTGGCGGGCGACTGCATGATCGTCTCCATGCAGGAGGTGATCCATTCACTGGGCGCAATTGCAGGCGATGTCGTGCGCCTGATTGCAGTGGACGCCCGCCTGTGTGGCCGTACAGTGCTGGCGATGATCGGACTGACCGTCATCGCCGCACTACTGCTCGTCGGGGGCTGGCTTTTCATCGGCGTCGCAGCAGTACTGCTGCTCAACCAACTGGAGATGTTCAGCCCGGTGGGCGCGACCATGACCGTAGGCGCGGCACATATTGCCTTCGCCGCCCTGGCGGTGTGGCGGGTACGATTTATCGCCAGTGACCTCACATTCCGCCAGAGCCGGGCCACGCTGCGCAGCCTCATCCCCGGCAATATGACGACAGGCCCATGTTCGGACGCAAAAGACTGATTCGTTCTGCCGTGCAATTGCGCGGCCGTATCGAGGGTCATCAATATCGAGCCTGCGCGGCAACGACACACATGCGCGATCAGATGCTGGATCTTGTCAAGTCGCCCGCTGCTGTGCCCATCGCGTTTCTCTGCGGCGTGCTGGCAGACCGTCTGCGCAATCCCGGCATGCACCTTATCAGCCGGATCGCCTCGGCCGGGATGACGCTGGTGAGCGTGATCCGTCTGGAACGCGCGCTCAGACATCTCTGAGTCGCGGTATCCGGGTGGAAAACCGAGCTCGTCACTCCTGATTGACCCCCTGCAGATACATTACCATCGCCTCCAGTTCCTCCCCCGGTAAATCCTGGTATCGCTGCTTGGCCTGCACCACCGTTCCCGGCAGACGGCCCGCGATCGCATCGTCGGCAACAATCCATGCCCGGATCCCCTCTGCGTCCCGGCGCGCGCCGATGCCGTCGAGTGGATTGCGCGGGTTGCCGTTGCCGGCAATCGCGTGACAGCGCAGGCAGCCTTCGCGTTCGATCACCTCCCTTCCGAGTGCGATCCGCTCCGCATCGGCCGGCACGGTGGTACGCGCCGATGGCGACAGGGGATCCAGCTCCAGCATGTGCGCGTTCTGCAACCATGCGAACACCAGCGCAAGCAACAAAACCAGTATCGCCGTCATCAATGCGAGCAGCCGTGCCATCCGTTCCCGCATGCGTATCCCCTCACACCATGTCGAACAGTTCGTTATGGATCCGTGATGACGGGACGTCGAGCGCGTCTAACATCGCGGCTACGGCCTCTACCATCGGTTTCGGCCCGCACAGGAAGTAATGCGCTTCCCGATAGCCTTCCGGCAACGTCATCGCGATCAGGTCTCGCGTGATCCGGCCGCGCGCGCCGATCCATCCCGGCGGCGGTCTATCGATCACGTACGTGACATTCAGGTTGAGCCTTCTCTCCAGCGCATCGATCTCCTCGCGAAAGGTCACGTCGTCCCAGGTCGAGTCTGCATTGAACAGCCACAGCGGCCGCGCATCGCCGCGGTCGGCGAGCGTGCGCAGCATGCTGATGATCGGCGTGATGCCGATGCCGCCTGCAATGAACACGAAGCCCGGCGCGTCGCGATGGCGGTCCGTGGTAAACACGCCGTACGGGCCGTCGACCCAGGCCTTTGTTCCGGGTGGGATCGCCGGTACCGTGCGCGTGAAGTCACCGAGCGCCTTGATCGTGAACTCGATGCGCCCGTCGTCACGCGCCGCGCTCGACGAAATCGTGAACGGATGCTCGTCAAAGCGGAACGGTGAACCCCCGATCGTCAGCCATGCAAACTGACCCGGGCGGAAGCGCAGGCCGCCATGTCTCTGTGGTTCGACGACGAGCGTCGTCGCGCGCCCGCGTTCGGCTCGTACCCCGGCGATGCGCCACGGCCGGCGCATGATCGACCATGGACGAAGCAGACGTACATAAACGATCAGCCATACCCAGAACAGCGTATATCCGAGCCACAGCCAGTGTATCTGCGGAGTCTGGCTGTAATAGCCGGCGCCCTCGATGTGGATGATCGCGAGCAGGAACGCGGCGGTCGCGAGCACGGCGTGCGCGATGCGCCAGAGTCGGTACTCGATGCGCAATGGCCTGCGCCACAGCGACGAGACGATGACGATTGCAAACAGCAACAGCGCGATGCGGCCGGCGGTCATGTACAACGGCGCGTCAAGCGGATTCAGCGAACCGAGCGCATCCGGCCAGCCGATGCGCAGGATCATGAAATGTCCGACGATCAGCGCGAGGCCGACCAGCGCGACGAGGCGATGAAAATAATAGATGATGTCGGCGCCGAACGGCGCGCACGCGCGCCGGAAGCGCGCGGTCAGCGCGAATTGCAGGCCCATGATCGCGACGCCGGAAAAGCCGAGCGCCATCGCGAAGTCCCACCCCAGGCCGATACCGTCCGGGATATCGCCGGCCATCATCAGCATCAGCAACGGTGCCGAGATCAGCAGCAAGTAAAGGGCAGCCCAGAGCACGGCGGGATTGACCACGAATTTCCTCTTCGCAATACATCACATCACCACGTATCGATGCCACCCGATATTACCCTAATTTACATGAGTTTTCTTGTGTGAGCCCGTCAATGGACGCGGTCATGAAAACGTGATTTGATGGAGTCGTGTCAAATCCATGAAAACGCTGTACGATCTTGTACTGCGGCGTGACAACGGACTGTATTCAGTAACAGGAGAACCGCCATGCCAGATCTGAATGCCCTCACCTCCAAGGCCGAACCTCATCTGCTGAGCGCAATGCGCATCATCACCGCGTTCCTGTTCATGCAGCACGGGACGATGAAGCTGTTCAGCTTCCCTGGCGAGCCGCCGTTCGGCAATCCCGAGTTCCTGACGCTGTTCTGGTGGGCCGGCGTGCTCGAGGTCTTCGGCGGCCTGCTCGTGCTGATCGGCCTGTTCACGCGGCCGGTCGCATTCCTGCTGTCGGGACAGATGGCGGTCGCCTATTTCATGGTGCATGCGCCGCAGGGCTTCTGGCCGATCATGAACGGCGGATCGCTCTCGGTCTTTTATTGCTTCGTGTTCCTGTACCTCGCCGCGGCCGGCGGCGGGCGCTGGAGCATCGACGCGATGCTGTCGCAGCGCAAGGGCGCGGCCTACTGAAACCGCGCGGGGGTGGATTGCGTCCCGCTTCGCGTGCGCGCGTAGCGCCTTCCTTGTCCTTGCGGCGCCGGTTCGCGCTGCTGCTCGCGGGTGTCTTGCCGCTCGCGGTGGCTGTTTCGCCGTTGGTGGCGCTGGCGGATTGCCCGACGCGCGGGTTGACGCCGATCGCAGCGCTGAAGGGCCCCGCCGGCGATGCGGTGCAGGGCAAGCGTGTCCTGGTACGCGGCGTCGTGAGCGGTGACTTTCGCGGCGACGATCGCCTGCGCGGTTTCTGGTTGCAATCACGCACCGGCGACGGCGCCTTGCCCGCCGGCATTTTCATATTCGTACCCGACCACGTGCCCGATGCGGCACCGGTCGCTCCCGGCATCGAGCTCGTCATCCGTGCGCGCGCCGGCGAGTTTCGTGGCCTGCGCCAGCTGAGCCGGGTCGAACATATCGAGGTCTGTGACCACCCTGGTTTGCCGCCGCCGGTGGCTCTGCCGTTCCCGCCCGCCGCGCCGTCACAACTCGAACGCTACGAAGGCCTGTATGTGCGGATCACCGAGCCACTGGCCGTCAGCGGCAATCACGAACTCGCGCGTTTCGGCAGCCTGATGCTCGCCGCCGGCGGCCGTCTGTTTCGTCCAACCAACGCCGCCGGGATGCGCGCCGCCGACAACGACCGTCGCCGTCTGGTGCTCGACGATGGCAGCTATCGGGCAAACCCGAGGCCGGTGCCCTATCTGGATCGCGACGGCACCCGCAGGGTCGGCAGCGAGGTCACCGCAGCGGCCGGTATCCTGACCCGGTCCTTCGGCGACTGGCGGTTGCATCCGTTCGATCCTTCGGACGTGCGCTTCCGCGACGCGAACCCGCGCCCGGCGCCGCCGGAGCGCGGCCCCGGCATGCGTATCACGGGGTTCAATGTCGAAAATTACTTCCTGGCGCC
>CAZJKV010000004.1:0-51181 GCA_964546765.1 uncultured Chromatiales bacterium
TGGTGGAGCCGAGGAGGATCGAACTCCCGACCTTCGCATTGCGAACGCGACGCTCTCCCAGCTGAGCTACGGCCCCACGGTTTTGATGCCCGTTATTGTGTCTGTGCTTGCCTGCGGGCGAGGCCAGATTCTAGCATTTATGCACGGGGATTGACCAGAACCGCGGGCCGCGGCGGTCGCTAGTGACGGCAGGGCTGTATCAGACCTTGCCGAGGGTGTGTCGCGCCCAGTCCTGCTCCGTGTGGCCGGCGGGCCCGTATTGCGGGGTCTCGCCCGGGGACTGGCCTTTCAGCAGAGACAGGGCCTGGCGGATATGACGCAGACCGGACTGGATCAGCGCGCCGTTGACGGCATTTTGCTTCTGGCATTCACCCGCGAGTTCCAGCAGTCGCATCCAGTTGTCGACCAGTTGCGTGCGGCGGCCGGCATCCGACTGTCCGGGGTGTCCGTTCATGGCGCCGTCCTCCGACACCTGTCCGGAAGCGCGCATCAACTGCTCGCGTTCCCGGTCGAGCGATTCCAGCTCTGCGAGCGCCACGCGCTTGGCGCCGACGGCTTCGTCGATGCGGGCGGTGTCACGGGTCGCGAGCGCTGCGTTCTCCTCGCGCAGGGTTTCGAGCAGGCGTTGACTGGCGTCGATTTCGCGCGCGATGCAGTCATCCAGTCGTTGCCATATATCCGATGTCGTCATGTTCGTTTCATTCCCTGTTCCGGAGCCTTGTCGAGTTTCGAATCGGCCGATCAGCCGCCACCCCGCAATGCGATCTCCTGATCGATAAGCTTGTCTGCGGTCCGCAGGAGATCGGGATGGTAATTGCCATCGGCGATCGACTGGCGAATCGAGTTGACACGCGCGGTGTCGATGACCGGAAGCGACGCTATCCTGTTATCGAGCTGCTGCAACAGCGCCGCGATGCCGGTAAGGCTGACCGTGTCCTTGCCGGTTGCGCCATGGCTGTCCTGCGGCGTCTCCGCCGAGGTGCGCACTACGCGCAGCGGACCGCCTTCCCCGGTCTGCCGGGTATGCGGTGTCGATGATCCGTTGATTTCTATGGGCATAGTCCTCGCTCCTGTACACTAAACGGCAGTATCGACTGTTGTATCACATTATGCATGGTGTCGATATTGCCGCGACTGGCCGGCGTTCGTCCGATCACATCTGCACCAGGACGGCGCCGTGCGCGGTTACCCTCCCTTCAACGATTCGCTTTGAATTGTTGTTCCTGACCCGGATACGATCGCCTTCGGCGCCATCGGCGAGGGCGTTGCCGGCCATTCGCACCTCGAAATTGCCGGTGCGCGACACGATGACGACCTTGTCACCGCGTCTTATCAGCCGTGGCCGGTCAATCATCGCCGGTGTCAGGACCAATCCACCCTGCAACGGCTGCTTGACCACCATGCCGATCACCAGGTCCAGGTCGCCGAGATAGCCGTGCGCAGACGTGGATACGTCGCGTTCGGCGATCTCGACATGTTCCGGCCCGATCACCGTCCCGCGCGGGAGGAAGCCTCGCGCGACAACGACCTCCTCGAGCAGAGAGATGCGCGCAGTCACATAGAGCTTCCACGCCCGGGCGCCGGTGCAGCGTACGCCGACACTGGTATTGCCGGAGAGCCGTCCGCCCGGCGGCAGATAACCTTCGAGCGCGCCGTCGCATCGCGCGAGGCGCAGCCTGTGATCGATTGCGCCGATCCCGATCTCACTCTTGCCGGATCGGCCGGCGAGCTGCTGCTCGAGAAATCCGCGCGCGGTGTCGAGTATGCGTGCATGGGATTCGATCGCGTGCGCCGTACCGGTCTGCGGCGCAGCGATCGCGGTCCCGCCAGTCAGAGCGAGGCCCAGCATGATTTTGACGATGACTCTCATCTTGTCCCGATTCGTTCGTGCAATTTCCTTCTGATTCCGCCCGAATAACATTCAATATCCATGCCATAACGCGGGTTCCGGAAGACGCAACGCCCTGCGTCGAGCCCTTGCCGTGATCGCCGCAGATTTGCCGTCAGGCGGTCAGGGCTTGCCGATGGTGTCGTCGCAGGGGGTCCGAGGCAACTATCAAGTATCTGTTTTTACGATAAAACATATCCTGGCATGGCAATTGCTCTGGTTCAGGCGGTCCGTTGTGGATGGAGACATAAGCCATGTCATCGAAGATCGACGCCGCGTTCGGGATACACGCCCAGGCCTTGCAGCTGTACGGCAAGCGGGCCGAGGTCCTCGCCGCGAACATGGCGAACGCGGACACGCCGGGCTACAAGGCGCGGGACATAGACTTCCGCGCCGTGCTGAACGGCGTGTCGCAGGGCGAAGTGAGCCTGGCGAGGACACACGGACGCCATATCGACATGGCGGCGCAGGCAGGCGATGCAATGCATATGCACATGAAGTACCGGATACCGCACCAGACATCCGCGGACGGTAATACGGTCGATGTCCAGGTCGAGCAGTCACAGTTTGCGCAGAACGCGATCCGTCACCAGGCAAGCTTCGCGTTCCTGGACGGTACCATCAAGAGCCTGCTCGGCGCGATACGGGGAGAATGATCATGGGACTGTTTTCCATATTTGATATTGCCGGTTCGGCGATGAGCGCCCAGACGGTGCGGCTGAATTCGACGGCGAGCAATCTCGCCAACGCCGACAGTGTCAGCGGGACCGAGGAGGGTGTATATCGCGCGCGCCGTCCGGTATTCGCGACCTTCCAGGAGTCCCTGGACAGGAGTGTCGCCGGGGTAAGGGTCACCGGCATCGTCGAGGACGCCCGGCCGGCGCAGCAGCAATATCAGCCGGACCACCCGCTCGCGAACACTGAAGGCTATATATATCGACCGAACATCAATGTAGTCGAAGAGATGGCGGACATGATCTCGGCCTCGCGAACCTACCAGAACAACGTCGAGGTCGTGAATACCTCGAAGCAGATGTTGATGAATCTATTGCGTCTCGGCCAATGAGCTTCAATCAGTGACGTGATGGCGGACAAACTTGACAGCGGTACGGGAACAGGGACATGACGACAATCGACACGCAGTTACTGGACAGCCTCGGCTTCGTACCGAAGCAGGATGCAAGCAGGCCGGATCAGCTCGGACAAACGGAGTTTCTCAAGCTGATGGTCACTCAACTCAACAACCAGGATCCGCTGAAGCCGATGGAGAGCGGAGAATTCTATACCCAGATCGCGCAGTTCAGTACGGTCGCAGGTATCCAGGATCTGCAGGATTCCTTCCAGCAGGTTGCGACGGCGATGTATTCGAATCAGGCCCTGCAGGCCTCGGCGATGGTCGGCCGTTCCGTACTGGTGCCGGCCGATACCGCGCGGCTTGACGTCGATGGCGAGGTCTCCGGGATGATCGAGCTGCCGGCCGCGACGGATTCACTCACGGTTGGCGTCTATGACGCCGCCGGCCAGCTGGTCAGGCGCATCGATGTCGGTGCCCAGACCCAGGGCAGTGTGCCCTTCAGCTGGGATGGCCGCACTGACGACGGCGAACGCGCCGCAGCCGGCTTCTACCGACTCGAAGCGGACATGCGTCTCGGCGGCCAGGCGCTGGCGGTAGACACGCTGATCTCGTCGAGAGTGGACAGCGTCACGATGGGAAGGAACGGTCAGGGCATCACGCTGAACGTATCAGGCGTCGGGCCGGTTGCCCTTTCAGACGTCAAACAGGTCATGTAACCGGTCGGTAACGGATCCAACAGGGAGATACCTAAAATGCCATTTCGTACAGCTCTCAGTGGTTTGAACGCGTCCTCCGCAGACCTCAGGGTCATCGGAAACAACGTCGCCAACGCCAGCACCACGGGCTTCAAACAGTCGACAGTGCACTTCTCGGACGTTTTTGCGACTTCCAATCTCGGGTCGTCATCGAACGCGATCGGCAGCGGTGTCCGCATAGCGGATATCGCCCAGGAGTTTTCCAGCGGCAACATCGAGTTCACGAACAACAATCTCGATCTTGCGATCAGCGGCCAGGGATTCTTCCGCCTCAACGACGGCGGCGGCACCGTGTATTCGCGCAGCGGCGCCTTCAGTCCGGATCGCAACGGCTTCATCGTCAACGCCCAGGGGCAACGTCTGACCGGCTATCTGGCGGACGGTGCGGGCAATATAAGCGGGGCGCTCGGCGATATCCAGCTCGATACCTCGGACATCGCCCCCCAGGCGACCGAGTCCATTCGCTTCGGCCTGAACCTGAACGCCTCTGCCAGTGTCCCTGTCTCGTATCAGACCTCGGGCGTGATCTCGCTCGGCAGCGCCGGACCGAACCCGGTGCTCGACAGCGATGATTCGCCCGCCAGCACGGCGGCCTTCAGCCTGGTCGACGGCCTCGGCCAGACCGTCAACGGCGCCCAGCTGCAATTCACGCATGTCGCCGGCAATGACTGGGATGTGTCGATGATTGGTGCCGGCGGCACGACCACCACCGCCCAGATGACCATCGGCACGACCGGCAGCGTGACGCTGAGCTGGGATCCGGACGGCGCGGGCGGTCAACAGGCGCCCGTCGATCTGACCTTCGACGTCTCGGGTGTGACGCAGGTCGCCGGCGGCGGCCAGACCGATATCACGGCAAGCGCGGACGGCGCACTGCAGCTGGCCTTCGACGTTGCCGATGCATCGACGTTCAACAATTCGACGTCGCTGACGATCTACGATTCGCTGGGCTCTCCGCACCTCGCCACGGCCTATTACCGGAAGACGGGCATCCCGAACCAGTGGGAGTCCTATATATATGTCGATGGCCAGCAGGTCAGCGGCGCGCAGGCCAACGGATCTGACCTGCTGCAGTTCAACAGCATCGGTGCCTTGCAGTCTATCAACGGCAACCCCGTGCCTCCCTCGACGATCACGATGAACGCCTTCAATCCCGGCGGCGGCGCTTCGGATATCTCCCTGGATATGGATTACGGTTCGATGACCCAGTTTGGCGGCGGCTTCAACGTCGTTGCCCTGCAGCAGGACGGGTTCTCGACCGGACGCCTGAGCGGCATCGACATCGATAATTCCGGCGTGATGCTGGCCCGCTTCACGAATGGCCAGTCTCGCACGCTGGCGCAGGTCGCACTCGCCAACTTCAGCAATCCGCAGGGGTTGACCCAACTCGGCGACACGAGCTGGGCCGAGAGCTTCGAGTCGGGCAGTGCGCTGGTGTCGACCGCGGGTTCGTCGAGCCTCGGCCTGATAGAGTCCGGCGCGCTCGAGGGATCGAATGTCGACCTGACCGAGCAGCTGGTCAGGATGATTACGGCACAAAGAAATTTCCAGGCCAACGCGCAGATCATCTCGACCGCGGATACCGTGACGCAAACGATCATCAACCTGCGCTGATCGTGACGGCTGACGCATAGACGGGCGGAGCGAGGACAATGGACCGGATGCTTTATGTGGCGATGACCGGCGCAAGCCAGACGATGCAGGCGCAGGCGGCGAACGCGCACAATCTCGCGAACGCGTCGACGACAGGATTTCGCGAGGATCTGCTCGGTTTCACCGATGTCGAGATCGAGGGGCCGGGCTATCCGACCCGGGTATACAGCGTGCTCGGACCGGAATCCTTCAAGCAGTCGCCGGGACCGCAGTTGGTGACGGGTAACGATCTCGATGTCGCGATCGACGGCGACGGCTGGATTGCCGTGCAGTCCCCGATCGGGCTCGAGGCCTATACCCGAGCCGGAAACTTGCGCGTGACGCCGAACGGCACGCTGGTGACAGGTGCCGGTCACCCGGTGCTCGGCGATTCAGGCGCACCGATTGCGATACCGCCAGCGGAGAAGATCGAAATCGGCATAGACGGGACGATATCGATACGCCCGATCGGGCAGACGCCCGAGGCCCTGGCCGTCGTGGACCGGATCAAGCTGGCCAGGCCCGATCCCGCAACGCTGACCAAGGGCCCCGACGGGATGATCTACACCCAGGACGGCCTGCCTGCCCCGGCTGATGCCGCGGTGCGGCTGACGACAGGCGCGCTCGAGGGCAGCAATGTCAACACGATCGACGCGATGGTCAACATGATCGCGTTGTCGCGTCAGTTCGAGATGCAGATCAAGATGATGCAGGCCGCGGAGGAGAACGACGAGGCCTCCGCGCGCCTGATGCAAATCTGAACCGATGATTCAACGGAGATGAGACCATGAGCAACGCACTGTGGATAGCGAAGACCGGGCTCGACGCCCAGCAGAATCGCATGTCCGTGATATCGAACAACCTGGCGAACGTCAATACGACCGGCTTCAAGAAGGATCGGGCGGTATTCGAGGATCTGCTGTACCAGAATGTGCGTCAGGTAGGCGCGCAATCGGCGCAGGATTCCCTGCTGCCGACCGGCCTCAGTTTCGGCACCGGCGTACGGACGGTCGCGACCGAGAAGCTGTTCACCCAGGGCGGCACGGTCGAGACCGGGAACCCGTTGCATATGGCGATCGAGGGACGCGGCTTCTTCCAGGTGCTGAAACCGGATGGAACGCTCGCCTATACCCGTGACGGTTCGTTCAATACCGATGCGCAGGGGCAGGTCGTGACCTCCAGCGGTTACGCGCTGCAGCCGGCGATCACGATCCCGAACAACACCCTCAGCCTCACGATCGGCAAGGACGGTGTCGTCACCGCGCTGACGCCCGGCAATCCTACACCGACCCAGGTCGGCACCGTCCAGCTCGCGGACTTTGTGAATCCTGCCGGACTGCAGCCGGTCGGTCAGAACCTGTATCTCGAATCCGCATCGAGCGGTGCCGCGGTGACCGGCACCCCTGCAATCAACGGCCTGGGAAGCGTGATCCAGTCTTCGCTCGAAGGTTCGAACATCAATGTCGTCGAGGAACTTGTCAACATGATCGAGGCGCAGCGCGCCTACGAGATGAACTCCAAGGCGATCTCGTCCATCGACCGCATGTTGCAGTACGTCAACAACAATCTCTGACGGGGACCAGCAACATGATGCCTGAATGCAAGATGCTCATCGCCGCACTGCTGATACTGGCGGTTACCGGCTGTGCATCCGCCCCGAAGCAGGACAACCGCATCTCGGACGAGGTCTATTCATGGCCCGAGTATTCCGGGCACACGACGGAGGGCGCTATCTTCCAGGCCAGCCGCCCGGGTTCACTGTTCGAGGACGTGCGCGCGCGGCGAGTCGGAGATGTCGTCACGGTCATGCTGAGTGAGCGCACCAACGCGACACAGAGCGCCAGCGCAAGCACCAGCAAGGACAATTCGATCAACGTGGAGAATCCGACACTTTTCGGTCGCCTGTTCGGCTTCCGGGCCGGTAATATCAGCAGTTCCCCGCTCAACCTGGAGAACAGCCTGAACTCGAACAAGAGCTTCAACGGCGAGGGCGGCAGCGAACAGAGCAACCAGCTGACCGGCGACATCACCGCACTGGTCATCGAGGAACTGCCGAACGGATATCTCCGGATCCGCGGTGAGAAGCTGATCTCGATCAACAAGGGCGACGAGTATATCAGGCTGACTGGCATCATACGCCCCGTCGACATCCAGGCCAACAACACCATCCTCTCGACCATGGTCGCGAACGCGGAGATATCCTACGGGGGCAAGGGCATGATCGCCGACGCGTCGGAGATGGGCTGGATGAGCCGTTTCTTCAACAGCCGCTGGTGGCCGTTCTGATCATTACATGAGGCCTGTCATGAACCCGAGAATCCTGAAGTGCCCCGCCTTGTCGCTGCTATTGATTGCGGGGGTCCTGACCACCGGCCACGCCGCTGCAGAGCGCATCAAGGATATCGCGGAGGTCGCCGGTGTGCGCAGCAACCAGCTCGTCGGCTACGGGCTCGTCGTCGGTCTCGACGGTACCGGTGACCAGACCAGCCAGACGCCGTTTACGGTCCAGAGCATGCGCAACATGCTGGCCCAGTACGGCATTACATTGCCGCCGAACGTGAATCCCCAGCTTAACAACGTCGCAGCGGTCATCGTGACCGCATCGCTGCCGCCGTTTGCGAAACCGGGCCAGAATATCGACGTCACGGTGTCTTCGCTCGGCAATGCGAAGAGCCTGCGCGGGGGGAGCCTGCTGATGACGCCGCTGAAGGGCGCGGACGGCGCGATCTATGCGCTGGCCCAGGGCAATCTGATCGTCGGCGGGTTCGGCGCCGAAGGCAGCGACGGTTCGCGTATCACTGTCAATGTTCCGAGCGTCGGGCGCGTACCGAATGGCGCGTCAGTCGAGCGCGAGGCGCCGACCAGTTTCGGCAGCGAGGACGCACTGGTGCTGAACCTGCACCGGGCGGATTTCACGACCGCGCGCCGTGTCGCTGATGCGATCAACGATGCGATAGGCACCGGGACGGCATGGCCGGTCGACGCAACCTCTGTGCAGGTCAGGGCGCCGGCATCGCTGGCACAGCGGGTAGGTTTCATGTCCGAACTCGAAAACCTGACCCTTGAGCCCGGCATGGCGTCGGCGCGTGTCATCGTCAATTCGCGCACCGGAACCGTCGTCATCGGCAGCCACGTACGCGTGTCGCCGGCCGCGGTATCGCACGGCAGCCTGACGGTTACCATTTCAGAGCAGCTCCAGGTCAGCCAGCCCGAGCCGTTCTCGCGCGGCGAGACCACTGTCGTTCCGGATTCCGAACTCCGTATCGATCAGGACGCGAGCCATATGTTCGTATTCGATCCCGGCATCTCGCTCGACGAACTGGTGCGCGCGGTCAACCAGGTCGGCGCAGCACCGGGGGATCTGGTCGCGATCCTGGAGGCGCTGAGGGAAGCGGGCGCGCTGCGCGCGGAGCTGATCGTGATCTGACATGTCGCCCGATGCCGCTGCAGCCTCCGTTTATACCGATTTTCAGGCGCTGGATCGCCTGCGCATCGGCGCGCGCGAGGAATCACCCGAGGCCCTGCGTGAAGTCGCGCGACAATTCGAGTCCCTGTTCATCCAGATGATGCTGAAGAACATGCGGGCGGCGAGCTTCGGTGACGAGCTGTTCGACAGCGACCAGAGCGACCACTACCGGGGCATGTTCGACAGCCAGATCTCGGTCGAACTCGGCCGGCAAGGGAGTTTCGGACTTGCGGACCTGCTCGTGCGGCAACTCGGCGGCGATCCCGGTGCAATACCTGCAGTCGATGCCGACACCGTCGCTCCGGCCGCTTCGTTTGCGCGTCCAGTGACCGAGGCGAAAGGGGAAGTCCCGATCACCTCGCCGGAGGAATTCGTGCGCATCCTGTATCCGCATGCGGTCGAGGCAGCCGGGCAGCTCGGTGTCAGTCCCGAGGTCCTGCTTGCACAGGCCGCGCTCGAGACGGGCTGGGGACGCAGAATGATCGCAGGACCTGACGGCGGCAACAGTCACAACCTGTTCGGCATCAAGGCCGACCAGCGCTGGGGCGGCGCGCGCGCGAGCACAATGACGCTGGAATTCGACAACGGGGTTGCGGTCAGGCGCAAGGAGAACTTCCGTGCCTACGAGTCCTATGCCGCGAGCTTCGCGGATTACGTCGATTTCCTGCGCTCGGGTCCGCGCTATGCGTCCGCGCTGTCCCATGATGGTGACACAGGCCGCTTTGTCGAGGGCCTGCAGCAGGCCGGCTACGCAACCGATCCCGACTATGCCGAAAAAATAAACAGGATAATGAACAGCGACTTGCTGCAGGGTCTGGTGTGACATGCTTAGGAATCCGGCGTATCGGCCGCTAACGCAAATGGCGGTACCGGGTCTCCCGGACCGTGTACGGTCCATCCCGATGGCGACAGCGGCTGGCGGCGCGCGCATCCAGTACATCAATCACCGAACATCGAGGATCGACCATGGCTAACGGCATTCTCGGCACCGGTATTTCGGGTCTGCAGGCGGCGCAGCGCGCGCTGAACGTGGCCTCGCACAATATCAGCAACGTCAACACCGAGGGCTACAGCCGCCAGCGCGTTACGCTCGATGCGCGCTCGCCCCAGCTCCTGGGCGGGCAGTTCGTCGGCACCGGTGTCACGGTCAGCAGCATTCAGCGCGTGTATGATGAATTCAACACCCTCCAGTTGCGCTCCACGACCTCAGGTCACGCCCAGGCGCAGCAATATCTCGCACTGAGTACACAGATCAACAATCTCCTCGCCAATCCGGACGCAGGCGTGATGCCGGCGCTGCAAAACTTCTTCGATGCAGTGCAGGGGGTTGCAAACGATCCCTCGTCACAGGTCGCCCGCCAGGTAATGATGAGCGAGGCCAACAACCTGACCGACCAGATACGCCATTTTGATCAGCAGCTCGATGCGATCCGGCGCGGCACCAACAGCGCGCTCACGGCAGCGGTCGACGAGATCAACGGCCTGACCGCCGGTATCGCCGGCCTGAACCAGAGGATACTCGAAACCGGAACAGGCCGCGCACCGCCGAACGACCTGCTCGACAAGCGTGATCAGATGGTGCTGGAGCTGTCCAGGCTGGTTTCCGTCTCGACGGTTACCCAGGACGATGGCGCCCTTAGCGTATTTGTCGGCAACGGTCAGGCAGTCGTCGCGGGTGTCGAGTCGCGGCAGCTCTCGGTGGTGCCGAACTCCTATGATGCGGATCGCCTCGAGATCGCCTATAACGTGACGCCGAGCCCGATCGTTGTCACCGGTCAGATGAGCGGCGGCAGCCTCGGCGGGATTCTCGAGTTCCGCAATCATATGCTCGAACCGGTCCGCAACGCCCTTGGGCAACTGGCAGTCGGGATCGCGGCGACGTTCAACGAACAACATGCCGCCGGCATGGATCTAAATGGCAATCTGGGCGGCAATTTCTTTAATCCGATCGATAGCGACCTCTCGCCGCCGACGGCCCAGGTGCTGGGCAGCGTCAGGAACAGCGGCCTGCCCGCAGCCTCCATCGAGGTCATCATCAGCGACGCCACGGCGCTGACCGCGAGCGACTATCGAATCGACAGGAGCGGGGCGTCCTATACGCTGACGCGTCTCAGCGACAGCAGGACCTTCGCCCTGGACAGTTTCCCGGGCGGGACGCAGACCATCGACGGGCTCACGCTGTCGGTCGCATCAGGCGCCATTGCCGACGGCGACAGCTTCCTGGTCAGGCCGACATACAACGCCGCAAAGCACTTCGGCGTCGAGATCAGCGATTCGGCGCGCATCGCCGCGGCCGGCCCGCTGCGCAGCAATTCCGCGCTCGCGAACGTCGGAACCGGCAATCTCAACGGCGTGACGCTCTTCGACCGCGACGCGTTTACCGGCCTCGGCTATACGGTGACGACCATGTCCGGCGGCGGCAGCGGTCCCGCAGACAGTTATTTGGTGCTCGACGGGAATGGCGTGGAGGTCGCGGCGGGCGCGCTGGTCCCGGGTGTCGCGGTCGAATTCGACGGCATCCGTTTCAGCATTGACGGAATCGCGCACCATGGCGACAGCTTCTCGATCTCGCCTAACATCAACGGCGTCAGCGACAATCGCAACGCCCTCGCGCTCGCCGGGCTGCAAACCGCGCGGATGCTGAACAACGGGGCGGCATCCTATGAATCCCGGTATGCCCAGATGGTCGCCGATGTCGGCAACAAGTCCCACCAGGCCGGACTGAGCCTCGACGTACAGGACAGCATGCTGCGGCGCGCGATCGAGAACCGCGAGGCGACCTCGGGGGTCAACCTCGACGAGGAAGCGGCCTCGATTCTGCGCTACCAGCAGGCCTATCAGGCAGCGGCGCAGGTGATCTCGACGGCCAACAGCATGTTCGAGACCCTGATCTCGATGGTGCGGAGATAACGATGCGTATATCGACCGGGCAGATATTCCAGAATTCGCTCAACGCGCTGTTGGATCAGCAGTCACGCCTGATGCACACCCAGCAGCAGATCGCGACCGGCAAGCGTATCCTGAGCCCGGCCGATGATCCGGCCGGCTCCGCGACGCTGCTCGGACTCAACCAGAGCCTGCAACTCAATCGCCAGTACCAGGACAACATCACCTCAGCGCGCAACCAGCTCGGCCAGACCGAGACGACGCTGGCATCTGTGAACAGCGTGCTCGACCGGGTGCGTGAACTCGCGCTGCAGGCGAACAATGCGACATTGACCGGCCCCGACCGGCGCATGATCGCGGTCGAGATGCGCCAGAACGTCGATGCGCTGGTGGATCTGGCGAATACGCAGAATGCCAACGGGGAATACCTGTTCGCCGGATATCAGGGGTTCACCCGGCCATTCTCGGCGGATCCCCAACAGGGCTACGTCTATCAGGGCGACAGCGGCCAACGATTCGTCCAGATCGGCGCCACGCGCCAGGTGGCGGTCGGGTTTGCGGGTTCCGAAGTATTCCAGGCAATACCGAACGGTAACGGGACCTTCGTCAGTGCGGAAGGCAGCGCAAATACCGGTACCGGAATCATCGTCAGTGGTGGTGTCGTGGATCCGACTGCCTGGGACCGCGATCAATACACGATCACCTTCGTCGATGCCGGCAACTACGTCGTAGAAAACGGCAGTGGCGATGTCATAGCCAACGGCCCCTATCTTTCTGGCGCGCAAATTGCCTTCAATGGTGTGGTCGTGAATATCGAGGGAACGCCTCAGGCCGGCGATATCTTTATGGTATCCCCAAGCACCCGCCAGGACATGTTCTCGACCATAGATGAATTGATACAGGTACTCGAATCAGCAGCCGGCGAAGCCTCGTCGAGCACGATCGCCAACGCAACCAACCGTTTCCTCGGCAATATCGATCAGGGCATGGAAAATATCCGGGCACTGCGCGCGCAGACCGGCGCCCGGCTGAACACGCTCGATGCCCAGGAGAATCTCAACGAGGAGGCGATGCTTGGGCTGCGGGAGGCGAAATCAGCGGTCGAGGACCTCGATTACGCCACGGCGATCACCTCGCTCAGCCGCCAGCTGGTCGGTCTCGACGCGGCGCAGAAGTCTTTTCTCCAGATCCAGGGATTGTCGCTGTTCAATTACCTGTGATCCCCATTGTTGAAGACATTTATAAAGAATTCAGATACTTGCGCGGCTAAAGCTTGCCTGCGGCAGGGCCGATATCCTCCGTGGGAGCGGTAAATATTTCCGTACGGAAGTATATCCGCTGAGATTAAACCTGACCGGGCGGCAGAGCCCTCCGGGATCAAGGAGATTCAAGCAATGGCCATGATAATCAATACCAATATTGCGTCGCTGAACGCGCAACGCAATCTGAGTAACACCCAGAACGACCTCTCTGTATCCCTGCAGCGTCTCTCTACCGGTCTTCGCATCAACAGCGCACGCGACGATGCCGCCGGCCTGGCGATTTCAGAACGCTTCACGACCCAGATCCGCGGCCTGAACCAGGCGGCCCGCAATGCCAACGATGGTATCTCGCTGTCGCAGACGGCGGAAGGCGCGCTGTCCGAGGTCACCAACAACCTGCAGCGCATCCGCGAACTGGCGGTGCAGGCCCGCAACGCGACCAACAGCGACTCCGATCGCCAGGCGCTGGACGCCGAGGTGCAGCAGCGTATCAATGAGATCAATCGTGTCGCGAACCAGACCGAGTTCAACGGCCTCCGGGTACTTGACGGTTCGTTCACCGAGCAGGTATTCCAGGTCGGCGCGAATTACGGCCAGACGATCAGCGTCAGCTCGATCGCATCGACGACATCCGCGGCGCTCGGCCTGACCGGCGGCAACCTGACCTCGACCGAGGCGACGGTGACCGGCGGCGCCGTGACAGGCGATGTGACCAACGGCGCGGTGACGATCAACGGCACCAATATCGGCGCCGTCGAAGGCGATGCCGCGGCGATCTCTCTGGCGGTCAATACGCTGGTTGCCGGCGTGACGGCGGAGGCAGCCGAGACGACGGTTGCGGCAGGCGCCGTGAGCGCACCTGCTGCTATCGCGGGTGATGCAACGGACTTCATTTCAATTAACGGGGTCACCCTTGGCGCAATTGCGCAGGGTGGTGACAACGATGCACATGCCGCCAACGTCCGTGCGGCGATCAACGCAGCTACCGCTCAGACCGGTGTCGCCGCGACGGGAACTGGTGCTGATGTGGGACTGGTGGCCGCGGACGGCAGGAATATTGTCGTAGCGCTTGGCGGCACTGCTGTGACGGCATCCACGGGTCTGACTGCCGGCACAACGCGTAGCGCCGTTACCCTGACGTCCGAAAACGACATAGTCATTGCGGGAACCAATCCCGCACTTGCCGGGTTCACGGCCAATACTTTTACGGCTGTTGAAACCACCGAGGCCTATGGCGCGATCAACGTCCAGACCGCCGCCGATGCGGATGTCGTGCTGCGGGTCATCGATGACGCGCTGACCATCGTCAACGGTTCTCGCGCGGATCTCGGCGCGGTGCAGAACCGCTTCGAATCGGTCATCGCGAGCCTGTCATCGGCCGCGGAGAACATGACCTCTGCCCGTTCGCGGATCCTGGACGCCGACTTCGCCGCGGAGACCGCGGCGCTGACCCGCGCCCAGATCCTGCAACAGGCCGGTGTGGCGATCCTGGCGCAGGCCAACGCGCTGCCACAGCTCGCGCTCTCGCTGCTGCAGTAAGTGCAGTAAGGTATTCGGTTGAGCGGCCCGGGGCCTGCGCGCCCCGGGCCGGCTCTTCGACCGGTCGTCAGACTGGTATGAGAGGTGGCAACCATGTCCATTCAGCAAACACCGCCTGTATCGACTTTCGACTCGCGCCTGCCGCCCCGGCCGGCTGCCAGACAGCCTGATGCCACAGGCGAGGTCGAGCGGCAATCACCGCAACCGGACGGCAATGTCATGCCGGCCTCCACCGGCAAGGAGTCGAACAAAGTGAGCCGTGAAGAACTGTCCGCGAGCGTCAGCCGTCTCAATGACTACGCGCGAGATATCAATCGTGACCTCAAGTTCACGATTGACGAGGAACTCAACCAGGTCATCGTCAGGGTCTACAACGCCGAAACCGAGGAATTGATCCGCCAGATACCGTCGGAAGAGGTCCTGGCCATGGCGCGGCATCTTGCAAGAGATGAGGGGATCATCCTCGACACCGAGGTGTGACCGGGTTGGTCTCCATATTGCATTTCCTTCCGCATGTAACGGGATGATGCGGTGAAGATGGATCTTGCATGGCAAACATAGTATCCCTTGGAATCGGCAGCGGGCTCGATATCAATTCGATCGTGTCCGATCTGGTCGAATTGCAGAAACGGCCCCAGCTGCAGCGGCTCGATGTCCGCGAGGCCGGCCTGCAGGGGCGGCTGTCCGGTCTCGGCACCCTCAAGGGCGCGCTCGGTTCGCTGCAGGACGCGCTCGCCAATCTCAACCGCCTCCAGACCTTTCGCGCCCGCAGCGTCGATGTCGCGGACCCCTCGATCCTGGGCGCCGGCGCCGGCACCGCCGCCGCGGCCGGTATCTACGATATCAGCGTCGCCGAACTCGCCCGCACGCACAAACTGGCCAGCGACCCTTCGCTTCATCAGAATGCGCGATTCACATCGGTCAATGACCAGATCGGGACCGGTACGCTGACCTTCAGGTTCGGTACCACCGCCTACAACGACGAGGATGGCGTCTACCAGTCCTTCGATCCGGACCCGGACGCGTCCATCCATGACATCGAGGTCACGGACGGCAGCCTCAGGGGGGTGCGCGACGCTATCAACAAGGCGGACATCGGCGTCACTGCATCGCTGGTCTACGACGGCGAGCATTACCGCCTGGCACTGGCCGGCGCCGGGACGGGCGCGAAAAACAGCTTCGAGATCACGGTACAGGACGACGACGGCGACAACGCCGACGCATCCGGCCTGTCGCTGCTCGCCTTCAATGACGGAGGCGCGCATATGCGGCAGACCCAGGCCGCGCAGGATACCGCCGGGCTGGTCGTCAACGGTATCGCGATATCGAGCGCGAGCAATTCACTGGTCAACGTCATCGAAGGGCTGACGATCGACATCAAGGCCTCCGGGGCGACGACCGTGACGGTGACGCAGGATCGGGAGGGTGCGAGCGCCGCGATCCGGGAGTTTGTCGACAAGTTCAATGGCCTGGTTACGACGATCAATCAGCTGTCACGCTTCGATCCGGAGACCGGCGAGGCCGGGCTGCTCAATGGCGACAGGGTGCTGCAGACGCTCGATGCCCAGGTCAGGCGCATCATGAACCAGCCGATCGGCGGTGCGGACGACCCGTTTCGTTATCTCGCAGACATCGGCATCACCCGCAGCGCCGGCGACGGCACGCTGGTGCTGGAAGAAGCGCGCCTGCAGCGCGCGATGGACCAGGACTTCGACGCGATTGCGGGTCTGTTCGCGAATGTCGGCATCCCCGACGACCCGCTGATCAGCTACCAGGCAGCGGGCAACCTGACGCAGCCCGGCGATTACGCAGTCAACATCACCCGGCTCGCGACGCGCGGGATGGTGACCGGCTCGGCGACGGCAACCCTCGAAATCGTTGCCGGAGTCAACGATACACTGAACGTCAGCATCAACGGGATTGCAGCGACGATCTCGATCGGCGCGGGGAGTTACGCCTCGGCGGACGCGCTGGCGGCCGAGGTTCAAGCCAGGGTCAACGGCGCCGCGGCGATGCGCAGCGCCGGCGTCAGCATACAGGTCAGCGCGGCCGGCGGCGTGCTCCAGATCGTGTCGGAGACATTCGGCTCCGCCTCTCAGGTCACCGTGAACGGCGGCAACGGTCTCAATGGATTGCTGGGGGGCTCGCCCGCATCCGTCCCGGGCGTCGACGTCGCGGGCACGATCGGCGGTGTCGCCGCGACCGGATCGGGACAGATCCTGATCGGGAACGGTGATGCCGAAGGTCTGCGCCTGCGCATCGCGGGCGGTGAAATCGGCGCCCGCGGGGGCGTATCCTTCAGCCGCGGCTATGCCGACCGGCTGGATCGCATGGTCTCCGGCATGCTGAGCGGCGACGGAATCTTCAACTCGGTGACCGACAGCATCAACCGTTCGATCAGCGACATCAACGCCCAGCGAGAACGCGTGGAACTGCGATCGCTGTCCTACGAGGAGCGGATCAGGGCCCAGTTTACAGCGATGGACGAGCTGGTCGCGCAACTGCGTTCCACCAGCGAGTTCCTGACGCAACAACTCGATAACCTGCCGCGGATCGGCCAGGGTCGGGCGAGCAGGTAGTTCCAGATATATCTATATCCACGAAACGGAGGAGTCGGAAATGAGGCAGTCAGGCGCCAGAGGCATGATGAACGACTACAAGAAGACTGGACTCGGCGGCGCTGTCGAAGGGGCCTCGCCTCATCGACTGATCCAGATGCTGATGGAGGGTGTACTCGACAGGATATCATCGGCCAAGGGCTGCATGACGCGCGGCGCGATCGCCGAGAAAGGTGCGCAGATCAGCTGGGCAATCTCCATCATCGAGGGGCTGCGTGTCAGCCTCGATAAATCCGTCGGTGGCGACATTGCCCGGAACCTGGACGACCTGTACGGCTACATACTGATGCGGCTCACCGAGGCGAACCTGAAAAACGAGCCGGCGTATCTCGACGAGGTGGCGGACCTTCTGCGCCAGATCAAGGGCGCCTGGGACGCGATACCACTGGAAACGATAAAGGCGCACGCCGATGACAGTGCCGGCGCCATGCATGAGCGGGCCGGCTGAGGTCGCGGAATAATGTCCGGCAGACTGAACTGCCTTGCGCATGCGCTGCGCTGCAGCCAGGACATGGTGGGGAGCGCGCGCGGCCAACGCTGGGATGAACTGTCCGTGCTCGAGTCGCAACGCGCCGCGCTGCTCAGGGAATACGCCGCTGCCGCCGGCGCGCTGGTCCGCGCTGGCGATGCCGAGATGGAGGCCGATCTGCTGGCGTGCATCATCGCCGCGAATGACGATATCATAACGCTTGGCGAGCGTCATCGACGGGAGCTTGCCGACGCGATATCCGGCAACCGTCGACAACGTCACGCCGCGAACGCCTACTCCGATACGTCCAAACGCTAGTGCCCCGCCTGTCGCGCCGCTCCGCGCGATGATTGTTTACATGGACGGGATCTAGTATCTTTCACCGCATGGAAGATGCGGGACTATCAAAACAGGAATCCGGTCTGGTCTTCGAAGACCTGATGCCCTTGTCCTGGCGGCGCCGCTCCGCCGAACCCGATCCCGCAGAATTGCTCGCGATCCATCAGTCGAACGAACAGGTCCTGCGCTGCCTCACCGCGGTCGAGGAATCCCGCGGCGATGCCGTCGATGATGACCATGGCCCGCTCGCACACGATCTTGCGCGTCTGGATTTCAAGGTCAATCTGCTGCTCGACATGATGGGCCGCCTGTTGAGCCGCCATGTCCCGGTGCCCGATCCGGTCCCGGTCAGGATCAGCGCGGCAGGCTTGCACTGGCGGGCGGAAACGTCCCCGGCGTCCGGCGATCCGCTGGCCGTCGAGCTCTATCTGAGCCGTCGGTTCCCGAGCCCGATCCTGCTGTACGGCCGGGTCACGTCGGTGACGCCGGCCGACGGCTTGTTCCATATCGACATGGATTTCGGGGAGATCTCCGACCCGGTCCGTAACTGGCTGGAAAAGCTGATATTCCGTCAGCACAGGCGGCAGGTTGCGCATGCCCGCAAGACGCCGCGACCACAGGGCTGAGCGACGACATTTTGACAGACTTGGTGAAAAGGCTTAGTCTGCAGGTCAACCCTGATTCCGCTGAAATCACCGGATAGACCATAATGTATATAAAAGAATCATCGATCACGATGATGACAGGAGAAGGGAAGACCCGATGGAATCCATTCTGATTATTGACCCGGATCAAGCTCGTGCCCAGTGTCTTGCGTCGATCCTCAACTTTATCGATTACGACCAGGTGCACAAGGCGTCGCCCGGTGAGTGGCAGGAACTCGGGCTGAAACCGGCGGGTGTCGACGCCGTCATCATCGCCGACGATATCGGCGACGGCATCGACGCCTTGGTCGAGGCCTTGCACGCATGGGATGAACACCTGCCGTTGATCCTCCTCGGTGACGCGCGCGCGCGACGCAAACCGTCCCAGGCAACACAATCCCGGATCATGGGTACGCTGAAGTCACCGGTCAAATACAAGGATCTCACGAGCCTGATGCAACAGGCCGAGATCTGGCGCGGCAGCCATGCAGAGAACGGCGGGCTGCATTCCCCGGAACTCTTTCGCAGCCTGGTCGGCAACAGCCGCGCGATACGCCGGGTGCGCACGCTGATCGAACAGGTTGCGGATTCCGACGCGACGGCTTTGATCCTCGGGGAATCAGGCACCGGCAAGGAAGTCGTCGCCCGCAATATCCATTACTATTCCTCACGCCGAAACAGACCTTTCGTGCCGATCAACTGCGGTGCTATTCCCGCAGACCTGCTGGAAAGCGAATTGTTCGGTCATGAGAAGGGCGCATTCACCGGCGCCATCAGTGCGCGCCAGGGCCGTTTCGAAATGGCCGATGGCGGTACGCTGTTTCTCGACGAGATCGGCGACATGAGCATGCATATGCAGGTCAAGCTGCTGCGTGTGCTGCAGGAAAAGACCTTCGAGCGCGTCGGCAGCAACAAGACCGTATCCGCGGATGTCCGCATCATTGCTGCGACACATCGCAATCTCGAGAAGGCGATCGAGGAAGGCAAGTTCCGCGAGGATCTGTACTATCGCCTCAATGTATTTCCGATCGACATGCCGCCGCTGCGCGAGCGCAGCGAGGACATCCCGCTGCTGATCAAGGAACTGATCACGCGGATGGAGCACGAGAAACGGGGTTCGGTGCGCCTGACGCAGTCCGCGATCATCGCCCTGTCGCAGTATCATTGGCCGGGCAACGTGCGTGAACTCGCAAATGTCGTCGAACGCCTGGTCATCATGCATCCCTATGGCGTCGTCGATGTGCACGACCTGTCGGAGAAGTACCAGCCCGAAGGCGGGCAGTTGAGAGACAAGCTGGTCCCCGATGATGCGCTGATCACGGTCGACCAGCTCGATGCCCCGCGCCTGCCGCGCGACGGCATCGACCTGAAGCAGCATCTGACCGAGCTCGAATGCAGCCTGATTCGCCAGGCCCTCGAGGATTCCGAGGGGATCGTGGCCCACGCGGCGAACCGCCTCGGCCTGCGCCGCACGACGCTCGTCGAGAAGCTGCGCAAGTATGGCCTACAGCGTGCCGATCACGTGACATAAGCTTGACGCCCAGAGGTTTTCTATACCACAACTGACTGTTATATCTAGATAAGATAAATACGGCATATATATTGCTATCTGTCAGGCAGGGGAGCGAGGCCCGTAAGGGTCCATCCGGAAACCTGGTGACAGAGGCTGGACCGTATGAATCAAACCGAATTGCCCCAGGCAGAACGCCTGTCGGAGGTATTCGATCATTTCAACCGGACGTCCGCGCAGCTGAGCGACTCGTACCGGTTTCTCGCCGAACACGTTCGTGCCGTTACCGCGCCGCCAGCCGCGGCGCGCGCCCGCGATACTGAATTCCTGCACTGCGTACTCGACGCACTCCCCGCGGCGATCGTGCTGCTGGACGGCGACGGCCGCATCCAGGTCTCCAATCAGGCGGCGCAGGAGGTCCTCGGCATAGCGCTGCACGGCCGCCTGTGGCGCGAAGTCATCAGTGAGGTCTTCGTCCCCGGCGACGGCGTCGACGGTCTGCGGCTCGGCAATGGCCGCGTGGTCACGGTCGCGACCGGTCCCCTTGGCGCCCAACCGGGGCAGGTTGTACTGCTGAGCGACGTCACAGACAGCCGGGTGATACGGGCACTGGTCGAACGCCGGCAGCGCCTCTCATCTCTCGGCGAAATGATCGCCGCACTGTCGCACCAGATTCGCACCCCCCTGGCCTCGAGCCTGCTCTATCTATCCCAACTGGAACGCGCTGGCCTCGAAGCCGCCGCACGAAAGCGTTGCTGTGAAAAAATCCGCACTTGCCTCGGTCACCTCGACCGGCTGAGTCGGGACATGCTCGCCTTCGCAGGCGGCGGTATGCTGAACGCCGAGGATTTCAAGGTCGCGACCATGCTCGACGAGTTCCGCCAGCTGTCGGCCGTGTTGACCGCGGAGGGACGTTGTCACCTCGCATTCCTCGACGAGAGTCGCGGCGCATTGATGCGCGGTAATCGCGCGGCGATCCTGACGGTGTTGCAGAACCTTGTCGAGAACGCAATTCAGGCCTGCGCCTCGATGCGGCCTGACGCACCGGTCAACCTGCGCCTGCTGGCACGCCGGGTCGGAGTCCGTGCGGGCATCGACTCGATCGAGATTCTGCTCACCGACGATGGTCCGGGCATCCCTGAGGACCTGCGCGAGCAGGTCTTCGAACCCTTTTTCACGACGCGGCAGGACGGCACAGGACTCGGACTGGCGGTCGCGCGCGCAGTGACGCAGGCTCACGGCGGCGCAATCTGGATCGAATCGGAGAGCGGCGCAGGCACCACGATCGCGATGCGGTTTCCCGTCAATGCGGGAACGGAAGGCGAATGAATGATTCCCGGGAGCACCCCATGAGTCGATCCAGAGTACTGATCGTAGAAGACGAGCCGTCGTTGCGCGAGGCCCTGTGCGAAACCCTCGACCTCGCCGGTTACACGGTCGAGAGCGCCGGCGACGGCGCAGCCGCGATACAGTTGCTGTCGGATCCGGACCGGGCCGGCGACATCGGCCTGGTGATCAGCGATGTTCAGATGAAGCCGGTGGATGGCAACGCGCTGCTCGGCCATGTGCGCAGTCACTGGCCGGATATCCCGGTACTGCTGATGACCGCATACGGCAGCATACAGAAGGCGGTCGAGGCGATGCAGACCGGTGCGGCCGACTATCTGGTCAAACCCTTCGAGGCAGCGACACTGGTCGAGATGGTCAGCCGATATCTCTGCGGCGGCCAGGTCGACGACGGCATGATTGCGATCGATCAACGCAGCCGCTATGTCGAGACGCTGGCGCGTCGCGTCGCCGGAACCGATGCGACGGTGATGATCACCGGCGAAAGCGGAGTGGGCAAGGAGGTGCTCGCGCGTTTCATCCACCGGAATTCCCCGCGTGCGGCGCATCCCTTCATTGCGATCAATTGCGCGGCAATCCCCGACAACATGCTCGAGGCGACATTGTTCGGTTACGAGAAGGGGGCGTTCACCGGCGCCTACAACGCCTCTCCGGGAAAGTTCGAGCAGGCCCAGCGAGGCACACTGCTGCTCGACGAGATCTCGGAGATGGACCTCGGCCTGCAGGCCAAGCTGTTGCGCGTGTTACAGGAGCGCGAGGTCGAGCGTCTCGGCGGACGCAAGCTGATAGCGCTGGATGTCCGCGTACTCGCGACCTCCAATCGCAATCTCGCGAGCGAGGTGGCTGCCGGTCGCTTCCGCGAAGACCTGTATTATCGCCTGAATGTATTTCCCCTGCACCTGCCGCCGTTGCGCGAGCGCCGTGCGGATATCATCCCGCTGGCGCAAAGGATGCTGTCACAGGCGGCCCGTATGCAAGGCCGCACCGTCCCGGGGCTGTCCGCGGATGCCGAGCGCAAACTCGCCGCCCATGAATGGCCGGGGAACGTCCGTGAGCTTGACAACGTGATCCAGCGCGCCCTGATCCTGCAGCCCGGCAATCTCGTCGATACCGTGGATCTCCAGTTCGAGACCTGCGGCGGCACGCCGGCGTCGCAGGTGATGGAAGCAGCGCCCGGGCAGCAACAGGCCGGCGCCGCCGATCTCAGAAGCCATGAACACCAGGTCATCGTCGATACGCTGAAGGCGGTGCACGGCAGTCGCAAGGCCGCGGCCGTCAGACTCGGAATCAGCGAGCGTACGCTGCGCTACAAGCTCGCCAGGATCAGGCAGGCCGGGATCGAGGTCCCGGCCTGAGGGAGTGGCTTGAAACCTGCATGAAACGGTCAGAAGAATGAGGAGGAGGTTGCATCATGAGTGAGATCAGCGCTGCACAGCTGCTGTCGCAGCTGAATTCGATGGCCGCCGCGGCCGGCAACGGCGCCCCGGGGCAGAACGGCGTCCAGGACCAGGTGAAGTTCTCGGAGCTCCTGCTCAAGGCCGTCGATCACGTCAACGGATCGCAGCAGCATGTACGCGAACTTCGCGAGGGCTTTCAGCGCGGCGGTGAGAACATCGACATTTCGCAGGTCATGATCGCGTCGCAGAAGGCCAATGTCGAATTCCAGCTCATGATGCAGGCGCGCAACCGCCTGATCAGCGCCTATCAGGACATCATGAGCATGCAGATCTAGCGACCTTGCCGAAGTCCGCCGCGCATCGGAGGTCGTTCGGATTCGAAGTCAACGTGAGAGTGTAACCGGAGTCTTATCATCATGGCGCTTGTCAAGACAGACGATGTCGTCCTGCCCACGCGAGGTTTCTACGGCCTGCCGCTGCTGCGCCAGCTCGGCCTGATGGCGGGGCTGGCCGCGAGCGTAGCGATAGGTGTCGCCGTGGTGCTGTGGTCGCAGCAGCCGGGTCACAAGCTGCTGTACAGCAATCTCAGCGATCAGGATTCGGTCGCGATCACCGAATCGCTGCAGAAGGCCGGCATTCCGTTTACCCTTGCCAACGGGACCGCGACGATCATGGTGCCGGAAGGCCGGGTTCACGAGGCGAGGCTGAAGCTCGCCGGTGAAGGCCTGCCGCGCGGCACGAGCGGCGGTTTCGAACTGCTCGACAACCAGAAGGGATTCGGCGTCAGCCAGTTCATGGAGAACGCCCGCTATCAGCGCGCGCTCGAGGGCGAGCTGGCGATGACGATCAGCGCGATCAACAGCGTGCGAGGCGCCCGTGTTCATCTCGCGATCCCGCGCCAGACGGCGTTTGCTCGCAACCAGAAGCAGCCGACCGCGTCTGTGACCGTAGATCTCTATCCCGGTCGCAGTCTCAACGATGCCCAGGCGGCGGCGATCGGTCACATGGTCGCCGCGAGCATCCCGAATCTCGACGTGGATCATGTGACGATCATCGACCAGAACGGACGCCTGCTGACCACGGGCGACGTCGACGGTAACGTCCGCCTGTCGGCGAACCAGTTCGACTATCGCAAGCGGATCGAGGAACACTATATCAAGCGTATCGAAGATATCCTGACGCCGATCACGGGTTACGGCGCGGTGCGCGCCCAGGTCAATGCCGAGCTCGACTTCACCGTGACCGAGCAGACCCAGGAACTCTACAACCCCGACCAGCGTGCGTTACGCAGCGAGCAGGTTGTGGAAGAAACCGTTTCCGGCGGCCTCAACCTGCCGGGAGGCGTGCCGGGCAGCCTGTCCAACCAGCCGCCGGCAACCGGTGAGGGCGCCGGCGCCGGAGGGCAGGCCGAGGCTGCCGGTACCAGCAGCAGGCGCAACGTCCGCAACTTCGAACTCGACAAGACGATCAGCCATACCCGCATGAACGGCGGCGTGGTCAGCCGCCTGTCCGCCGCGGTCGTCGTCGATGACCGCGTATCGGTCAACGACGCCGGTGAGGCGACGCGGGTACCGCTCGCGGAGGAGGATCTCGCCCGCATCACGCAGCTGGTCAGGGAGGCGATCGGCTTTGACGCCGAGCGCGGCGACAGCGTCAATGTCATCAATGCGTCTTTTTCCTCGGCGCCGGAGATCGAGCCGCTACCCGAGCCTTCGATGCTGTCGGGCGTGGACGTGTGGGGAATCCTGAAGCAGGTGATCGCCATCGCCGTCGTCGCATTCCTGATCTTCGGGGTATTGCGGCCGGTGTTGCGCGAACTCGCGACCAAGGGCAGGACGCAGGGGCGCATGCTCGTGGACGGCGTCGAGATCCCCGAGGACCAGCTCAGCCTGAGTGGCGGAGGCCGTGCCGCGCTGCCGCGTGGACAGAATTTCGACGCCAACCTCGATGCGGCGAGATCGCTCGCGTCGCAGGATCCGAAGCGGGTCGCCCAGGTCGTCAGAAACTGGGTGTCGACGGAGTAACCGGGGAATGGCGGCACAGGAAAAGAAGGCCCAGCAGGGACCGATCACCGGCATCGAACGGGCGGCGATACTGCTGCTCAGCATCGGCGAGCAGAGCGCGGCCGAGGTGCTGAAGCTGATCGGCCCGAGAGAGGTCCACAAGGTCAGCGCGGCGATGGCGGGCCTGAGCAACGTCTCGACCGAGCAGGCCAATACCGTCCTCAATGAATTCGTCGACGCGATCGGCCGGGAGACCTCCTACGGCGTCGGTTCCCACGACTACCTGCGAAATATCCTCGTCAAGGCGCTCGGCGAGGACAAGGCGGGCAACATCATCGATCGCGTGCTCAAGGTCGAGGACTCGTCGGGACTCGAGCAGCTCAAGTGGATGGACTCGCGCTCGATCGTTGAGGTCGTCAAGCTGGAGCACCCGCAGATCATTGCGGTCGTACTCTCCTATCTCGACAGCGAACAGGCCGCAGAGGTCCTGTCGCAGCTGCCTGAAAAACTCAGGGCCGACGTGCTGCTGCGGGTCGCGGTGCTCGATCGACTCCAGCCGTCGGCGTTGCAGGAACTGAACCGGGTCATAGAGGAGCAGTTCCTCGGCAATTCGCTTGCGAAATCTTCAGGCCTCGGCGGCGTCAAGACGGCGGCGAATATCCTGAACCTGATGGACGCCTCGCTGGAAGGCAACATCATGGAACAGGTCACCGAATACAACGCGGACCTGGCCGAGAAGATCCAGGATCTGATGTTCGTGTTCGACAATCTGAGCGACATCAGCGACCGGGGTGTACAGTCGCTGCTGCGCGAGGTCTCGTCGGAGACCCTGGTGCTCGCAATGAAGGGAGCCGACCAGGCGCTCAAGGACAAGATCTTCAAGAACATGTCGAAACGTGCCGGCGAAATGCTGCGCGACGATCTCGAGGCCAAGGGACCGGTACGCCTGAGCGAGGTCGAGGCGGCACAGAAGGAGATCCTGGCGATCGCAAGGCGCCTGGCGGAGGCTGGCGATATCGTACTGGGCGGAAAGGGTGGAGAAGAATACCTGTAAGGTCATCAGCGGCGATACGTCCGCCGCGGAATGCCGGCCCTGGGCGATCCCCGAGGTCGCGACAGCGGGCCTGCGCGCAGTCGGCGAACGCGACGCGGGCGGTGTGATGCTGACGGCCGGCCGCATAGAGGAGCTGCAGCAGCAGGCACGCCAGGAGGCCTTTGAACTCGGCCGGCGGGAAGGCCTGGAGCGGGGCCGGGCAGAGGCCGCCGGCGAGGTCGAACGCCTGGGGTCTATCATGAGGTTGCTCGAGGCTCCGCTCCAGGCGCTCGACGAACGCCTGGTCGAAGAGGTGTCCGCGCTCGCAATGGCGATTGCCCGCCATGTCATCCGCCGCGAGATCAGGTCCGATCCCGGTCAGATCATGGGGGTCGTCCGGCAGGCGGCCGAGATCCTGCCGGTCGCTGCGCGCCGGGTACGCCTGTATCTGAATCCCGAGGACGCGACGACCGTCCGCGAGACGATGAAGTTGTCTCCAGGTCATGACGGGACATGGGAACTGATAGAGGATCCGGCGATCTGCCGCGGCGGATGCCGCGTCGAGACCGAGAGTTCGCGTATCGATGCGACGATCGAGAAAAGGCTCGCGTCGATTGCGGCCGGGATGCTCGGAGGCGACAGGGAACGTGACCATGACAGCGACAGCGTCTGATCGGAGTCAGGTGTGGCGGCGCCGGATCGAGGCGGTCCGGACGCGGCTCGCCGATCAGCCCTCGCTGATCCTGGAAGGCAAGATCACGCGCATGGTCGGTCTGACGCTCGAGGCGGCCGGTTGCCAGGCCGCAATCGGCGATCGTTGCCTGGTCGAAAATCCGGGCGGCCGGCCGATCGAGGCAGAGGTCGTCGGCTTCTCGGCCGACAAGACCTATCTGATGCCGAGTGACGACATTCGCGGTCTGGTGCCGAACGCCCGCGTAACGCCGACCGGCAGGGACTACACCGCCGCGGTCGGCGACGGCTTGCTCGGCCGCGTGCTCGACGGCACCGGAAAGCCCCTCGACGGATGCGGACCGGTGCGTACGACCTCGACCTGGCCGCTGCTCGGGCGACCGGTGAATCCACTGGCGCGTTCCCTGATCGACGAGCCGCTCGACGTCGGCGTCCGCGCCATCAATACCCTGCTGACGATCGGTCGCGGCCAGCGGCTGGGACTGTTCGCCGGCAGCGGCGTCGGCAAGAGCGTGCTGCTCGGGATGATGACCCGATTCACCGATGCCGATGTCGTCGTCGTCGGCCTGATCGGGGAACGCGGCCGTGAGGTCAAGGAGTTCACCGACCGCATCCTTGGGGACAAGGGGCGGTCGCGCGCGGTCGTGATCGCGACGCCGGCCGACACGCCGCCGATGCTGCGGCTGCACGGCGCGATGCTCGCGACGAGCGTCGCCGAATATTACCGGGACAAGGGACTCAAGGTGCTGTTGCTGATGGATTCGCTGACCCGCTACGCGCAGGCGCAGCGCGAGGTCGCGCTGGCGATCGGCGAGCCGCCGGCGACGCGCGGTTATCCGCCCTCGGTATTCGCGAAGCTTCCGCAGCTGGTCGAGCGCGCCGGCAACGGGGAGAACGGCGGTTCGATCACGGCGATCTATACCGTGCTGACCGAGGGCGACGATCACCAGGACCCTGTCGCAGACTCGGCGCGAGCGATCCTCGACGGACATATCGTGTTGTCGCGCGACTTCGCGGATGCGGGCCACTTTCCGGCAATCGACATAGAGGCCTCGGTGAGCCGGGTGATGAACGAGATCATCGGCATCGACCACCGGCATCAAGTGATGCGCTTCCGTCAGCTGTATTCGAATTACCGCAAGAACCGTGACCTGATCAGCGTCGGCGCCTATGCGAAGGGCAGTGATCCGCGTATCGACGAGGCGATCCAATACTGGCCGCAGCTGACACGATTCTTGCAACAGGACATGGACGAGCGCGTTTCCTTGCGCGAGGGCTTGCAGACCCTCGAAGAGGTGCTCGGCGGCAGTAATGAACAGAGACAGGGGAGCAAGCGCCAATGACCCGATCCGATCGTCTAGAACCGATAGCGGGACTCGCGAAGAACCGGGAAGACAGCGCGGCCGTCGGCCTGGGGCAGGCACGGCAACGCTGCGAGGACCAGGAGCAACGGCTGACGGAGTTGAAACAGTTCCAGCGCGAGTACATCGAGCGTTTTCAGGCGCTGGGGCAATCCGGCATCGACATTCAGCGCGTCAATGAGTATCGCCGTTTCAACGATCGCCTGACCGGGGTGATCCGGCAGCAGCAGCAGATGCTCGACGAGAGCCGGCGTCAGCTCGAACAGCAGACTCGCGCCTGGAGCGAGGCCAGCGCGAAGCGACGGGCCCTGGACAAGTCGATCGACCGTTTTCGCGGCGAGGAGGCCGTGCAGGTCGTGCGCAGGGAGCAGCGCGATACCGACGAGCATGCGCTGCGGATGCGGTCGTTGTTCGAGGGTTATGGCCCGTAACTCGTTGCAATGAGGCCCCGGTCGCTGATCAGTTATGATCAGTGGCATGGTATTTGCTCCTGTACTGGCGAAGCATTCAGCGCAAGGTGGTTATGTAGAGCGTGACAGCCCTGATTCCACAGACAATGATGCCCGCGGGCGGCGATATCGCAGGTCTACGCGCGGGTGAGGCCGGTGTATCCGGGGAGACTTCGGACCGGTCCGGGCATTTTTCCGGACTGATGGCGCTGTTCAGCACCCATTCCCCGCCAGGTGCCCCGGGTCATCCCGGAACGGAAGACGTGGTTTTGCCGCTGGACGGTGAAATGTTGCCGGATGGTTCGGCGTTACAGGATGGCGATCTTGCGATGACTGCACTGGCGCCGGCGACCGGGCTCGATGGCCTGGCAGCACAGCTGCGCGAGGCGCTGTCCGCGAGGTTGCCGCTGACCGCCGACCGTGTCGCGGACACAGTTGCCTATCCGTCGCGCGGCATCGAGCTGCGGTATCCGGCCGCGCTGACGCTCTCGCAGGAGGGTGGCCTTAACGCGGATGTCTGGCGGCGTGCTGGCGGGCCGCTCACGCTGTTGGCGGATCCGGCGCTGAGCCGTGGCGATCCGTCGGGGCTCGCGGTCCCGTTCCCGGCACAGACGACGGTCCTGAACATGCACGCCTTGCTGCAGCGCTCCGCCGAGGGCGCCAGATTCCAGCTGTCGCAGGAGGCGCTACGGGGTTTGATCAGGACGGCTGAATCGAACACTGTCGAGTCTGCAGTGCATACGGCCACGCCGGCGCATGGCCAGCATCTCCCGGGGTTGCTGCAGGGGACGGAACGGGCGTTGCCGGGCTGGACGCTCGCTACGCCGCTGCATCAGGCACAGCAGTGGGGCGACGAAGTCGGGCAGCGCATACGCTGGATGGTTGGCAACCAGGTGCATGCCGCGGAATTGCGCATAAACCCGCCGCAGCTCGGGCCGATCGAGGTCCGCGTCAGCGTGCAGAACGATCAGATGAACATCACCTTCCTGTCGCAGAACGCGTTGGCGCGCGACGCCCTCGAGGACGCGATCCCGCGTCTGCGCGACATGATGAATCAGCAGGGATACGCCAGCGTCAATGTCGATGTCTCGCAGCGCCAGGACCCGGACGAGCAGGGTGACGGCGAAGGGCGCCGCATGCGTACGGGTGAGCCCGGCGAGCACGCGGATGACATGCATCCTTCCGACACGCGTCCCGCCTGGCACGCGAACACTTCCGGTTTCATCGATACCTTCGTCTGAGTCATTACTCCCCCGATTGCCCTGCGCCGTCATCCCGGCGGCGCCCGCACATCCCCGCCCGATCCCAGTCAAGAACTTGTCAGCCTGCCAATCACGACCCATAACCCGATGTATTAACTTGGTATTAAATCGCCGGCGGCGGATGGCATATGTATTGCTAAAGACATCTTGAGTGCGTTGACCACAGCGGATGATGCGGAGGGAGCCTTGATGGCGATCGACCAGACAATCAATGAAGACGACGAGCGCGAAATGACGCCACCGCCAAAAAAAGGTGGTGTCATGAAGATGGTGCTGATCCTGTTCTCGGTGCTGCTGCTAATCGGCGCCAGCGTCGGCGCGACCCTGATATTCACCGGCGCGCTTGACGGGCTGACGGCCGGCTTGAGCAGCGGCGCCCAGGAGGGCGAACGCGGCAAGCGCCCGTCGGCAAAGAGCGGGGCGCCGATTTATGTCGAGCTCGGCGATCCGTTCGTCGTGAACTTCATCGAGGGCAACCAGATCCGTTATCTGCAGGTGAAGATCGAGGTCATGACGCGCGATACCGCGATCCCACAGGCGATCACCACGCATCTGCCAAAGATCAGGAACAACCTCGTGTTCATGTTCAGCGGCTTCGATTACACCACACTCGCGAGCGTTACCGGCAAGCAGAAGATCCGCGACGAGGCACTGGCCGAGATCCAGAGCATCCTGTCCGACGAGATCGGCGATCCGGGCATCGAGTCAGTCTATTTCACCAGTTTCGTGATGCAGTGACGACATGGCGACCAACGACCTCCTGACCCAGGACGAGATCGACGCGCTGCTGCACGGCGTATCCAGCGGTGAAGTCGATGCGGAGAGCGACCAGCCCCATGTCGAAGGGGAGGTCACGGATTACGACTTTGCGAGTCAGGACCGCATCGTACGCGGTCGCCTGCCGACGCTGGAGATCATCAATGAGCGCTTCGCGCGCTACCTGCGTGTCAGCCTGTTCAACATGCTGCGGCGCACTGCCGAGATCCAGGTCGGCGCGGTCCAGATGGTCAAGTTTTCGGAGTATGTCCACAGCCTGTTCGTGCCGGCCAGCCTCAACCTGGTCAGGGTGCATCCGCTAAAGGGCACCGCACTGATGGTCATCGATCCGCGGCTGGTCTACACCATCGTCGACAACTTCTTCGGCGGCGATGGACGCTTCAACACGCGTATCGAGGGCAGGGAGTTCACGCCGGCCGAGCAGCGCATCATCCGGATCATCGTGGACCTGGCGTTCCGTGATATCCAGGAGGCCTGGAGCCCGGCGATGGGCATCAACCTCGAATTTCTGAACATGGAAATCAATCCGCATTTCGCCAATATCGTCAGCCCGAGCGAGGTCGTCGTCGTGTGCCCGTTCCACGCCGACTTCGAGGGCGGCGGCGGAGATCTGCATATCACCATGCCCTATTCGATGGTCGAGCCGATTCGCGAGATCCTGGAGACCCGAATCCAGACCGACCGCGTCGACATGGACGAGCGCTGGATGAATTCCCTGCGCAACGAGCTCATGCATGCCGAGGTCGAGCTGTCGAGCACGCTCCTCGAGACGCAACTCTCGGTCAGGGAGATCAGCGGACTCAAGGCCGGAGATGTCATTCCTGTCGAATTGCCGGAGACGGTCACGGCGGTGGTGAATGATATCCCCGTGCTGCGCGGCGTCTTCGGGATGTCCGACGGACGCAACGCAATCAAGGTCACGAATCTCATCAAGGCGCCTTCGAACAGGCAGTTGATGTCCATTACAGGAGTCGAACGATGAATACCAGCGAACAGGAAAGTGGAAACGAGGCCCGGATGCAGGGCGACGGACAGGCGGTCAATGGCAAGCCTGATGATACGAGTGGTCAGGACTACGCGCGCGCGGATTTCGAGAATCTCCAGGCCGATGCGGGCGGAGATGACGGTACTCTCGGCACCAAGAGCATGGACATGATCCTGGACATTCCGGTCGCCGTGGCGGTCGAGATCGGGCGTACCAAGATGTCGATCAGTAATCTGCTGAAGCTGAACCAGGGATCGGTCGTCGAACTCGACCGCTTTGCAGGCGAGCCGATGGACATCATGGTGAATGGTACCCTGGTCGCGCACGGTGAAGTCGTCGTGGTCAATGAAAAGTTCGGCATTCGCCTGACGGACATCGTCAGCGCCGCCGAACGCGTCAAAAAGCTCAAGTAGCATGGCGACTGTCCCGATTCCCCCGGCGGTGACGGCGCGCGCCTTGCAATGCGCGTGGGCATTGCTGGCACTCGCGCCAGGCTTGATGCCTGTCGCCGCGTTCGCGCGCGAGGCAACGGACGGCGCCTATCGCGGCAGCGAGGTGATCTCGCTCGGCGGCCTGCTGCAGATGGCGACCGGCCTGGTACTGGTATTGCTGCTGATCTTCGGGGTGGCCTGGTTCGCGAAGCGGTTTGGCCGCTTGCAGGGCGTTGCGACAGACCGTCTTCGGCTGATGGGCGGCGTGCACCTCGGCAATCGTGAACGGATCATCCTGGTCCAGGCCGAGGACGTCCGCCTCGTCGTCGGCGTCTCACCCGGCTGCATCCGCACCTTGCATGTGCTGCCGGCAGGTGAAGATCGCGGCACTGCAACTGTTCCGGAGGGCGCCGTCGCCGGAGACAGCTTTCTCAGCCGTTTCAACCAGGAAATACTGAAGAGAATACAGAAATGATCGGACGCATGTTGCTGCTTGCGCTGCTTGCCCTGCCGTCGGCCGCGTTCGCCGCCGGAGAAAACGGGATAACCGCGTTGTCGGTGACTACCTCCCCGGACGGCGGCCAGACCTGGTCCCTGAGTCTGCAGATCCTCGCCCTGATGACCATGATGTCGCTGCTGCCTGCGGCGATGATGATGATGACCTCGTTCACCCGTATCATCATCGTTCTCGCTATTCTGAGACAGGCACTCGGCACGGTGCAAACGCCGACAACGCAGACGCTGATCGGACTGGCGCTGTTCCTGACAGTGTTCATCATGATGCCGGTATTCAATGACACCTGGACCAATGCCGTGAAGCCCTATATGGCTGAGGAGATCGGCATGGAGGAGGCGCTGCAGCGGGGCAGCCTGCCGTTCCGCGCCTTCATGATGCATCAGACCCGTGAAAGTGACATCAACCTGTTTGCGGAGATCTCCGGAAACGGCGAAATAGAGAGCCGGGATGATGTGCCTTTCTCGCTCCTGATGCCTGCCTTCGTCACCAGCGAACTCAAGACAGCATTCCAGATTGGGTTCCTGATCTTCATTCCGTTTCTGATTATCGACCTGGTCGTCGCGAGCGTGCTGATGTCTATGGGCATGATGATGCTATCGCCGCTGATCATATCGCTGCCGTTCAAGATCATGCTGTTCGTGCTCGTCGACGGCTGGTCCCTGATTCTTGGTACGCTGGCGTCCAGTTTCGCTGTCTGACGCCGGAGATACCGGCAACCTGTCTGCAAGGGGAGATCACGCCATCATGACACCGGAAATCGCGATCAGCGTCGGGCAAAGCGCGCTCACCTTGACATCGATCATCATCGCCCTGATTCTGCTTCCCGCGCTGGGTGTCGGACTGCTGGTCAGCATGTTCCAGGCGGCGACGCAGATCAACGAACAGACGCTGAGCTTCATACCCAAGCTGTTTGTCGTGCTGGCCGTGTTGTTCATCGGTGGGCACTGGATCCTGCAGAATCTCATTCATTTCACGCTCAGGCTGTTCAACGATATTCCGATGCTGATCGGCTAGGCGAGGTGGAGCGGAGCGCCGACCTTGATCATAGCCCTCGAAGATCTGACGGGATGGATGACCGGATTTCTGTGGCCGTTCTTCAGGGTCGCGGCGCTGATCACGATGGTTCCCCTGCTGGGCATGAGGACGATACCGGTGATGTTTCGCATCGGCCTTGCGCTGGCGATCACGCTGATCATAATGCCGCTGCTACCTCCGGCGCCGGCGATCGATCCGGTCAGCGCTGAAGGCCTGCTCATCATCGCCTGTCAGATAATGATCGGACTCGCGATGGGATTCTTCATCCGCATAGTGTTCAGCGCAATCGAGACCGCGGGCGGCGTCATAGGCATGTCGATGGGGCTCGGCTACGCCCAGATGAACGATCCAATCAACGGGATCGCGGTACCGGTCGTCAGCCAGTTGTATACCGTGATGGCGACCCTGATCTTTTTGGCTCTGAACGGTCACCTGATCCTGATCGAGATCCTCGCCGACAGCTTTCATGTTATCCCGGTCGCCCCCGACGCAATCAGCGAAGGCGGCCTGTGGCTGATGCTGGTCTGGGCAGGCTGGATATTCAAGGGCGCGGTGATCATTGCCCTGCCGGCAGTCGCGGCGCTGCTGCTGGTCAACATCTCATTCGGTGTCATGATGCGCGCCGCACCGCAGCTCAACATCTTCGCCGTTGGTTTCCCGGTCACGCTGATGCTGGGATTCATATTCATGCTGGTATCGTTGCCGATGTTCCTCCCGCAGTTCTCGAACCTGCTGGACGGCGCCTATTTCTCCATTCGCGGCATGCTGGTCGAGTAGTGCCATGGCGGAGAAACCGGCACAGGAAAAGACCGAACAACCTACACCCAAACGCCTACAACAGGCCCGGGAGAAGGGGCAGGTCGCGCGCTCGCGTGAACTGACCACCATGGTCGTGCTGATGGTGTCGGCGGCGTGCCTTATCATGATCGGCGAAAACATCATCTCGGGTCTGCTCGGCGTCATGCACGACGGCTTCGAGGTCAGGCGCAGCGACCTCATGGACGCCAACATGGCGCCAGTGATGCTGCAGCAGGCGCTGGGTGGCGCCGTCCTGGCGTTGCTGCCGTTCCTGCTCATCGTGCTGGCCGCCGCGCTGATCGCGCCACTGGCGCTCAGCGGCTGGTCCTTCAGCGTCCAGGCCATGGCATTCAAGTGGGACAAGCTCGACCCGGTCAAAGGCCTCGGACGGATTTTTTCCGCGCGCAGCCTGGTTGAACTGCTAAAGGCGCTTGCGAAGTTCTCCGTCGTGCTCTCCATCGCCCTTGTCTTCCTCTGGTTCAATGTCGACACCATGCTCGGTCTCGGTACCCAGGCGGCCGAAACGGCACTCACCAACGCCGGCAGCATCCTGGTCTGGGCCTTTCTGTTCCTGAGTTGCGCAATGATCCTGATCGCGGCCGTCGACGTGCCGTTCCAGATATGGGATCACCAGCGCCAGCTGCGCATGACGCGCCAGGAGGTCAAGGACGAACTCAAGGAAACCGACGGCAGCCCCGAGATGAAACGCAAGGTCCGCGAGGTCCGCAACGAGATCATGCGTCGCCGCATGATGGACGCCGTTCCGACCGCCGACGTCGTCATCACCAATCCAACCCACTACGCCGTCGCCCTCAAGTACGACCAGGCGAAGATGTCGGCCCCGGTTGTCGTCGCAAAAGGCAAGGACCTGGTCGCGCTGCAGATCCGCAACCTCGCGGTCGAGCATCAGGTGCCGATCATCTCGGCCCCGCCGCTGTCGCGCGCGCTGTTTCACAGCACCGAACTCCAGCAGCGCATCCCGGCCGGCCTTTTCCTCGCCGTCGCCCAGGTCCTTGCCTACGCCTACCAGTTGCGCCGCCGCCCGCACCGGCGCACCCGCGAGGCCTTCGACGACCTCCCGATCCCCGACGACCTGCGCGTCGACGAATAGGCCTGGATTGTGGAACGAATCTTGAAAGAAACCTACATGAACGTGGCGAGAGATATCAGAGCCGGACGGGCAGCGCAGTACGGGACCGTCGGCCGCAGGGATGCGGCCGTCGAGCGTACAGGGACGTATTCACAGCGCGTCCCGTACTGCGCTGCCCGTCCGGCTCCGGCACTGCCAGAGTCACAGCATCACGATCCGAGGCGCATCAATGAATAACGCTACCGTAATGAACGGCATACAGTATATCGGCCGCAACGCCATGCTCGGCGCGCCGATCATTCTGATGGTGCTGCTGATGATGCTGGTGGTCCCGATGCCGCCGCTGATGCTAGACATCTTCTTCACGTTCAACATCGCGCTCTCGCTCGTCGTCATCATGGCCTGCGTCTACAGCGGTCGCCCGCTGGCCTTCGCCACGTTTCCGACGGTCCTGCTGCTCGCGACCCTGCTGCGCCTCGCGCTGAATATCGCCTCAACCCGCGTCGTCCTGCTCGAAGGCCACACCGGCACCGACGCCGCCGGCAAGGTCATCGAATCCTTCGGCGCCTTCGTCGTCGGCGGCAGCTACACCGTCGGTCTCGTCGTGTTCGCGATCCTCGTCATCATCAATTTCGTTGTCGTTACCAAGGGCGCCGGCCGCATCTCCGAGGTCAGCGCGCGCTTCACCCTCGACGCTATGCCCGGCAAGCAGATGGCCATCGACGCCGATCTCAACGCCGGCGTCATCGACCAGAAGGAAGCGCGCCGCCGCCGCGACGATGTCGTTGCCGAGGCCGACTTCTACGGCTCAATGGACGGCGCCAGCAAATTCGTGCGTGGCGACGCGATTGCCGGCATCCTGATCCTGCTGATCAACATCATCGGCGGCCTGTCGATCGGCATGCTCCAGCACGGCATGGATTTCGGCAGTGCGGTTCACAACTACACACTGCTGACCATCGGAGACGGTCTCGTCGCCCAGATCCCGTCGCTGGTGCTGTCGACCGCCGCCGCGATCATGGTGACCCGTGTGTCCCAGGAACAGGACATGGGCAACCAGATGCTCGGTCAGCTTTTCGCAAGCCCGCGCACGCTCGGCGTTACCGGCGGCGTGCTCGCTACGCTGGGCATGATCCCCGGGATGCCGAACGCGGTGTTCCTGACGCTCGGAATCGCCGCGGGTGCCGGCAGTTACCTGATCTGGCGCCACGGCGCCGGCTCGCCCGAGCACGCCCGACAGGCTGATGACGCGCGATTGCTGCCGGTGGAGACCGTGTCCCCGGAAAATCGCGACCTTAGCTGGGACGATGTCGTCCAGGTCGACTCGATCGGACTCGAGGTCGGCTATCGCCTGATCCCGCTGGTAGACAAGAACCAGGGCGGCCAGCTGATGGCGAGGATCAAGGGCGTGCGCCGCAAGCTCACACAGGAGATCGGATTCCTGATCCCGGCGGTACATATCCGCGACAATCTCGAACTGTCGCCTAATGCCTATCGCATTACGCTGTTCGGCGTCACGGTCGGCGAGACCGAGGTCTATCCCGAGCGCGAGCTCGCGATCAATCCCGGCCAGGTATTCGGCAAGCTGTCCGGCGTCGCGACGCGCGACCCCGCCTTCGGCATGGACGCGGTATGGATAGAGCCGAATCAGCGCGACCAGGCCCAGACCCTCGGTTACACGGTCGTCGACACCAGCACGGTCATCGCGACCCACCTGAACCATATCCTGAAGTCCCACGCCCACGAGTTGCTCGGCCGCGAAGAGGTCCAGCGACTGCTCGACAGCCTCGGCAAGTACTCGCCCAAGCTGGTCGAGGGCCTGGTGCCGGACAGCCTGACACTCGGCACGCTGCAAAAGGTGCTACGCAACCTGCTCGAGGAACGGATCCCGCTCAGGGACATGCGCACCATCGCCGAGAGCCTCGCCGCGAACGCACAAGGCAGTCAAAACCCCGGCGAGCTGACCGCGCTCGCACGCGTCGCGCTGGGGAGAATGATTGTTCAGAATATCAACGGCTTGGATCCACAGCTTCCAGTGATCACCCTGGACCAGACTTTGGAACACTTATTGCTAGAAAGCATCAGGGCGCAGGGCGCGGGCGGCATGGCACTGGAACCCGGTCTGGCGGAGAAACTTCACCAGTCCCTGAGCGAAGCCGCACAACGCCAGGATCTCGCGGGACAACCGGTGGTGTTACTGGTGTCCGCGGCGCTCCGGCCGATGCTGGCGCGTTTCATTCGGCACTCGATCGCGGGCATGCATGTGCTCTCGTATGACGAGATACCGGACAACAAGCAGATCAGGATCGTCGCCAACATCGGACGGCCGTAAGCGGAGCCGATGAAGGTGGTAGACAACACGGGATCGTCGAGCAAATGAGAGACGGGAAATGAAGATCAAGCGCTTTTTCGCCCCGGACATCCGACAGGCCATGCGCATGGTGAGGGAAGAACAGGGACCCGACGCCGTGATCCTTTCAAACAACCGGGTCAACGGTGGTGTCGAGATCGTCGCTGCGATCGACTTCGACGCCGGACTGTTTCCGGTACAGGCGCAGGCGGCGCCGTCGCGGCCTGAGTCGTATCCTGCGGAGCGGGCGGACAGTATCCCGGCCACTGCGCAGGGCAATGGTGCGGACGCCAACATGTGGAGCCAGGAACCTACCCTGGTCGAGATGCGCAGCGAACTGAACGCGCTGCGGCGCATGCTCGAAGGCCAGCTGTCGAGTCTCGCCTGGGGCCAGTTCTCGCGCAGCGAGCCTGGACGGGTTGAACTGATCCAGCGCCTGATGCAGTTCGGATTGAGTGCCGCGCAGTCGCGGGCGATCGCTGACATGGCCTGGCGCGATGGCGTGGACAGCGACGCGGCGTGGCAAGAGGCGCTCGAGATCATCACCCGCGGCATCCCCGTCTACGACGGCGACATCCTCAGGGACGGCGGCATCGTGGCACTGGTCGGTCCGACCGGCGTCGGCAAGACCACGACGGTCGCGAAGCTCGCAGCGCGCTATGCGCTCCGTCACGGAAAACGCGACGTGGCGCTGGTGACGATAGACAATTACCGCGTCGGCGCCTACGAGCAGTTGAAAACCTATGGCCGTATTCTCGATGTCCCGGTCAGGATCGCGGGCAGCAGGGACGAACTGCACCGTGTGCTCGACGACCTTTCCGATCGCCGACTGGTGCTGATCGACACCATGGGCATGAGCCAGCATGACAGCGGCGTGCTCAAACAGGCGACGCTGCTGGACAAGGCCGATTTCTCGAAAAAAGTGTTTCTGCTCCTGTCCGCGACCAACCGATATTCCGGACTCGACGACGTGGTGCAAGCGTTCGCGCCTTACAGCCCGGACGCCTGCATCCTGACCAAGCTGGACGAGTCGACCTGTCCCGGCGGCGCCCTCAGTATCGCCGTCAAGCACCAGTTGCCGGTCGCGCATGTCAGCGACGGCCAACGCGTGCCCGAGGACCTGCATTCGGCGCGCGCCGATTCTCTTGTAGGCCTGGCGGTCGATACGATGAAGCGCAGCGGCGCCCTGATCAATGATGACCTGATGACACTCAGTTTTGGAAAGGAAGTCGCCAATGCTCGTTTCTGACGCAGGATTCTCACAGATCGCAGGGCTCAGACGATTGACGAATACCGCGCCGGTCAAGGTCATCGCAGTGACCAGCGGCAAGGGTGGCGTCGGCAAAACCAACGTCTCGGCCAATCTCGGTGTCGCCATTGCGATGAGCGGCAAACAGGTGCTGCTGCTCGACGCGGATCTCGGACTCGCGAACGTCGATGTGCTGCTCGGCCTGCAGCCGGTCAGCAATCTTTCTCATGTAATCAGCGGCAAATGCGAACTCGAAGACATCCTCATCGAAGGCCCGTCCGGACTGCGCATCATCCCGGCGTCGTCGGGCGTGCAGCGCATGGCGGAACTGGGCCACATCGAGCATGCCGGATTGATCCGTGCCTTCAGCTGCCTGAGCTACAGCCCGGATGTGCTGCTGATCGACACCGCGGCGGGAATCTCCGACACCATCGTCACCTTCAGCAGGGCCGCGCACGAAGTACTGGTCGTGGTCTGTGACGAGCCGGCGTCGATTACCGACGCATACGCAATGGTCAAACTGCTCAATCGCGAATACGGCATCCATCGTTTCAGGATCCTGGCGAACATGGTGCGTAGCACCCAGGAGGGCCTCGAGCTGTTCAGGAAGCTGAACAAGGTCTCGGATCGCTTCCTCGACGCGACGCTCGACTATTGCGGCGCGATCCCGCACGACGAGTACCTGCGCAAGGCGGTGCAGCGGCAACGTGCCGTCGTCGACGCGTATCCGCGCAGCAAGGCGGCGCAGGCCTTCGGCAAGCTCGCGCTGAAGGTAGCGCACTGGCCGGTCCCGGCCGCGGCGACCGGTTCGATCGAATTCTTTGTGGAAAGGCTGTTCAACGGAAACGACACCAGCATGAAGGCGGCAGGCAACCTATGACAAATCCAGCTATGTATGCACCGACCGGAGATGACTACAAGGGCTACGAGAATCTGGTGACGCAGTACGCCTCGCTCGTGAAACGTATCGCCTATCACATCATGAGCCGCCTGCCGCCCAGCGTCCAGGTGGACGACCTGATTCAGGCCGGCATGATCGGCCTGCTCGAGGCAGCTCGCAACTACGACGCCGACCAAGGGGCCAGTTTCGAGACCTATGCCGGCATCCGAATACGCGGCGCGATGCTGGACGAGATTCGCAAGGGCGACTGGGCCCCGCGCTCGGTGCACCGCAAGGCGCGCCAGGTCGCCGATGCGGTCAGGGAGATCGAGAACAATACCGGGCGCGACGCCCGGGACCACGAGGTCGCGAAGCTGCTGAACATGTCTCTGGACGAATATCACAAGACCCTGCAGGATGCGAGCGGCTGCCGGCTCCTCAGTTTCGAGGAGATGGGCATGAGCGAGGACTCGGTACCATCCCGCCTCGGCAGGACCGACGGCGGCCCTTTCGAGGGCGTGCAACGCGAGGACTTCAAGCGCAACCTGGCCGAGGCGATCGCCGGTCTCCCCGATCGCGAGCGGCTGGTCCTGACGCTCTATTACGACGAGGACCTCAACCTGCGCGAGATCGGTGCAGTCATCGGCGTCAGCGAATCACGCGTCAGCCAGATCCACAGCCAGGCGCTGATACGCCTGCAGGCGCGGCTCGGTCACTGGCGCAGCAACGACTGACGACGAATGTATCATGCGCCGGTCGTCATGCATGAGGCCCTGAAAGCGGAGGTCAGACCTTGGATCTGTTGAGTATCATCGGGATATCCCTGGGTCTGCTGGCGGTGCTGGGTGGCTCGATCGCGAAAGGAAGCGGGCTCGGCGCGTTGTGGAATCTCGCGGCGCTGATCATCGTGTTCGCGGGAACACTGGCCGCGGTGCTGGTGCAGACGCCGCTGAAGGTCTTTCTCCATTCCCTGCGTATCATCCCCTGGATCATGAAACCGCCGCACATCGATCAGGGCGGCGTCATCGACAAGATCGTGGGCTGGAGCAACATCGCGCGCAAGGAGGGTCTGCTCGGACTCGAATCCCTGGTCGAGCAGGAAAGCGATCCCTTCTCGCAGAAGGGCCTGCAGTTGCTCGTGGACGGCAGCGAGCCCGAGGTCATACGTAATATCCTCGAAGTGGAACTGAGCAGCCGTGAGGAATTCGACAAGCGCGCCGCCGGCGTGTTCGAGGGGATGGGAATCTATGCCCCGACGCTCGGCATCATCGGCGCGGTCATGGGCCTGATGGCCGTGATGCAGAACCTGTCCGATCCCAGCAAGCTCGGTCCGGGCATTGCGGCGGCCTTCGTCGCGACGATATACGGGATCGCCTCGGCCAACCTGTTGTTCCTTCCGGTGGCTAGCAAGCTCAAGACTCATGTCCAGCACCAGACCCAGTTCCGGGAGATGATCATCGACGGCATTATCTCGATCGCGGAGGGCGAGAATCCGCGCAATATCGAGACCAAGCTCAGAAGTTACCTGCAGTAGCGGCGCGGGAATCCGATGGCAAGGCGCCATAAACACGAGGAACATGTCAATCACGAACGCTGGGCCATACCCTACGGCGATCTTGTAACGCTGTTGCTCGCGTTCTTCGTCGTGATGTATTCGATTTCGTCGGTCAACGAAGGCAAGTACCGCGTGCTGTCCGACTCGCTAATGTCGGCGTTTCGTCAGCCGACCAAATCGATCGAACCGATACAGATCGGCGAACAGTCAAGGGCCCTGCCGAAGTCCCAGGTCAATCTCGTCAAACGCCCGTCATTCATCGACCTGCCGAAGGTGATCGAAACAGATGCGGACAAGGATATGGACGACCGACAGAGCGCCTTTCCGACGCTGGGCGCGCTGGTAGGCTCGGACAAGGTCGCGGAAATCGGCAGGATCGCCGAGGAGATCAGCCGCTCCCTGAAGGCGCTGATGGACCTGGGCCTGGTAACGGTGCACTTCAACGAATTATGGCTCGAAGTCGAGATCAAGGACAGCATCCTGTTCCCGAGCGGCAGTGCGCAACTGCAGTCCGGCGCCGTGCCGGTGCTGAAACAGATCGCGGGAATACTGCGCGATGCGGCGAATCCGGTCAGGGTCGAGGGTTTTACCGACAATGTCCCGATCAGCACGCTGCTGTACCCGTCGAACTGGGAACTGTCGACGGTGCGCGCCGCGAGCGTCGTCCGGATGTTCGCGCGTGAGGGGATCGCGCCGGAACGATTGTCCGCGCTCGGCTACGGCGAGTTCAGGCCGATCGCCACGAACGACACACCTGCCGGACGTGCGCAGAATCGCAGGGTCGTGCTGGTCGTGCTCGCCGATGAAAACCTCTCGTTCCTGCTCGATGGCGGGTTGCGGGATCGCACCAGGTCCGTCCCGGCGCCCGTCGATAGCCGGACGGCAGGCGAGGGTCCGCCGGCGAGCGCAGATCCTGGCCCGGCAGCGGCAGCGACTCCCGCGAATTCGGCGCCGCCCGAATCGGAGACACTGTCTGAACTCCGCTTACCGCAGGGCGGACCTTTGCTGGCGGACACGGCGCCGGTGGCGCCGTTCATCGCCCCGATCACTCCGATTGATTTCGGCGGACCACCGATCCGCTCGCCTTCGCCGCTGTCTAGGTGAAAGCCGGCCAAACTGGCATGGATTCTGCAAAATTACCGTCAAAGTACCAAAAGGCGGGCGGGCCGGATCGCCGCGACTGGTGTCAGGATACCCGCGACGGAGGTCCCAATGTCCGAGATCAGGGATATCAAGCCTGCAGAACCGATGTGGCAGAAGCGGGCGGTCGACAAGACGAGCCATGAGGCCAGGCAGGAATCGCCGGGCAAGGAACGTAAACGCAAGCGGCGCGAGGGCCGCCGCGGCACGGATGACAGTCGCGGTGGCACCATAGACGAATTTGCATAGGAGAACCGGTTATGGCCATTGATCTGCCAGCCATCCTGCTGACGACGGCGGTGTGCGTGATCATGCTTGCCATTGTGCTGTTCCAGGGCGCGAAGATGCGGCGTGCGCTGGATTCGGAGCAGGCCATGCGCGGGGAGTTCGAGGCGCTGGGCCGGGACATCAAGTCACTGCAACAGGACTTCGGCGCATTTTGTTCAGGCGCCAGCGGCGTGGGTACGCACCTGAGCAAGGTCGATCGCCAGCTGATGCGGCTGCTCGAACGTCAGGACCAGCTCGAAGCCAGGGACTCGATCCACAGTGAATACGACCAGGCGGTGCGGATGATACGGCGCGGTGCAGGCATCGACGAGATCATCAGTCAATGCAATCTGGCGCGCGCCGAGGCAGAGCTGCTCTCGCGCCTGCACGCGCCGGAGCCGCCGGGCAGGGATGATGATTCGATGCGCTCGGTTGCCTGAAACCGGGGTCATGTTACGCCCGCCTCGCTACATCAAGTGGCTGTTGATCCACAGGTGGCAGGCAATGCTCGCGGCATACCCGAGCGCGATCGCCCACGTCCAGCGCAGATGGGAAAAGAAGGTGTAGATCCCCCGCGCCTGACCCATCAGCGCGACGCCCGCGGCCGAGCCGATCGAGAGCAGGGAACCGCCGACGCCGGCGGTCAGGGTGACCAGCAGCCATTGTCCGTGCGACATGTCGGGATTCATCGTCAGCACTGCAAACATCACCGGTATGTTGTCGATGACGGACGAGATGATCCCGATCAGGATATTCGCAGTGGTGGGCCCGAGGTCCACATAGATCAGCGCCGATACCATCGCGAGGTAGCCGATCATCCCGAGCCCGCCGACGCAGAGAATCACGCCGTAGAAGAACATCAGGGTATCCCACTCCGCCCGCTTCATGCTCTTGAAGATGTCGAAAGGCTTGTGGTTCGCGCCCGCAACGTCCATCGCGGTCTCCTCCGGTCCCCCGATATGAGGCGCCACGCCGATTTCATTGCGGCGCAGCCGGTAGCCGTAGAGCTTGAGCAGACCGAGCCCGGTCATCATGCCGAGAAAAGGAGGCAGGTGAAGGTAATTATGCATCGCGACGGTCATTGCGATCGTGAACAGGAACAGCGCGACGACGACGAAGCCGCCCTGCTTCACGCGGGTGACCGCCGTATCGGCCGCAGGTGTCTCCCTGGGTACCGCGAAGGACATGATTGTCGCCGGTACCACCCAGTTGACCAGGGACGGAATGAACAGCAGGAAAAACTCCTGGAATTCCAGCAGGCCTTTCTGCCATACCATCAGGGTAGTGATGTCGCCGAAGGGGCTGAACGCGCCGCCGGCATTCGCCGCGACGACGATGTTGATGCATCCGATCGTGACAAAGGTCCGATGGCCGGCGCCGACGGCGATCACGACAGCAGCCATCACCAGCGCGGTGGTCAGGTTGTCGGCGACCGGTGAAATGAAGAAGGCCAGCAGACCGGTAATCCAGAAGATCGTCCTGAGCGACCAGCCAGAGGCGACCAGCCTGCTGCGCAGCGCCATGAACAGGTTGCGCTCGCTCATGGTGTTGATAAAGGTCATCGCAGCGAGCAGGAACAGCAGCAGCTCCGCATATTCTAGGAGATGGTGCCTGATCGCCTCCGGCACCGAGACGCTGTCGCCGTGCAGCGTATAGAAGATCGCGATCAACAGCCAGATCAGACCGGCGGCGAGCACCACCGGCTTCGATTTTCGCAGGTGGATGAATTCCTCGAGGATGACCACGCAATAGGCGATCACAAAGATCGCAAGGCAGGCGAAGCCTACCCAGTGATGCGTGAGTTCGGGCATGGGCCCCGCTGCATGTTATGTGCCGGGAATATCAGGCGCCGGCCTGCCGATATGGTTGCCCTGGGCCATGTGGACGCCGTACTGCTTCAGCAGCGCCAGGGTTTCGGCATTTTCGACGAATTCGGCGACGATCTGTTTGTCGAGCGCGCGGCCGACCTCGATCATCGACCGGACCAGGCGCTGATCTATGGGGTCGTTCAGCAGGTTATTGATGAAGCTGCCGTCGATCTTCAGGTAATCGACCGGGAACTGTTTCAGGTAATTGAAGGAGCTGAATCCGGTCCCGAAATCGTCGAGCGCGAAGCGGCAGCCGAACTCGCGCAGGTGGTTGATCATGGCGCGGGTCTGCTCGTAGTTCTCTACTGCTGCGGTCTCGGTGATCTCGAAGGTGATGCGGGAGGGCGCGACGGCTTTTTCCCTGAGCCGTTCACGTACTAGCGTCAGCAGCGCAGGATTCTGGAAAGCGTAAATGGAGAGATTGACGTTCAGCGAGAAACCGGCGTCGGGGCCCAGGTCGTGCAGCTTGTCGATCGCATGACCGACGGCCCACAGGTCGATGTCGTGGATCAGACCCATGCGTTCCGCGACCGGAATGAACTGGACCGGTGCGATCAGCGCGCCATTACCGTCGACCATGCGTATCAGCGCCTCGTAGCCGACGACGCGTCCGCCGGCGAGTTCGATGACCGGCTGGTACAGCATGCGGAAGCCGTCGGTAGCGAGCGCCTCGCGGATGCGGGGCATCCAGTCCACGGCGTCGTGCAGCAGGCTGGCGCCGAGGTCCTCCTCGTTGAACTTGTGTACGAGATTGCGTCCGTGTGCCTTTGCCTCGAAGCAGGCCTGTGCCGAGCGCGCCAGCGCCTCGCTCGCCGTGATGTCGTCTTCCGGCCTGATCATCAGCAATCCGAGGCTGGCGCTGATCTGATAGTCGCGGTCATCGGTACGAAAACGGAAGGAATCGATTTCCTTGCGCAGCGATTCGGACAGCGCGGCCGCCGCGGGCTCGTCGGTATCCCCGATCAGCACGGCATATTCGTCGGAGCTGATGCGGGCGAGCAGGCTTCCCTGGTGCAGGCTGGCGCGCAGGATGTTTGCGACGCTCATCAGCAGGCGGTCTCCGGCGGCGTGTCCTTCCAGATCGTTGACGATCTTGAACTGATCGAGATCAATGTAGATCAGGGCGGCGGTGTGGCCGTGCCGGCGCAGTCCTGACAGCGTCGTTTCCAGCATGTGTTCGAGGCGGCGCCGGTTCGGCAGGCCGGTGAGCTCGTCGTGCGACACGAGGTATTGCAGGCGGGCCTCCATGACCTTGCGTTCGGCGAGTTCGGCCTCGAGTTCGCCTTCATGGCGCTGGCGCGCGTCACGCTCGCGCTTGAGCAGCAGCGCTGAAACTACGCGCGGGATCAGCTCGAAACCGTGGATCGGACGAAACAGGACGTCGGTAGCGCCTGACGCGAGATTCTCGGACAGGATGTCGTCCTGCCAGGAGGCCTGCGGGCGTATCGCGATGATCGGGATCTCGCGCCAGGGCGGGTGCGCGTGCACCGTGCGGCACAGCCGGTAGCCGCCGAGCGATGGCGAGGCGACATCGAGCAGGATCAGGTCGATGCCGCCGGCATCGCTCCGGCCGGCGCGCTCGAGGGTCTCGAGCGCGGTCTGCTCGCTCTGGGCGATGTGGATACGGGTAAAGCCGCCGGCCTCGAGTATCGAGGCGATCGAAGTGCTGCCGGACGGTGCTTCGTCGAGCACGAGCACGCCCATGCGGCGCAGGTCGTCGAGGCGGACATCGTTGCCGGTGCTGTCTGGGCGGGGATTGACGCCTCCCGGGGGCGCGGCGGGTAGCTGATTCAGGTCTTTATTGTGCGGGGCGGCCATCTGGCGAGCCGGAGTCTGCGGGATTCATCGATTATTTGCTTGTTGTTGGCATCGGTCCTGCATGGATATCAGGACACCCATGATATGGCCTCGAGGTCCAGAGGCAAGCCCTATGTCCATGGAAAAGTATTATAAACTATTTACCTACATCATGTGCACAGGCATTCGTGCCCGTATCTTGCCCCGCGGATCCTGAACGCCATGTCCACGAAAGATCCGCCCAACTCCTCCCTGTGGTATACGCGGCGCGGGACTGTGGTGCAGGGTCCATTCCCGGCCGGCCTGATCCGCCGCTATGCGATACTCGGGCGCGTCCGGATGAGCGACGAGCTGAGCCAGGACCTGGAGACCTGGTCGCCGCTTGAATGCCTGCCCGAGCTGATACCCGACTTCATGCGGGCCGGGGACGACGATATCCGGATGCAGCGGCGCCTGCTCGCAGCGAAGCGCTGGGAGGACGAACGGCGGCAACTGGAGCGGCGCGACGAGAGCGAGGCATTGCAGGATGAGCGGCGCGGCGATAACGACCGCCGGCTCGGCGATGACGACGGACCGCCGCCGCGCCTGCCCGCACGCGGCGTTAATGTTCCCGATTTTCCGCAACGACACCGCCGCGCGCTGATCGCCGGTCTGCTTGCGGTAGTGATCGCGACTGTCGTGTTCCTGTATCAATCGCGTCATGACGAGATCGTGGACGGCGCGGATTGCAGTCAGTCTCCTAGACCGGAAGTGAACTGGAACAATTGCGCGATGGAGGGCCGTAACCTGAACGGTGCCGATCTCGCGTCCGCGCACATGAGCAGCATGGCGCTGAGCCGCGCGAATCTCGGCAGCGCCAGGCTCAGGGACGCGGATCTGTCATTCAGCAACCTCAGCGTCGCGAGCCTGCGCGCAGCCGATCTCGCGTCCGCGCGCCTGACGGGCGCGAGCCTGCGCGCAGCCGATCTCTCCGGCGCGAATCTCGAAAACTCCGATTTGTCCTATGCCGACCTGCGCAACGCCAGTCTCGAGGGCGCGCGTCTGACAGGTGCCCGACTCGACAACGCGATGTGGATCGACGGCAGCGAGTGTCTGCCGGGTTCGGTCGGGGCTTGCCTGGTCGTACCCTGATACTCAAGCGATAGCAGGCAGGCGTTCGAGGATTTGCGCTGCGATGGTGTGCCCGTCGACGCGCAGCCCGGTGTCGATTGCGAGGGTGTCGACGCGCTCATCCTGCCCGAGCGGATCCCGATTTCGCAGCTGCAGAGACAGTATTTCGAGACCGGCCTCGGAGGCGTCCCCGGCATTAGACATCCGGTGCCCGATGCGGGCGCGTAGTTCCGCCTCCGGGGCAGTGATGTCGAGCATCAGGAACGGCGCGTCGAGCTCGCGCGCGAGCTCCCTGAAGCGATCGCGCCGGGCACGCTCGAGAAAGGTCGCGTCTACGATCGCGGTGAAGCCCGCGCCGATGATCGCGGCGGCGCTTTCAGCGAGCCGGCCGTAGGTCATGCGGCTCGCGTCGCGTCCGTAGATGCCGGCGGCAGGCGCGGAAGCGCTGCGCGCCTCGGGCGCGAGGCCGTGCAGACGTTTTCGCTCGACATCGGAGCGGACCCTGAGCGCGTGGCACGGCGCAAGCAGATCATCGGTCAGCGTCGTCTTGCCGCAGCCTGACAGTCCGTGGGTAATGATCAGCGCCGCGCGCCGTTCGCGCGTGTACGTCTCCGCCAGCGCGACGTGTCGGCGCATCTGGTCGAGCAGGGCGTTACGATCGTCACGATTCACGCACTGGCCCGCCCGTATTCCGGCGACCTTGGCGCGGACCATCGCCCGGTAGACCAGGTAGTAGCGCAGGCAGGCGAGTCCGCTGTAATCGCCGCCATGATGCAGGTAGTCGTTCAGGAACCGGAGCGCAAGGTCCGGCCGTTCGTGGTAGTCGAGATCCATGAACAGAAACGCGATCTCGCTGATGACGTCGATCCAGCGCAGCGCGGGATTGAACTCGAGGCAATCGAACGGCACCGGGTCGCCGTCGATCAGCGCAATGTTGCCGAGATGCAGGTCGCCGTGGCATTCGCGGACGCATCCATGCCGCTTGCGCTGCGCCAGCCGCGGTGCAAGGGCATGATGCGCGTCGATGCTCCACGCGCGCAGGTGTCCCGTGAAGGCCGAGTCTTGCGCCGACAACGACAGCGCGTCCAGCTGGTCGAAATTCTCGATCACCGGTTCCAGGACCCGGTCGGGATCACCCCACATGGACGCGGCGTCCGCCGCTTCCGCCGCCGCGTGAAAGCGGGCGATGACGCGGGCGAGTGCGGCGACGACGTCGCGGCCGATGCCTTGCCCCCGGATCATCTTGTCCAGCTCCAGCGCGTTGTCGAACTGGCGCATTTTCACCGCGTATTCGATCGGCGCGCCAGCGCCGCCGATGGCCGGTCGCTCCGGCGCGCCGGTGATCGCGACGACGTCGAGATAGAGATGTGGCGCGAGGCGGCGGTTAAGGCGCAGTTCCTCGTTGCAGTAATGCCGGCGCTTTGCGAGCGTCGTGAAGTCGAGAAACCCGAGATCGACCGGTTTCTTGATCTTGTAGGCGAAGCTTCCGGTCAGCAGTACCCAGGAGATATGCGTCTCGACCAGTTCGAACCCCGAGACCGGATGATCATACAACGCAGGATTCATCAATGCCCGGATCGAAACGGGCGCTTGTGTATTCATGCGGTCATTGTCTCCCCTGTCACTGCGGCAGGACAAGCGGCCATCCGCGACAAGGCTGACCCGTGCAATCGGTTAATGCTAGAATCCACGGCAGTACTCCCGGGGGATGTCTCTTGAGCGTCTATTCCGTAGACAAGCTGATCGCGCAGGCAAGGCTGCTTGCGACCGAATACCGCCGCACGACCGGACGGCCGCTGGCAGGCATCAGCGGCGAGATCAGCCAGTATGACGCCGCGCGACTGCTTGATCTCGAACTGCGCCCGGGTGAAAGCAGCGGCTACGACGCCATCGGCCGCGGCAGACGGGCGGGACGGCGCGTGCAGATCAAGGCCAGGGCCATCTTCGATCAGGGCAAGTCCGGCCAGCGTATCGGACAGATCAGGATCGACCAGGACTGGGACAGCGTGGTACTGGTGCTGATGGACGAGAACTTCGAACCCTTCGAGATCTACGAGGCTGAACGTGGTGACCTGGTTGCGGCGCTCAATGAAGGCGCGGGCAGCAGCCGAAGCAAGCGGGGCGCGATGTCGGTCGCGAAGTTCAAGGCGGTCGGCCGCCTGGCCTGGACCCGGGAAAATGGCATCGAAGACGACGATATCTGGGATAACCAGGCGGGATCCTGAGCACGCGATTGTGTTGAACGAATCCGCGGCAGCGGTGCTTGGGCCTGACGGGCCGCTGGCTCGCGCGCTGGCCGGCTTCACCGTGCGTCCCCGGCAGCAGGAGATGGCCGAGGCCGTCGCGCGGACACTCGACAACGATGGCGTGCTGGTCTGCGAGGCCGGCACCGGCACCGGCAAGACCCTCGCCTACCTCGCGCCGGCGCTGGCGCACGGCGGCAAGGTCGTGATCTCGACCGGCACCCGGACACTGCAGGATCAGCTCTTTCATCGCGACCTCCCGCTGGTGCGCACCGCGCTGGCGAGCCCGGCGCGCGTCGCGATGCTGAAGGGCCGCGCCAACTATCTGTGCCTGCATCGCTTCGAGGAGGCCGAGCGGGGGGCGGGGACGGGCGTATCCCGCCGCGATCCGCGTCTGGCCGAGGTCCGCGCCTGGCTGCCGCGCACCCGCAGCGGCGACCTGTCGGAATTGTCATCGATACCGGACGACGATCCGCTGCGTTTTCTGCTGAGTTCGACGACGGAGAACTGCCTGGGCCAGCAATGCCCGGCCTACGCCGACTGTCACGTCGTCAAGGCGCGTCAGCAGGCGCAGGACGCCGACGTGCTGGTCATCAATCACCACCTGCTGTTCTCGGATATCCTGCTGCGCGAGGAGGGTTACGGCGAACTGCTGCCGGATGACGCTGCGTTCATCATCGACGAGGCCCATCAACTGCCGGAGCTGGCATCGAACTTCTTCGGCGTCGCGGTCGGCGGACGGCAGCTGATCGAGCTGGCGCGCGATACGGTCCGCGCGCTGCGCGCGCTCGGCGGCGATCTGCCGCAACTCGAGCAGGCCGCGCACCGGCTCGAACGCCTGTGCGAGTCCTTGCGCCGTACGCTGGGCGAGACGCAGCGCCAGATGGCCTGGCGACTGGTCTCCGGTCGCGCCGGGGTCGGAGACGCGATGTCCGAATTGCAGCAGGGTCTGGACCAACTGAACGAGTTGCTGGAGGCGGTCGCCGGGCGCGACAAGTCGCTGGACCACTGCCGGCGCCGCAACCAGATTCTGCGCGCCCGTTTGCAGCTGTTCGCTGGAGACGTGGTCGGGGAGAACGAGACGGAGACGGGGATGCAGATACGCTGGGTCGACTGCACGCGCCGATCCTTTGTGCTGCGCGTGACGCCGATGGATTTCGCCGCGACCTTCCGCGCGGCGATGGCGCGCTATGACGGCGCATGGATCTTCACCTCGGCGACGCTCGCGGTCGGCGAGGATTTCTCCCATTTCAGCACGCGCCTTGGCATCGAGGACGCCGCGACCGCGCGCTGGGACAGCCCGTTCGACTACGAATCGAACGCGTTGCTGTATCTGCCGGATGGCCTGCCGGAACCGGGCACGCGCGAATACACCGCTGCGGTCGTCGACGCGATCCGGCCCGTGCTCGCAGCCAGCCGCGGGCGCGCCTTCGTGCTGTTCACGAGCCATCGCGCCCTGCAGGA
>CAZJKV010000005.1:0-46579 GCA_964546765.1 uncultured Chromatiales bacterium
TAGGTGGGTGCGCCCGCCGGGACCCTGGCGGCCCTCGAAATTGCGGTTCGAAGTCGATGCGCAGCGTTCGCCGGGTTCGAGCCGGTCGGCGTTCATCGCGAGGCACATCGAGCAGCCCGGTTCGCGCCATTCGAAACCGGCCTCGGTGAAGATGCGATCCAGCCCTTCGGCCTCGGCCTGGCGCTTGACGAGCCCGGAACCGGGCACGACCATCGCGAGCCGGATACTCGGCGCAACATGCCGGCCCCGAACCACTGCAGCGGCGGCGCGCAGGTCCTCGATGCGCGAGTTGGTGCACGACCCGATGAATACCTTGTCGGGCCGTATGTCGCGGATCGGGGTGCCGGGTGCGAGCCCCATGTAATCGAGGGCGCGCTCGGCGCCGCGGCGCTTGACCGGATCGGCGAACTCCTCGAGCATCGGCACGCGACCGTCGACCGGCGCGACCATCTCCGGCGAGGTGCCCCAGGTCACTTGCGGCCGGATCTTCGCCGCGTCGATCTCGACAACGGCATCGAATTCCGCGCCGGGATCGCTGCGCAACCCGCGCCAGGCCATGACCGCGCGTTCCCATAATTCGCCGGCCGGCGCCCAGGGCCGGCCGCGCAGGTATTCGATCGTCGTGTCGTCGACCGCGATCATGCCGGCGCGCGCGCCCGCCTCGATCGCCATGTTGCACAGTGTCATGCGGCCTTCCATCGACAGCGCGGCGACTGCATCGCCGGCGTATTCGATTGCATGCCCAGTTCCGCCGGCGGTGCCGATACGGCCGATCACCGCGAGCGCGAGGTCCTTCGCGGTGACGCCTGGCGCCGCGCGGCCGTCGATGCGCACGAGCATGTTGCGCGACTTCTTCTGCACCAGGCACTGAGTCGCGAGCACATGTTCGACCTCGGAAGTGCCGATGCCGAAGGCCAGCGCGCCGAAGGCGCCGTGAGTCGAGGTATGGGAATCGCCGCATACGACCGTCATGCCGGGCAGCGTCGCACCGGCCTCCGGGCCGATCACATGGACTATGCCCTGGCGCGGGTCGTCGAGCCCGAACTCGGTCAGGCCGAAGATCCGGCAGTTCTCGTCCAGGGTCTCGACCTGCAACCGCGACACCGGGTCACTGATGCCGGCGGCACGATCGGAGGTCGGGACGTTGTGGTCCGGCACCGCGAGGATCGAGTCGATGCGCCACACCGGTCGGCCGGCCAGCCGCAGCCCCTCGAAGGCCTGCGGCGAGGTGACCTCGTGCACGAGATGCCGGTCTATATATAGCAGGCAGGTACCATCGTCGTTCTGCTCGACGAGATGGTCTTCCCACAGCTTGTCGTACAGCGTTTTTGCCATCAGGGTATCCGGATGCCGCTCCGGGCCGGTTAAAAGGTATATCTTAACTGATTTCAATGGCCCCAGACATCGGCGCCTGTCCGACACAGACGCAGCCGCGAGGCGCATATGCTATCATCGGCGGCGCAAGTCACAGCCAATGCCTCCTCGATGAACATGGGTATGATCGGACGCAATTTCACCGTCGAACCGGGCCTTCCCGGCGCCCGCGCGACGGAATCGCCGCAATGAGCGCGTCGATCCTCGACGGCAAGGCGCTTGCGGCCGCGCTGCGCGAGGAGATCAGGATCCGGATCCGGCAGCGACTCGAGCTCGGGCGGCGCCGGCCGGGGCTCGCGGTGATCCTGACCGGCAACAACCCGGCCTCCGAGGTCTATGTCGCGAACAAGCGCCGGGCGTGCGAGGAGGTCGGCATCCTGTCCCGTTCCCATGATCTGCCCGACACGACGACGCAGGCGGAGCTGCTCGGGATCATCGACGGGCTGAATGAGGATCCGGAGATCGACGGGATCCTGGTGCAGCTACCGCTGCCGGTCCATATCGACACGGAAACCGTCATCGAACGCATCCGCCCGGACAAGGACGTGGACGGCTTCCACCCCTACAACATCGGCCGCCTCGCGGTCCGGCTCCCGCTGCTGCGCCCGTGCACGCCGCGCGGCATCATGACGCTGCTGCAGCATACCGGCGCGGACCTCTACGGCATGGAGGCGGTGGTCGTCGGCGCATCGAACATCGTCGGCCGGCCGATGGCGCTCGAACTGCTGCTCGGCGGCTGCACCGTGACGACCTGCCACCGCTTCACGCGCGATCTCGCCGGCCATGTCGGCCGCGCCGAGCTGCTGGTCGTCGCGGTCGGCAAGCCCGGGCTGATCAAGGGAGAATGGGTCCGCCCCGGCGCGATCGTCATCGACGTCGGCATGAACCGCACTGCGGACGGCCGCCTGACCGGCGACGTCGAATTTTACGCCGCCGCCGAACGCGCCGGCTGGATCACGCCGGTGCCGGGCGGCGTCGGCCCGATGACCGTCGCGACGCTGCTGCAGAATACGCTGCACGCGGCGGAGCATCTGCACCGGGACTAGATACTCGTTTCCTTTCTGCGCCGCACCGGCGATCCGACTACTTGCGCCGCCAGATCGTCCCCTGCGGTCCGTCCTCGAGCACGACCCCAAGGGTATCGAGTTCGCCCCGAATCCGGTCTGACGCCGCCCAGTCCTTGCGCACGCGGGCATCGGTTCGCTCCCGGATCAGCCGCTCGATATGGTCTGCATCCGAATCGTCGGAAGTCGAATCGCCGCCCTTGAAGTACGCTTCCGGATCCTGCTGCAGCAAACCCAGCACAGCCGCAAGGCGTTTCAACGTGCCGGCGAGCCGGACAGCGTGTTCGCTGTCGCCCTGCGCCCTGATCCGGTTGATCTCGGAGCGCAGGTCGTTCAGTACCGCGATCGCGCCCGCGGTGTTGAAATCATCGTTCATTGCGGCTGCAAGACGCGCAGAGTAGTCGTCGTCCGCATGGCCTTTCGCGGGCCCGAGACCTCTCAGCGCCTGGTAGAGGCCGTCGAGCGTCGCGCGCGCGTTGTCGAGGTTCTGGTCGGAATAGTTCAGCGGACTGCGGTAGTGACTGCTGAGGATGAAGAAGCGCACGACCTCGGGCCGGTAGCGCTTCAGGACCTCGCGCACCGTGAAGAAGTTGCCGAGCGACTTCGACATCTTCTGCTCGTCGATCTGGACGTAGCCGTTGTGCATCCAGACATTGACGAAGGGCTGCCCGGTCGCGGCCTCGCTTTGTGCGATCTCGTTCTCATGGTGTGGAAACATCAGGTCCATGCCGCCGCCGTGGATGTCGAAATGCTCGCCGAGGCAATGCGTTGCCATCGCGGAGCATTCGATGTGCCAGCCCGGGCGACCGGGACCCCACGGCGACTCCCACTGCGGATCACCCGGTTTCGCGGCCTTCCACAGCACGAAATCGAGCGGGTCCTCCTTGGCCTCGCCGATCTCGACGCGTTCGCCGGCGCGCAGGTCCTCGATGCGCTTCCCGGACAGTTTGCCGTAGCCAGCGAAACGGTTGACCCGGTAATAGACGTCACCGTTTCCGGCGCGGTAGGCATAACCCTTGTCTTCCAGCGTCCGGATCATCGCGATGATCTCGCCCATCGCCGCGGTCGCGCGCGGTTCCGCGTCGGGTTTCCCGACACCGAGCGCAGCGGCGTCCTCGTTCATCGCCTTGATGAAGAATTCCGTCAGCTCCGCGACCGATTCTCCGCGCTCGGCTGCGCGGCGGATGATCTTGTCATCGATATCGGTGATATTGCGCACATAGGTCACGTCAAATCCGTTATGGCGGAGCCAGCACGCGATCATGTCGAACACGACCATGACCCGGGCATGTCCGATATGGCAGAAATCGTATACCGTCATGCCGCAGACATACATGCGGACCGTGCCGGCCTCGATCGGCTCGAACGGCTGCTTGCGACGGGTCAGGCTGTTGTAGATCTGGAGCATTAGTTCGAATCCGGCGCGTGAGGGGTCAGGCGCGAAACCCCAGCATGTTAACGGAATACGGAATATACGACAAAAATATCGCCGCGGCTTTTACCCGCCTGCCAAAGGCCTTATTATGACACGATGGTGATCGTGATCACCGCCCTCGTACCGAAACTTCCGGAGACGCCGCCGCCATGCCCAGACAACTGATTGCCGTCGCCTGTACCGCGCTGATGCTGATGCTGATCGTCGCGGCGCCGGCGTCCTTCTCCGAAGACGGAGCAACGCAGTCCGATCCCCATGTCCTGCTTCGCACCAGCGAGGGCGATATCCTGTTGCAGCTCGATCGCGCAAACGCGCCGCTCTCGGTCGAGAACTTCCTCGCCTACGTCGACCAGGGCTACTACAGCGGTACGATCTTCCACCGCGTCATCAGCAACTTCATGATCCAGGGCGGCGGTTTCGATTCGGAATTCAGACAGAAACCCACCCGTTCCCCGATCCGCAACGAGGCGGACAACGGCCTGAAGAACACCCGCGGCACGATCGCGATGGCCCGGACTTCGGACCCGCACTCGGCGACCGCGCAGTTCTATATCAACACCGTCGACAATCCAAACCTCGATCACCGCGCGCCGACCGGGACCGGATGGGGCTATACCGTGTTCGGCAGGGTCGTCGAGGGCATGGAGACCGTCGACAGGATACGAAACATCCCGACGGGACGCGGAGGACCGTTTCCGGGTGACGTACCGAGCCGGACGGTCGTCATCGAATCCGCCGAGCGCGCAACGATCGACCACTGACCGGGCGATGGCCACACTGTTCATCTCGGACCTGCATCTCTGCGCCGAGCGCCCTGCGATGGGCGCCCTGTTCCAGGCCTTTCTGCGCCGCAGGGTGCGCCCGGGCGACACGCTCTACGTCCTCGGAGACCTGTTCGAGGCCTGGCTCGGTGACGACGCGGCGGACCCCGACCAGCTCGCGGCGCTGACGCTGATGCGCGCGACCGCGCTGCGCGGAACCAGGATGTTCTTCATGCACGGCAACCGGGATTTTCTTGCCGGATCGGCATTCGAGACCTTGTCCGGCTGCCGCATCCTGCAGGACCCGACCGTGATCCATCTTGGCGATGATCCGGTGCTGCTGCTGCACGGCGACACCCTGTGCACCGACGATCATGACTATCAGGCCTATCGCCTGCGCGTGCGCCAGCCCGGGTTCCTCAAGCAGTTCCTCTCGCTGCCGATCGACGAACGCAGGAAGATTGCGGAACACTACCGCGCGGAGAGCGAACGCATCACCGGCGACAAGCCGGTGGAGATCATGGACGCAAACCAGGCCGCGGTCGAGGCCGCGATGCGCGCACACGGCGTCATGCACATGATCCACGGTCACACCCATCGCCAGGCGATCCACGACTTCGAGCTGGACGGGGCGCCGGCCCGGCGCATCGTGCTCGGCGACTGGTATCACAAAGGCTGCGTTCTGACCTTCGACGAGCGCGGTTACACGCTGGAAAACTTCGACCTCGACTCGGTCGCGGCGACGGCCTGAACCTTCAGGTCTGCGCGGGACCGGCGCAAAGTCGCTCGATCATCTCCGCCAGACCGTCGACATGGTCGTCCCGGTCGTTCAGCGCCGGGATGTAGCGATAGCGGCTCCCGCCCGCCGCAAGGAACGTGTCCCGGTTCAGCATCTCGATCTCCTCCAGCGTTTCCAGGCAGTCGGCTGAGAATCCGGGACAGACGACATCTACGCTGTCGACGCCGGCGGCGCCCCAGGCCTCGAGCGTCTTGTCGGTGTAGGGCTGCAGCCACTCCTGGGCGCCGAAGCGCGACTGGAAACTCATGGCCCAGCCGTCAGCTGACAGGGTCAGCTCGCGCGCGATCGCGCGCGCCGTGTATTCGCACTGGTCGAAATAGGGATCGCCGGCGTCGCGGGTGGCCTTCGGCATACCATGGAAGGAAAACAGCAGACGCGTGGGCTGCGTTCCGCCCTGCCAGGCCTCGCGAATGCTCGCGGCGACCGACCGGTGATACCAGGGCTGGTCGAAATAATGCGAGATGAAATTGACGCCCGGTACGGAGACCCAGCGCCGCATCGCGCCGGCCACCGCGTCGAAGGTCGACGCGGTCGTCGCGGAAGAATATTGCGGATAGAGCGGCAATACGATCACGCGCCCGGCGCCGGCATCGCGCAGGGATTCGAGTGCGGAACGGATAGACGGTGTGCCGTAGCGCATGCCGAGCGCGAAGACCAGATCGTCGCGCGCCGCGAAACGCCGCCGGAGCGCGGCCAGCTGGCGTTTTGAGATCACCAGCAACGGCGAACCGTCATCGCGCCAGACACGCTGATAGGCATGGGCGGACTTGCGCGGGCGGGTCGTCAGGATCACGCCGTTCAGGATCGGCCACCATAGCAGCGGCGGGAGGTTCACGACCCGGCGGTCGGACAGGAATTCCCGCAGGTAGCGCCGGACGGCGGCCGGGGTCGGGGCGTCCGGCGTGCCGAGATTGCTCAGCAGCACGCCTGTCCTGCCGCCCTGCCCGGCGGTCCATGCCTCGTCGCCCGGCGCATCGATCATGCGTCGCTCTCCTGTCAGGCCGGCGCCAGCAGCAGGCCGTTCAGTCGTCTGACGAACGCGGCCGGATCTTCGAGCTGTCCGCCCTCGCTCAGCATCGCCTGCTCATAGAGGACGTGCGACCAGTCCGCGAAACGGCCCTCGTCGCGCTCGTTGTTGAGGCGCTCGACCAACGGATGACGCGGATTGATCTCGAGGATCGGCTTGCCGGCCGGCAGTTTCTGCCCGGCGGCCTCGAGCAGTCGCCTCAGGTTCAGCGTCATGTCGTTCTGGTCGACGACCAGACAGGACGGTGAATCTGTCAGGCGATGGGACAGACGCACCTGGTCGACACGGTCCTCGAGCACCGCCTTCATCCGCACTGCCAGGTCGCCGAGTGCCTCTGCGGCGGCGTCGATCGCCTGCTTCTCGTGTTCGTCCTCGAAGGCGTCGAGCGCGAGGTCGCCGCGCGCGACTGATTGCAGCGGCTTGCCGCCGTATTCGGTCAGACCCGAGAGCAGCCATTCGTCGATCCGGTCGCAAAGCAACAGGACTTCCATGCCCTTCTTGCGGAATATCTCGAGGTGCGGGCTGTTCATCGCGGCGGTCAGCGATTCGGCGGTGATGTACCAGATGTGATCCTGTCCCTCCTTCATCCTGCCGAGATAGTCATCGAGAGAGACGTCGGATTTCCCGTCGCCGTGGGTCGACGGAAACCTCAGCAGCTTCGCGATCTGCTCCGTATTTCCCGGATCCTCGACCGGCCCCTCCTTGAGTACGCGGCCGAACTCCGCCCAGAACTCCCGGTAGCGGTCCGGCTCCCTGTCCGCGATGTCCTGCAGCAGGCCGAGCAGCTTCTTGACCAGCGAGCCGCGGATCACGTCGATCTGGCGGTTGTGCTGCAGCATCTCGCGCGAGACGTTCAGCGGCAGGTCGTCCGAGTCGACGACGCCGCGCACGAAACGCAGCCAGCCGGGCAGCAGGCCCTCGGCGTTGTCCATGATGAAGACGCGCCGTACATAGAGCTTCACGCCGTGCCCGCGCTCCCGGTCCCACAGGTCGAACGGCGCGCGCCTGGGGACGTACAGCAGCGACGTGAACGTCTGCCGACCCTCGACCTGCACATGCAGCCGGGCCAGCGGATCCTCGAAATCATGAGAGACGTGGCGGTAGAAATCGTCGTACTCCTCGTCGCTGATCTCGCTGCGTGCCCGCGTCCACAGCGCTGAAGCCCGGTTGACCTGCTCCCAGCCCTCCGGCGCCGCCTTGTCGTCGTCCCGCTTGTCCGCCTGCATCTCGACCGGCAGCGACAGGCTGTCCGAATAGCGGCGTATGATCGCGCGCAGGCGATGCGCGTCGAGAAACTCGTCCTGGTCTTCGCGCAGGTGCAGCACGATCTCGGTACCGCGCGCTGACCGCTCGACGGTCTCGAGGGTGTATTCCCCTTCTCCGTCCGATTCCCAGCGCACGCCGTGTTCGGGACCGAGCCCGGCGCGGCGCGTCGTCAGCTCGACCCGGTCCGCGACGATAAACGCGGAATAGAAGCCGACGCCGAACTGCCCGATCAGATTCGCGTCTTTCGTTTCGTCACCGGTCAGCGATTCGATGAAGTGGCGCGTCCCGGAACCCGCGATGGTCCCGATGTTCCCGGCGACCTCGGTCCGGTTCATGCCGATGCCGTTGTCGCTGATCGTGATTGTGCGCGTCGCCGGATCGCAGGAGATCCGCACCCGCAGCGTGGACTCGCCTTCATACAGCGCATCATCGGTCAGCGCCTCGAAGCGCAGCTTGTCGCAGGCATCGGAGGCGTTCGAGATCAGTTCGCGCAGGAAGATCTCGCTGTTCGAATACAGGGAATGGATCATCAGCCTCAGCAGCTGCCGGGCCTCGGTCTGGAATTGCAGTGTTTCCTTGTGGGTATCCACGGACATCGTCAAAGTCACCCTCCTCGCTCAGGTTCAATGCTGTAGTACATTCCATCAAGGCTGATGGCAGTGGCATCCGGGCCTGTCCCGGCCTGATCAGCTGGATCAGGGTATTATAGAACACTCGCAAATATCGACCATCTGTGATTGAATGAAGGCCGCATCATGATGATCACCACCGTCGAAACCACTCCGTTCGAAGACCAGCAGCCGGGCACCTCGGGCCTCAGGAAAAAGGTCGCAACTTTCAGGCAGCCCCGCTACCTCGAGAACTTCATCCAGTCCCTGTTCAACGCCATCGGGGGCGCCAAGGGAAAGACCCTCGTCGTCGGCGGCGACGGCCGTTATTACAACGCCGAGGCGATCCGGATCATCATGCGGATGGCCGCCGCGAATGGAGCCGCGCGGCTCATCGTCGGATGCAACGGCCTGCTGTCGACCCCAGCCGCCTCCTGTCTGATACGCAAGTTCGGCGCGGACGGCGGCATCATCCTGTCCGCGAGCCATAACCCGGGCGGCGTCCAGGGCGATTTCGGCATCAAGTACAACACCGGCAACGGCGGCCCTGCGCCGTCCACGGTCACCGAGGCGATTCGCCGTGAGAGCCTCTCCATTCGCGAGTACCGTATCCTCGACGAGGCCGTACCCGATCTGGCCATGACCAGCGCGCACAGCGTTGGACAGACCCGCATTGACATCGTCGATTCCGTCGAGGACTACGCCGCGTTGATGGAATCCCTGTTCGATTTCGACCGGATACGGGACCTGCTCAGCGGCGGCCTGTTCAACATGTGCTTCGACGCGATGCACGCGGTCACGGGCCCCTACGCCAGCGACATCCTCGAGCGCCGCCTCGGCGCATTGCCCGGGACGGTGATCAATGCGACCCCACTGCAGGATTTCGGCGGTGGACACCCCGACCCCAACCTGACCTACGCCTCGGAACTGGTCGAGATCATGTACTCGCCCAGCGCGCCTGACCTCGGCACCGCGTCGGACGGCGACGGCGATCGCAACATGATCCTGGGTCGCCGCTTCTTCGTCACCCCGAGCGACAGCATCGCGATCCTCGCCGCGAACGCCTCCGCCGCGCCCGGCTATCGCGAGCCTCTCGCCGGGGTCGCGCGCTCGATGCCGACCAGCGGGGCGCTGGACCGCGTCGCCGAACGCCTCGGCATCAACTGCTACGAAACACCGACCGGATGGAAGTACTTCGGCAATCTGCTCGACAGCGGCAGGATCACGCTGTGCGGAGAGGAAAGCTTCGGCGCGGGTTCCAGCCATTTGCGCGAGAAAGACGGGCTGTGGGCGGTGCTGTTCTGGCTCAACATCCTCGCGGTGCGTCGTCTATCGGTCGAGCAGATCGTGCGCGAGCACTGGGCAACCTTCGGCCGCAACTACTACACCCGTCACGATTACGAAATGGTCGAATCCGGCGCCGCGAACGAGATCATCGGCGATCTGCGCCACAAGTCGCGCAAACTTGCCGGTGTGCAGATCGGAGATTACCAGGTCGAATTCAGCGACGACTTCAGCTATACCGATCCGGTCGATGCCTCGGTCTCCGACCGGCAGGGCATCCGGATCGGCTTCAGCGACGGTTCCCGCATCGTCTACCGGCTGTCCGGCACCGGTACCGAGGGCGCGACCCTGCGGATCTACATCGAGAAATTCGTCGCCGACAGGGACAGGCTCGACCATGACACCCAGGAAATGCTCGCCGACCTGATCACGATCGCCAACAGGCTCTCGGGCGTACTTCAGCGTACCGGGCGCGGCGGACCCACAGTGATCACCTGATGCAATATATCCGCGGATTTTCGGAGCTCGGCATCGCCGATATTCCGCTGGTCGGCGGCAAGAACGCCTCGCTCGGCGAGATGTACAATGCCCTGTCCCGGCACGGAGTCCGGGTGCCCAATGGTTTCGCGATCACTGCGGACGGATACCGCTACTTTCTCGAACACAACAACCTGAGCGCCAAGATCGGCGAGATACTGCAACAGCTGGACGTCACGGACATCAAGGCGCTCGCCTACACCGGCGCTATCATCCGCGAATGGATCATGTACAGCGAGCTGCCGGAAGACCTGGCCGAGGAGATCGTCACGGCCTATCGCACGCTCGGCGAGGAATACGGCCCCAACCCGGACGTCGCGGTGCGCAGTTCGGCGACGGCCGAGGACCTGCCGGCCGCCTCCTTCGCCGGCCAGCAGGACACCTATCTCAATATCCGCGGGGTGCCGCATCTGCTGACCACCTGCCGCCAGGTATTCGGTTCCCTGTTCACCGACCGCGCTATCTCGTATCGCACGCACCATGGCTTCGCGCACATGGACGTCGCGCTGTCGATCGGCATACAGAAAATGGTGCGCTCCGATCTCGGCGCCTCCGGCGTGATATTCACCATCGATACCGAAACCGGCTTTCGCGACGTCGTCTTCATCACCTCCGCCTACGGCCTCGGCGAGAATGTGGTCCAGGGCAAGGTCAATCCCGACGAGTTCTATGTCTCGAAGACGATGCTCGGGAAGGGCTTCCGACCCATCCTGAAACGCCAGCTGGGTGAAAAGGCGATCAAGATGATCTATACCAGCGACACCGCCGCCGGCATCTCGACCCGCAACGTTCGGGTGCGCCGCGAGGAACGCGAGCAATTTTCACTGAATGACGACGAGATACTCGAACTCGCGCGCGGCGCGATCGTCATCGAGAAGCACTATTCCGAAAAATCCGGGCACCCGATGCCGATGGATATCGAATGGGCGAAAGACGGCAGGAGCGGTGATCTGTTCATCGTGCAGGCGCGCCCGGAGACCGTGCAGTCCCTCGCCGACACGCGTTATCACGAGACCTACAGCCTCAAGACACGCGGCCGGCTGATCGTGTCCGGCAAGAGCGTCGGCGGCAAGATCGCGGCCGGCCGGGCGCGGGTCATCTTCGAGGCCACCCAGATGGGCGACCTCAAGCCGGGAGAGATCCTCGTTACCGACATCACCGATCCCGACTGGGAGCCGGTCATGAAGATCGCCGCCGCCATCGTCACGAACCGGGGCGGCCGCACCTGCCACGCAGCGATCGTCGCCCGCGAGCTCGGCATCCCGGCCGTGGTCGGCTGCGGCGAGGCCACGCAACTGATAGCCAACGGCGGCGAGATCACCGTGTCATGCGCTGATGGCGACACCGGCAACATCTACGAAGGCACGCAGGAATTCGAGACCACACGCGTCGACCTGACCAGCGACCGGCGTCCCCGCACGAAGATCATGATGAACGTCGGCAATCCCGAACAGGCCTTCGCGGCTGCCCGGCTGCCGAACGACGGGGTGGGCCTTGCACGCCTCGAGTTCATCATCAACAACAGCATCCGGATACATCCACGGGCGCTGCTCGAGTACGATACGCTCGACGAAAAGACCCGGCAGGACATCGACCGCATCGTCGCCGGCTACCCGGACCGGCGGAGTTTCTACATCCAGCGCCTCGCCGAAGGCGTAGGTATGATCGCGGCGGCCTTTTATCCAAAACCGGTGATCGTGCGCCTGAGCGATTTCAAATCGAACGAGTACGCATCGCTGATCGGCGGCGGCGGCTTCGAGCCGGACGAGGAGAATCCGATGATCGGCTGGCGCGGCGCCGGCCGCTATTCATCGGAAAAGTTCTCGGCGTGCTTCGCGCTCGAGTGCGCGGCGATGAAGACCGTGCGCGAGGTCATCGGCCTCGACAACGTCGCGCTTATGATCCCCTTCGTGCGTACCGTTCAGGAAGGCATCGACGTGCTCGCGCTGCTGGACGATCATGGCCTGCGGCGCGGCGACAACGGGCTGAAGATCTACATGATGTGCGAGATCCCATCGAACCCGCTGCTCGCAGACCGCTTTCTCGAACATTTCGACGGCTTCTCGATCGGCTCCAACGACCTGACGCAGCTGACGCTCGGCGTCGATCGCGATTCCGGCATCGTCACCGGATTCGACGAGCGTGACGAGGCGGTGCTGAAGCTGATGGAGATGGCGATAGATGCCTGCCGCGCGCGCGGCAAGTATGTCGGGATCTGCGGTCAGGCGCCATCGGACTATCCGGACCTGACCCGCTGGCTGGTCGAACACGGCATCGACTCGATCTCGCTGAACGCCGACAGCGTCATTCCGATGACCCAGGTAGTGCTGGACATCGAAGCGCTGCGTGAAACGCCTCAGTAGATCACGAATTCCCAGCTGACGATCGTCGTATAGGTGCCCTGATCGAGACCACGGGGACGCTTGCTGACCTCGACCTTCAGCGCGTTCGACTCACTGAGGTCGTAGCGCAGGGCCGCCACGTCGCGCTTGTCCTCGCCGCTTCCGTCCCTGCGGAGCAGGCGCGGGTGCGTGAAATAGGGGTCGTCCGGCTCGTAGTCCAGCACCTCGTGGCGCACGGTCGCCTTCAGGTTTTCGGTCAGATCGTAACTGAACTGCACGAACCAGGCCGTGGCACTGTGGCGCCTCCCGTCGCCGACCCCGGGCCGGGCGTCGTTCTCGAGGCGATACACCTCGGACAGCATGCCGAGGCGGCCGTAGGCGTAACGCAGGTCAAGGCCTAACAACGTTTGGCGCACCAGCGGCTCGCCGCGCTCGACCAGGCCGCCCTCCGCCGCCGACTCGAGCACATCGTTCCTCATGACGCTGATCCCGGGCTTGAACGGAACGCCGAAGACGTCGTAACTGAGCCGGCCGAACACGGACTTGGCGCTGCTCAGGTCGTTCCGAATCGGCACCACCAGCGTGTTCCGGACTCCGCCCCCGCCTCCCCCCCCTGCCGGCGGCGGCGAGGAATTCATCGTGTTGCTGTTCGCGATCCCGAGTTCGTATTCGAGTCCATAGAAAATCTCGCCCTCGGCCATCAGGCCGATCATGTGCATCGGCAGAAAGGCATTCGCCGAACGCTCGAAGCCGAGGATGAACGGCCGCGTGACCGTCGGTTTCAGCAGCTTGCCGTGATGGAACTGCCGGCTCCAGTAGCCGATCGGCGTGTGGAAACGGCCGGCGCCGAGCTGGAAATGGTCGGAGAACTCCCGCATGATCCAGAAACGCTGAATCTCGATCTCATTGCCGGAGCCAAGGGTCAGGACTTCCATCTCGAACAGCGCCCGGGTATGTTCATCGATCTTCTGGGCGGCATAGAAATCGAGATGCCCGAGCCGGAAAGAGGCGTTGCCGGTTTCCGTCTTGACGAGTCCGAGGTCGCCGAAGAAACCGAGATCGAGCGCATGCGCGCCGCCAGCGCCGTGAAGCGCGAGGAAGGCGCCCGCGAGACATCCTAACAGCCTTTTTTGTGTTGTCACGATCACCCCCGCCTCATCGAGGCCGTCAGTACAGCACGAAGGCCCAGCTCAGGTAGGCCGTCGTCGAACTGCTGCCGAATTGCGGATCGCGCGCGTTCAGCTCCAGCAGCAGCGCGTTCGATTCGCTGAAGTCATAGCGCAACGCGAAGACGTTGCGCTTCTCGGTGCCGATGCTTCCCCTGCCGATCAGGCGCGGATGCATGAAATAAGGGTCGGCATCGCCCAGATCTGTCACGTCGGCGAGCGGGGAGGCCGTGGTATCGAAGTCCAGCGCCTCGTGACGCACGGTCGCCTTGAGCTGGTCGGTGATCCGGTACCCGAACTGGGCGAACCAGGCGTCGGCCTTGTGCTTGCGACCGTCGCCGACACCGGGCTGCGCGTCGTTCACGATGTGGTAGTACTCCGTCATCACGTCGAAGCGGCCGCGCTCGTACCGGAAGTCGACACCGTAGAGCATTTGCCTGACCAGCGGCTCTCCCCGTCCCACCAGGCTGCACCCCGCGACGAACGGATCGGCGCACAGCGCGGCGTTCTGCGAGGATGAATCGAGCACGTCATTCTTCATCACGAACACGCCGGGTTTGAACGGGGCCCTGTATCGACCGTAGTGGACGCGCCCGAACAGCGACTTTTCCGAACTCAGGTCGGCGCGGTTCGGTGGCGCAAGCCGGTCCGTAGCGCTCGAGGAATTGATGGTATTGCTGTTCGCGACCGCCGCCTCGTAGCGCAGTCCGCCCGCGATATCGCCCTCGGCGAGGATGCCGATCAGGTGCGTCGGGATGATTGCATTCACGCCGCCCTCGAAGCTCAGGATGAACGGGCGGGTGACGGTATCCTGCAGCAGGATGCCGTGGTGAAAATGGCGGTTCCAGTAACCGATCGGCGTATGGAAGCGTCCGGCGCCTATATGCAGGGCGTCGGTGACCTCCCGCATGATCCAGAAGCGCTGGATCTCGACCTCGATGGCGCCGCCGGAGAAGGTCTGGAACTGGACCTCGAACAGCGCGCGGGTGACATCATCGATATACTGCGCGGCGTAGAGATCGAGGCTGCCGAGGCGGAAGCTCGGCTCGCTGGTCTCAGTATTGCTGTGAGACAGGCTCATGTCGCCGAATGCCCCGACGTCGAGCGCAACGGCGTTGCCGCCCCCCAGAAGCAGCAGCGCACCCGCCAGCCCGCTTACACTGAATCGTCGCAGATTCATGGCGCCATTCTCGATATCACGGGGTGGGCCCGTTTCCCGGATGCAGCAACAGCACCTTGACGGAATCGTCGACCACGTCTGCGCTCACATAGGCGATGCGGCCGGCGCCGGCTGCCACCCAGCGCAGTATTGTCTGCTCGTCGGGCCGGGTTTCAGGCGGCGTGCCCTTGCCGGTAAAGATGCGTTTGGCCCAGTAGGCCCGCATCTGACCGGGATCCCTGCCGATGAGTGTGATGTAAAAACTGTTCCTGACCGGGTGCCCGGGGGGCAGGTCAACGATCTCGACCCGGGTACCATTCCAGAGTTGCACCGTCTTGCCGAGATAGAGATCCCGGACGGCCTGCTCGCTCAGGGCCGATATGTTGAGACTCGGGTGCCCGACGACGGCGAGTTCGCTCGCCGCGGTGGCCGACGCCGTAAATAAGAACAGCAGCAGGGCCGACAGGAGCCCTGCCCCGAAACAGCGGCCTCCCGCCTGAGTCATCCTGTCCCTCGTGGTCGGCAGATCCGATTTCTGGTGTCCGGCATGCTTGCGGTATATAACAGGTCGGCGGCGAGATCAAGGCATGTTCCGGCATCGGCAGCCGATAGACGGCGAGCAGGGGCCGGCGCGTGAATCTAGCCCCGCGTCCTTGCTGACGCGGCGAATCCGCGGAGCAGGTCCGCCTTCAGGTCGTCCGTATCCTCGAGCCCGACCGAGACGCGTACCAGTCCTTCCCGGATCCCGGCCGCCTCGCGCGCCTCGGGCGCCAGTCGTCCGTGCGTGGTGCTCGCCGGGTGCGTTATGGTCGAACGCGTGCCGCCAAGGTTCGCGGTGACCGTGATCAACCGCATCGCATTGATGAAGCGCCACGCCTCCTCCCTGCCGCCCTCCAGTTCAAACGCCAGCAGGCCGCCGCTGTCGTACTGCTGCCGCCGGATCAGATCATGCTGCGGGTGATCGGGCAGGCCGGTATAGTGGACGCGCCTGACCCCATGCTGTTCCGCTATCCATCCGGCGATCTCGCGGGCGGCGGCGCTGTGCGCCTGCATGCGTATCTTCAAGGTCTCCAGACCCTTGAGAAAGACCCAGGCGTTGAACGGGCTCATGCAGGGACCGGCCGTTCGCAACACGCCCTGGACCTCCTTGCCGACCACGGCTTCGCTGCCGACGACCGCGCCACCGAGGCAACGGCCCTGGCCGTCGAGATACTTGGTCGCGGACAGCACGACGATGTCGGCGCCTTGCGCCAGCGGACGCTGCAGGGCGGCGGTGCACACGGTATTGTCGACGACCAGCAGGCATTCGTGGGCTCGGGCGAGCGTGGACAACGCGACGATATCGGCGACCTCGGCCAGCGGATTCGCCGGGGTCTCGACGAACAGCATCCGGGTATTCGGGCGTATCGCCCGCGCCCAGGCGTCGAGGTCGGTCAGCGGGACAAAGCCGGTCTCGACGCCGAAGCGGGCGAAATACTGGCTGAACAGCAGCATGGTGCTGCCGAAAACGCCGTGCGCGCACACGACATGATCGCCGGCCTTCAGCAGACCGAGACCAACCGCGAGGATCGCGGACATGCCGGATGAGGTTGCGACGCAGCGCTCGCCGCCTTCGAGCGACGCGAGCCTGCGTTCGAAGGCATTGACTGTAGGATTCGTAAACCGGGAATAGATGTTGCCGGGCTCGGCGCCAGAAAAACGGGCCGCTGCCTGTTCCGCGCTGTCAAACACGAAACTCGATGTCGCGAAGATCGGCTCGGACTGCTCGCCTTGCGCGGAACGCACCTGGCCGGCGCGGACGCCGCGCGTCGCGAAGCCGTCTTTGTCGTGATTGTCATCGCTCATCGGCCGTCGTCTCCATCGGTCCGCACACCGCTCTCCTACAGGGTAACGACGCTTCCGCCGCGCCGTCCATCGCCGCCGGCGCGCTGCGCGCGGGTCTCGTCGTTGCGCCGGCTCTCGAGAGAATCCAGATAGTCGCGCGTCACGTCGCCGGTGACATACTCCCCGCTGAAACAGGAGGTATCGAAACGCTGGATGCCCTTGTTGCCCTTGCCGACCGCCTTTACGAGGTCGTCTAGATCCTGGTAGATCATGCGATCGGCGCCGATCAGGGCAGCCACCTCCTCGACGCTGCGGTTGTGGGCGATCAGCTCGCTTGCGGCCGGCATATCGATGCCGTAGACGTTCGGATAGCGCACCGGTGGCGCCGCGGAAGCGAAATAGACCTTGCGCGCGCCGGCATCACGCGCCATGCGTATGATCTCCTGCGAGGTCGTGCCGCGCACGATTGAGTCGTCGACCAGAAGCACGCTCTTGCCGCGAAATTCGAGGTCTATGGCGTTGAGTTTCTGGCGTACCGAGCGTTTGCGCATCTGTTGTCCGGGCATGATGAAGGTACGGCCGATATAGCGGTTCTTGATGAATCCCTCGCGATAGTTGACGCCGAGATCGTTGGCAAGCGCGAGCGCCGCGGTGCGGCTGGTATCCGGGATCGGGATCACGACATCTATGTCGTGATCCGGAAAATCGCGCCGGATCTTGCCGGCAAGGCGCTCGCCCATGCGCAGACGCGCCTTGTAGACATAGATATCGTCTATGACTGAGTCAGGACGCGCGAGATAGACATATTCAAAGATGCACGGCGTGTGCACCGGATTGTCGGCGCACTGTCTGGTGTAAATCGCGCCGTCGACTGTGATGAAGACCGCCTCGCCGGGGGCTATGTCGCGAACCAGCTCGAAATCCAGCACATCCAGCGCGACGCTCTCGGAAGCGATCATGTATTCGACGCCCTGCGCGGTCTCGCGCTTGCCGAACACGATCGGGCGTATGCCGTTGGGATCGCGGAAGCCGACGATGCCGTAGCCGGTGATCATCGCGACCGCCGCATAGCCGCCGCGGCAGCGGCGGTGCACGCCGGCGATGGCATCGAAGACATCGCCCTCGTCGATGCGCATCTTGCCGCATTTCGCGAGCTCGTGGGCGAAGACGTTGAGCAGGATTTCCGAATCCGACTCGGTATTGATATGGCGCTTGTCTTCCCGGAACAGGTCATCCTTGAGCTTCTCCGCGTTGGTCAGGTTGCCGTTGTGCGCCAGCGCGATGCCGTACGGGGAGTTGACGTAGAAAGGCTGGGCCTCGGACGAGGATTCGCATCCCGCCGTCGGATAGCGCACATGGCCGATGCCGTAGTTGCCCTGCAGGTTCAGCATGTGGGTGGTGTCGAACACGTCCCGGACGAGGCCGTTGTCCTTGCGCAGGTGAAACCTGCCGCCTTCAGCGGTCATGATGCCGGCCGCATCCTGACCGCGGTGCTGCAGGACCGTCATTCCGTCATACAAAGACTGGTTGACACTGCCGTGGCAGACAGCACCTACGATTCCACACATTCGCGCATCCCCTTCAGTATGTCCTTAACCCTGGTCCGGTCCGGGCAGCCGGAAATGGTCGCCGAGCCCGCTCTTCAGGGCGTCGAGCGCCCACCCGGCGAGCGACTCGAGGTGCCCGGTCAACAGCGACTGCGTCCATGCCTCTTCTTCCGCCAGCGGCGTGACCGCGGTGACCATTACCAGGATCGCGACGATCACGACGCCGCGCAGCAGGCCGAACGCCGCGCCGAGGGTCCGGTCGCCGCTGATACCGCTGGCCCGCACCAGCTTGCAGACCATGCGATTGATCACCATCCCGACGACCAGTACGGCAAAGAACAGCGCCATGAATGCCGCCACCAGTCGCGCATCCTGGTACGGGATCCATCTTTCGAGGTAGGCCGCGGCGTCCCAGGCATAGCGCGACGCTATCCAGAAGGACAGCACCCAGACGGCCAGCGACAGCACCTCCCTGACAAAGCCGCGAAAGACGCCGAACAGCGCGGATAGCGCAATCAGCGCGAGGATGACGACATCCAGCCAGGTCACGCGCGCCAGGTCCTGTATTTTATCATCCTTGCCGCCTGCCGTCCGTGGTCGGCTACTCGTAGCCGATCACAACCCCCTTGAGGTCCATTTCACGACCCACCCGGTCTCGCAGGCCCTCGCTGTGCTCGCGTCTCGCGTCGGGTCCGACGAGCACCCGGAATACCGTCCGGTCGTCGATCGAGGCCCGGTCGAGAAAAGCGCTGTAGCCCCGTTGACGCAGGCGATCGCGCAGGGCCAGTGCATTCTCCTCGCTGGAAAAGCTGCCGACCTGCACCGCATATGCCCGGGGTACGGCGCTGGGACCATCCTCTCCTGCAGGCGCGGGCGCAGCAGCGGATCCTGCGGTTGACTCCACGTCCCTGGGCTCGTCCGCTTGCGGACTCGCCGTCTCTATCGGTGGAGGATCCTGCAACGCACTCCGGATCTCCTCCGGCGTGGACAGCGGGATTTCCTCGACCCGAAAACCCGGAGGTCGCTCGGGGATATTGCTGCGGCTGTTCGCGCCGCCCTCCTCGTCCCGCAGATCCAGGATGAAGGGGATCAGGATCACCAGCAGCGCCAGAAGTACGGCCGCGCCGACCACGCGGTGCCATATGCGTTGTCTGCGGAAATGCGGATCGCTTTGTTCGCTCATGAGGATGACTGATCAGGCGTCCAGTGCGGTTTCGCGGCCTTCCAGCCGCAAGACCTCGGCGACGGTATAAAAGGAGCCGAAGGCCACGACAAGGTCGCCGGCGCGCGCGCCGGACAAGGCGCCTCGCCACGCAGACGCAACGTCCGCATGGACCTGAACCGGGACATTCGGCGAGATCGCGACGACGGCTGCGCGCAATCGCTCCGCGCTCGCGGAGCGTCCGACCGGCAGCGTCGCCACATGCCACTCGTCGATGACATCGGACACCGACGATATCATACCGTCGATATCCTTGTCGCCCAGCATCGCGGCAACCGCATGCGTCACTCCGGCCACCCGCAATGCCGCGAGGTTGGCGGCAAGCGCGCGCGCCCCGTCGGCATTGTGCGCAACATCGACGATCCGCGTCACGGTCCCCGGCATGCGCTGAAAACGGCCCGGTACGCGAACGCCGCCCAGGGCGGCCCGTATCTTCTCGTCGGACACGCCGAGCGGCCCGGGCAGAAGCTCGAGCGCCATCAGCACGCCGGCGGCATTGTCATACTGAAACCTGCCCTCCAGGCCCGGGGCAGGCAATCCCTCGCGGCGTCTGTCCGGGCCGCGCCAGGTCCAGTGATCATGCTCAGGCGTGTCACCCCCGGTGTAGGCTTCGACGCCGTACTCCCGGCCTAGGCAAAACAACCGCGCGCCGCGCTCGGCAGCCGCGCGCAACAGGCCCTCGGGCGGATGCGGATCGGCGCAGATCGCGGGCCGCCCTGCACGAAATATCCCGCCCTTCTCCGCGCCGATTGCATCGCGGTCGCCGCCCAGCCATTCGCAATGATCGAGACCGATCGCGGTGACAAGCGCAATGTCGCCATCAATGATGTTGACCGCGTCGAGGCGGCCTCCGAGGCCGACCTCGAGGACCGCGACATCGGGTGCCGCGCGGATGATCAGTTCGAGCGCCGCCAGCGTGCCGAATTCGAAATAGGTCAGGCTGATCTCGCCACGCGCCCGCTCGACACGAGCGAATGCGTCGCACAGTTCCGCATCCGTGGCCTCACGGCCGGCGATGCGGACCCGTTCGTTATAGCGAAGCAGATGCGGGGAGGTATAGGTCGCGACGCGCCGACCGGCGGCGCCGAGCAGGGCCTCGAGTATCGCGACGCAGGATCCCTTGCCGTTGGTGCCAGCGACGGTGATGACGGGACAGGGCAGGCGAGTAATGCCCAGCGCTTTCGCAACCGCCCCGACGCGTTCCAGTCCGAGGTCGATCGTCTTCGGATGCAGGGTCTCCAGCCATGCCAGCCACCCGGCCAGTGTGTCGTGGCGAATCGACGGCAAGGCGTGGACGTCGTGCTTAGTCCGGGGAGTCCGGAGAGTCCGGAGAGTCCGGAGAGTCCGGGGTGTCCGGGATGTCCGGGGTGTCCGGGGTGTCCGGCGCGTTGGTGAGCATTGCCAGCAGGCTGTGGATCTTGTCACGCATGTTGCGCCGGTCGATGATCGTGTCAATCGCGCCATGATCTACGAGAAACTCGCTGCGCTGGAATCCTTCGGGGAGTTTTTCCCGCACGGTCTGTTCGATGACGCGGGGTCCGGCGAAACCGATCAGCGCATTCGGCTCGGCTGCGTTGATATCGCCGAGCATCGCCAGGCTGGCCGAGACGCCGCCCATCGTCGGGTCCGTCATGACGGAGACGTAAGGTATGCCGGCCTGGTTCATTTTCGCAAGCGCCGCACTGGTCTTTGACATCTGCAGCAACGAGACCAGGGCCTCCTGCATGCGCGCGCCGCCGCTCGCGGAAAAACAGATCATCGGGGTGCCGTCCGCGATCGTCTGGTTGACCCCGCGGACGAAACGCTCGCCGACGACCGAACCCATGGAGCCGCCCATAAAGCCGAATTCAAAGGCCGCGGCGACGATCGGCATCCCTTTCAGCTTGCCGCTCATGACCACCAGCGCGTCCTTTTCGCCGGTCGCCTTTTGCGCCTGCGTCAGACGATCGCGATATTTTTTCGAATCGCGAAACTTCAGGAAATCGGTCGGTTCGATCTCGGCGCCGATCTCGGTACGCTCCTCGGGATCGAGAAACATCTCGAGCCTGAGGCGCGCCCCTATGCGTTCATGATAGCCGCACTTCGGACATACATGATAATTGCGCTCGAGTTCCGCGCGATAAAGGATCTGCTGACAGGCGTTGCATTTCGTCCACAAGCCTTCCGGAATGGATTTCTTGCGCCCGCCTTCGGTGCGAATCTTGGACGGCAACAATTTCTCGAACCAGTTCATGTCCAGTCGGGTTTCATGTTCGTTGCGACGGCTCACGCCAGTCTATCGCTGCGCGCATCTCGCGCAGTCGTTCGGAGACCCTTGCGATCAGGGCTTCGTCCTTCATGCCCGTCTCGGCGGCGCCGGCGATCAGCCTGACCAGCGCGCTGCCTACGATCACGGCGTCGGCGATCGCCGCGACCTGCGCCGCCGAGGCCGCGTCCCGGATACCGAAGCCGACGCCGACCGGCAGCCCGGTGTGTCGCCGCAATTCGGCGATTCGTTCCCGGACTGAGTCGATATCCAGATTGGCCGCGCCGGTCACCCCCTTCAGCGACACATAATAAAGGAAACCGCGGCCGGCCGCACATATCCGGTCCATGCGTTCCGCGGTCGTGGTCGGCGCGGTCAGAAAGATCGGATCGAGGCCGGCGGCCTCGAGGGCTTCGACCAGCCCGCCGCCCTCTTCCGGCGGCATGTCAACAGTCAGAATGCCGTCCACGCCCGCATCGGCGGCGGCCCTGGCGAAGACGGCGTAACCCATTGCCTCGACCGGATTCAGATACCCCATCAGCACGATCGGCGTATCGCCATCCCGTTCGCGAAAGCGCGCCACCATATCGAGCACATTGTGCAGACTGACATGATGGCGCAAGGCTCGCTCACTCGCGCGCTGAATCACCGGGCCATCCGCCATCGGATCCGAAAACGGAACACCGAGCTCGATGATGTCGGCGCCGGCCTCGACCATCGCGTGCATCAATGGCGTCGTGACCCGAGGATCCGGATCCCCTGCGGTGACATACGGCACCAGCGCCGTTCTTCCCTCTGCGCCCAGGCGTCCGAAGCAGGACTCGATGCGACTCACAGCCGGATTCCGTCCCGCGAGGCCACGGTGTGCATGTCCTTGTCGCCGCGCCCGGACAGGTTGACGACAATGATCCTGTCGCTGCCGAGCTCGCGCGCGAGCGTCAGCGCATGGGCGATCGCATGACTGGATTCGAGCGCCGGCATGATGCCTTCGATGCGGGTCAGCTGGTGAAACGCCGCCAGTGCCTGGTCGTCCGTGACCGCGACATAGCGCGCGCGGCCGCTGTCCTTGAGCCAGGCATGCTCGGGACCGACACCGGGATAGTCGAGTCCGGCCGACACGGAATGGGTCTCGATGATCTGTCCATCGCCGTCCATCATCAGGTAGGTACGGTTTCCGTGCAGCACGCCCGGTCTTCCGGCGCACAGGGGCGCGGCGTGACGGCCGGTCTCGAGGCCGTCGCCGGCCGCCTCGACGCCGTAGAGCGCGACATCGTCATCGAGGAAGGGATGAAACAACCCGATCGCGTTCGAGCCGCCGCCCACGCAGGCGACCAGCGCGTCAGGCAATCGTCCTTCGAGCTCGAGGATCTGCGCGCGCGTCTCGCGGCCGATCACGGCCTGGAAGTCCCGCACCATCGCCGGGTAGGGATGAGGTCCGGCGACGGTGCCGATAATGTAGAAGGTGTCGTCGACGTTCGCGACCCAGTCGCGCATCGCCTCGTTGAGCGCGTCCTTCAGCGTGCGCGAGCCGGATTCGACCGGAATGACCTCGGCGCCCAGCAGGCGCATGCGATAGACGTTGGTGGCCTGACGCTGCATGTCTTCGGCGCCCATGTAGACAACGCATTCCATGCCGAAGCGCGCCGCGACGGTCGCGGTCGCGACGCCGTGCTGGCCGGCGCCGGTCTCGGCGATGACGCGCTTTTTCCCCATGTGACGGGCGAGCAGTGCCTGGCCGACGGTGTTGTTGACCTTGTGGGCGCCGGTATGGTTGAGGTCTTCGCGTTTCAGGTAGATGCGCGCGCCGCCGTTCTCGCGGCCCAGGCGTTCGGCGAGATACAGCGGTGACGGGCGGCCGACGTAGTGCTGCAGGTCGCGGTCGAGTTCGGCGAGGAAGGCCGCGTCCTGCGAATAATGTTCATAGGCCCGGCGCAGCTCCTGGAGCGGCGCCATCAGCGTTTCCGCGACGAACAGACCGCCGTAGGGGCCGAAATGGCCGCGCGCGTCGGGCAATGATTCAGGTTTGTTTGCGCTCATCGTTCATCTTCGTGTTCGTGGTCGGCGCGTGTGACGGCGGCGACGAATGCCTGCAGCTTGATCCTGTCCTTGATGCCGCCCGACGATTCGACGCCGCCGCTGACGTCGACGCCGTAGGGGCGGACGATGCGGATCGCCTCGGCGACATTGTCGGCCTTGAGTCCGCCGGCGAGCATCACCGGGACAGCGAGGTCCGCCGGCAGCGCCTGCCATGCGAAGACCTCGCCGGTGCCGCCGGGTACGCCCTTGCGCCAGGTGTCGAGCAGCAGTGCGGCGGCGTCATCATAGCGGCGCGCCTGTGCACCGAGGTCGGTGCCGGGACGCATGCGGATCGCCTTGATATACGGCAGGCCGAATCCGCGGCAGTATTCCGGGGATTCCTCTCCGTGAAACTGCAGCAGGTCGATGCGCATGTCCCCGGTGACGCGGCGAATCCGCTCCGCCGGCGCGCCCACAAACAGGGCCACTGCATGCACGAAAGGCGGCAGCGCGGCGATGACGCGGGCCGCCTGCTGCGCATCGATGCGGCGCGGGCTCGGATCGTGGAACACGAGGCCGATCGCGTCGGCGCCGAGGAGTGCCGCGGTATTGGCGTCTTCGGGGCGGGTAATGCCGCAGATCTTGATACGTGTACGCATGTTTCGGTTGCAGCTTACAAGATACACGGGAATCGCACGTCAGACAATCGACGGGGCAATGTCACCATAGCATCGGTCCTGCCGGGCGCGCCGGCAACTGGAAGTGTTCCGGATACTCGGCGGTCACGAAGTACAGGCCGTCAGGCGAGGCATTGACCCCGCCCGCGGTGCGATCACGCGCCGCGAGGATCTCTGCTGCCCAGCCCGGCGCCTGCCGCCCACTGCCGATCTCCAGCAGCACACCGGCGATATTGCGCACCATATGATGCAGAAAGGCATTCGCGACGACGTCGAGAACGACAAAAGGCCCCTCGCGCGAGACATCGAGCCTGTAGACGGTGCGCACCGGGTGTTTTGCCTGGCAGGCACAGGCGCGGTACGACGAGAAGTCATGTTCACCGACGAGATGGCGCGCGGCCGACCGCATCGGCGCGATATCGAGCGGGCGATAGTACCAGGCGACACGTCCGTCCAGCAGCGCCGGGCGGACGCTCGTGTTGAAGATCACATAGCGGTAGTGGCGGCGTATGGCGGAGAATCGCGCGTGGAAGCCCTCGCCGGCCACCTGCGCCCATTGCACGCTGATGTCGCGCGGCAAGTGGGCGTTGGCGCCGAAGACCCAGGCACGTCCGGGTCGTGCGGCTGTCGTGTCGAAATGTATCACCTGACCCAGCGCGTGCACGCCGGTGTCGGTACGTCCGGCGCAGATCACACGCACAGGATGATCGGCGACGCGGGCCAGCGCCTCCTCGACGCAGGCCTGCACCGTGCGCACCCCGGGCTGGAGCTGCCAGCCGCAGAAATCGGTGCCGTGATACTCGACACCGAGCACGACGCGCATTCTCCCGCTATAATCACCGGCTGGACCATCAGACCGATCCTGCGTCATGACATCACTGCGCCATTTGTTCGAAAACAACAGGAAATGGGCCGCCGCGGCCACGTGCGAGGATCCCGAGTTCTTCTCCCGCCTGGTGCATCAGCAGTCTCCCGAATACCTGTGGATAGGCTGCGCCGACAGCCGCGTGCCGGCCAACGAGATCGTCGGCCTGCTCCCGGGCGAGCTGTTCGTGCATCGCAACGTCGCCAACATTGTAATGCACACGGACATCAATTGCCTTTCGGTGCTGCAGTACGCGGTAGACATCCTGAAGGTGAAGCATGTCATCGTCTGCGGCCACTATGGCTGCGGCGGGGTCCAGGCGGCGCTCGACGACCGGCCGCTCGGGCTGATCGACAACTGGATCAAGGACGTCAAACGCATTCACCGTCATCATCGCAGCCGGGTCGATGCAATCGTTGATCCGAAGGAACGTCTCGACCTGATGTGCGAGCTGAATGTCAGAGAACAAACGCGAAAGGTGTTCCGGACGACGATCGTACAGCAGGCGTTCGCGCGCGGCCAGCAGGTCACGGTGCACGGCTGGATCTACGGCATATCGAACGGCCACTTGAAGGACCTCAAGGTCAGATTCGACGATTGAGTTTGACCGGGCCGCCTGCTGCGGTTCGCTGCCCTACTTCTGCCCCGCCAGCGCCTTGTAATAATTGATCAGGCCGTTCGTCGATGCGTCGTGGCCGTCGGCCGGCGCATCGTTTGCCAGTTCCGGCTGTATCGCGCCGGCCAGTTGCTTGCCCAGCTCGACCCCCCATTGATCGAAGGAGTTGATGCCCCAGATCGCGCCCTGAACGAAGATCTTGTGTTCATACATGGCGATCAGCGCGCCCAGCGTTCGCGGCGTCAGGCGCCGGTACAGTATCGTGTTCGTCGGGCGGTTGCCGTCGAACACGCGATGCGGCAACAGTCGCTCCAGCGCCTCGTCAGCCAGACCCGCTGCCGCGAGATCGTGGCGCACTTCTGCGGGGCTCTTGCCCCGCATCAGGGCCTCGGTCTGCGCGAAGAAGTTCGCGAGCAGGATCTGCTGATGCGATCCGACCGGGTTGTGCGATTCCGCCGCGGCGATGAAATCGGCCGGGACGATCTGGGTGCCCTGGTGCAGCAACTGGTAGAACGCGTGCTGGCCGTTGGTGCCGGGCTCGCCCCAGATCACCGGACCGGTCTCGTAATCGACCGGCTCGCCGTCGCGCCCGACGCTCTTGCCATTGCTTTCCATGTCCGCCTGCTGCAGGAAGGCCGGCAGCCGGTCCAGGGACTGATCGTAGGGCAACACCGCATGGGTGGGGGCCGCGAAAAAATTGCGATACCAGATTCCGAGCAGTCCGAGCATTACCGGGATGTTGCCCTCGAACGGCGCGGTGCGGAAATGCTCGTCCATTGCATACGCACCCTCCAGCATCTCCTCGAACCTGTCCATGCCAACCGCGATCGCGACAGACAGGCCGATCGCGCTCCACAACGAATAGCGGCCGCCGACCCAGTCCCAGAACTCGAACATGTTTGCCGGGTCAATGCCGAAGGCCTTGACCTCGCGCGCATTCGTCGACAGCGCAACGAAATGCCTTGCGACCGCCGCGTCGTTGCCGGTCGCCCCGGTGAACCAGCTGCGCGCGGTGCGGGCATTGGTCAGCGTCTCGAGCGTGGTGAAGGTCTTGGACGCGACGATGAACAGCGTGGTCTCGGGCCGCTTCTGCTTCAGCGTCTCGATGATCTGGGTACCGTCTATATTGGAAACGAAGTGCACGCGCAGACCGGGCCGGGCATAAGGCTTCAGTGCACGCGTCACCATCGCCGGGCCGAGATCCGAGCCGCCGATGCCGATATTGACGATGTCGGTAAACCTTTCCCCGGTGTATCCCTTCAGGTCACCGCTGCGCACCGCATTGCTGAAGGCGCGCATCTTTGCGAGCACGGCTCGTACCGCGGGCATCACGTCGGCGCCGTCGACATGCACCGGACCGCCGCCGCGTTTGCGCAGGGCCGTGTGCAGCACGGCGCGATCTTCGGTGAAATTGATCCTCTCGCCAGCGAACATGTCGTCGATGCGCTGCCTCAATCCTGTATCATCGGCAAGATCCAGCAAGTGCCGGATCGTTTCGCCCGTGATGCGATTCTTGGAATAATCGACGAGCATGTCCTCGAAACGGATCGAGAAACGCTCGAATCGCGACGGGTCGTCGCGGAACATGTCGCGCATGTGCAGTTGCGCGATCTGCCCGTAGTGAAGCTGCAGCGCCTTCCAGGCCGCGGTTTGCGTCAGCGCGGACACGACGAATTCAATACGCTTCCGACCCGACGTCGCTGCCGTTCAGCGCCAGCGTATGCCGCCAGAACTGGTCTTCGCGATCGAACAGGCGATAGGTGCCGCGCGGCCCCCAGCTGCCGGCGGGATAGGTGTTGATGAAGTCACGCTCCATCGACCACACCTTGAGCACGGGATCCACGATTCGCCAGGCCCATTCGACTTCGTCGTAGCGCAGAAAGAGGGAATGGTCGCCGGTCATGACGTCGAGCAGCAGTTCCTCGTAGGCATCCGCCTCCTTCTCGTCGGCGGACCGGTAGCTGGCATCGAGGCTGATCGTCCGGGTACGCATCTCGAGACCGTGCACCTTGACCTGTATCTCCATCTTCAGGCATTCATGCGGCTGTATGCCTATCAGCAGCCAGTTCGGATGTATGCGTTCGAGTTGGGTGTTGCGGAACAGGTGATGCGGCGGCTCCTTGAATCGGATGCAGATCGCCGAACCGGCCTCGCCCAGGCGCTTGCCGGTACGCAGATAGAACGGCACCCCGCGCCACCGCCAGTTGTCTACGTAGAGCTTGAGCGCGGCATAGGTCTCGGTGACGCTCGCCGGATCGACGCCGGGCTCCTCGATATAACCGGGCGCGGCGCCGCCGCCGATGTTGCCCTGTGCGTACTGGCCGCGAAAGGCATGCGCGTGGACAGCGCCCTGCGTGATGGGGCGTATCGACTTCAGCACCTTCACCTTCTCGTCGCGCAGCGATTCCGCGTCCATCATCGCCGGCGGCTCCATCGCTACCAGCGCGAGCAATTGCATCAGATGACTCTGCAACATGTCGCGCAGGGCGCCTGCGCCTTCGTAATAACCGGCGCGCCCCTCGACGCCGCGCGTCTCGGAATGGGTAATCTGCACATGATCGACGTAGTCCCGGTTCCACAGCGGCTCGAGTAGCAGATTCGCGAAGCGGAACACCAGGATGTTCTGCACCGTCCCCTTGCCGAGATAGTGGTCGATCCGATAGATCTGGTCCTCGCCGAGATGGCGCAGCAACCCCTGCTGCAACACCCGGGCGCTCATCAGGTCGTATCCGAACGGCTTTTCGACGACCACGCGCCGCCAGCTGCCTGATTCCTTGAGCAGTCCGGCCTCGCTCAGCCGTTCTATCACCGGGCCGAAATCGGAAGGCGGAATCGCGGTATAAAAGATCATGTTCGACGGGAAGCTCGCGCTGTCGCCGAGCGCCTCCTTGAGGCGCGAGAAGGCGACGGCATCGTCGAGATCCCCATGAATATAATGCTGACGCGCACGGAAGCGCTCGAAGGCGCCTTCATCGATTCCGTGAGGGTACTTCACCGCCAGCATCGCGGCGATTTCATCCAGCCACTCGTCCCGGCTCCATTCGCGCCGGGCAAAGGACACTATCTTCATGTCCACCTGCAGGCGGCCTTCGACCTCGAGGGAAAACAGCGCCGGCATCAGCTTGGTGCGTGTCAGGTTTCCCGTCGCACCGAAGATTACCAGCGTGCAGGGCTCCATCCGGGTCAATCCTTGCTCCCGTCTCCGCCTAGCGCATGGCCTCCGAAGGCATTGCGCATGACCGCCAGCATACGGTTGGTATAACTCTTGTCGTCCTGGCTCGCGAAACGCATCTGCAAGGCCATGCTGATCACCGGCGCCGGCACGCCCTGGTTGACTGCCTCTATGACCGTCCAGCGGCCCTCGCCGGAATCCGCGACATACGCCGACACCTCCTCCAGCTGCTGGTCTTTCGCCAGCGCGTCCGCGGTGAGGTCGAGCAACCAGCTACGGATCACGGAGCCATGCCGCCACAATTCGGAGATCTTCGCCAGATCCAGTGAAAATTCCTTCTTGCCATGCAGTAGCGCGAAGCCCTCCGCATAGGCCTGCATCGCACCGTATTCGATGCCGTTGTGTATCATCTTCGTGAAATGCCCCGCGCCGCGCGGACCGACGTGGGCCCAGCCGCGATCCGGCGCCGGCGCCAGCGCCTCCAGCAAAGGCTGCACCGCCTTTACATGTTCCTTTTCGCCGCCGACCATCATGCAGTAACCGTTCTCGAGCCCCCATATGCCGCCGGAAGTCCCGACATCGACCAGGCCGATACCGGACTGCGCCAACATTGCGCCGCGCCGCTGGGTATCCTTGTAATTCGAATTGCCGCCGTCGATGACGATATCACCGGAAGACAACCGGTTTTCGAGATCCTTCATGACCCGCTCGGTCGCGTCGCCGCTCGGCACCATGACCCAGACGACGCGCGGCGAATCGAGTTTGCGGACCAGGCCGACAACGGTCGGCGCCGCGTACATACCGGTCTCGTCGGCGAGCGTCTTGCGTGCCTCGGGTGTCGGGCTGAAGCCGACGACGTCGACGCCGGCGCGGCGCAGACGGCGCACCATGTTTGCGCCCATCTTGCCCAGCCCTATCATTCCCGCTTTCATGTATTGCTTACCTCGATTATTTATGCCGTACGCATGGCCCGGCAATTGAACTCTCTATCGATATATGGGATAACGGATTCCATAATCGTGATCGTCCCGGATCGATTCATCCACGCCCTGACTCAATGCGTTCGTATGTTACCTGCAATCCGGGGATAATAGAAACGGCTCATGGGGCATATCGACTCTTACCGGGATTTATTAAGCCTACAGCGGGTCCGGGCAATCCGGCGCTTCCCCGCTCTCGCCCGCCCTGCAATCACTACCGATGAGCGTTGAGCGCATCCTGTTCGCAAGCAGCGAAGTTCATCCGCTCGTCAAGACGGGCGGCCTTGCGGATGTGTCAGGCAGCCTGCCGGTAGCGCTCAAAAACCTGCGGCGCGACGTACGCGTCATGATGCCGGCGTACCGGACGGCGCTCGACAAGCTGGAAGGGACCGATGAAATCGCTACGCTCGCGCTCGCCGGCGGCAGGACGGTACGCCTGCTCGAGTCACGGATCCCGGGTAGTTCGGTCAGGATCTGGCTCGTCGACTCTCCCGCGCACTACGACCGCGACGGCGGACCCTACGGCACGCCGGACGGTGGCGACTGGCCGGACAACGCCGCGCGCTTCGCGCTGTTCGCCCGCGCCATCGAGGCCGTCGCGCTGGACCGGGCCGGGCTCGGATGGCGCCCCGATCTCGTTCACTGCAACGACTGGCAGTGCGGCCTGGTCCCGGCATTGCTCGCGCAAGCCCCGGCGCGCCCCGCGACGGTCTTTACGATTCACAACCTGTCCTATCAGGGGCTGTTCCCGGCCGAATCATTCGCGACGCTCGACCTTCCGGCATCCCTGTGGTCGATGCATGGCCTCGAGTTCTTCGGCCAGGTATCGTTCATCAAGGGTGGAATCGTATTCGCCGACATGCTGAGCACGGTGAGTCCGCGCTACGCAAGCGAGATACAGACGCCCGAATTCGGCTGCGGACTGGACGCCTTGCTGCGCCATCGTTCCGACCGGCTGGTCGGCATCCTGAACGGCGCCGACTACCGGCACTGGAATCCTGCCCGCGATCACCATATCGTCCGGCCCTACAACGCGTGGACGCCGGCTGGAAAGCTCGCCAGCAAGACCGCTCTGCAAACGCAGTTCGGACTGACGGCGGACAAGGACGTCCCGCTGATCGGCATGATCGGCCGTCTCGTGGAACAGAAGGGTTTTGACCTGATACTCGACATCCTGCCGTGGCTGATGTCCAGGAAGGTGCAGCTCGTCGTGCTCGGCAGCGGCGACAAGTCGCTGGAGCGGCGCCTGCAATCCGCGGCAGCGAAACACCCCCGCCGGATCGGGGTGCATCTCGCGTACGACGAGGCGCTGGCCCATCGCATCGAGGCCGGCGCGGACATCTTCGTGATGCCGTCACGCTTCGAGCCCTGCGGACTCAACCAGATCTACAGCCTCCGCTACGGCACGGTGCCCGTGGTCAGTCGCACCGGCGGCCTCGCGGACACCGTCATCGATGCCGATGCGCAGGCACTCGCAAGCGGCGTCGCAACCGGCTACGTGTTCAACGATCCCGCCCCCGAGCACCTGCAAACGGCGCTGCAAAGGGCGCTGGATGCCTATCTCAAGCCGAAGGTCTGGAAGCGCTTGATATTTCAGGGTATGCAGCAGGATTTCAGCTGGCGCCAGAGCGCGCGCCATTACCTCGATCTCTACCGCCAGGCCGCCGCACATGCGGCCGGGGTAACCGACCGCTGATCGGCTATAATTCACCCCGACATGAAAAAACCCAGCGCCAAAAAGGCGGCGCCGCATGGCTCCGAACTAGAGATGGTCACCGCCGCCAACGACAAGAAGCTGCGTGCGCGCGTCAAGCTGTTCGGCAACCTGCTCGGAAACGTCCTGCGTTCCCAGGCCGGCGGGCGCGTCTACGTCGCCGTCGAGACCCTGCGCAAGGGTTATATCCGCCTGCACAAGGAGGATTCGCCGAGCCTGCACGAACGTCTCGGACGCCTGATCCGCGGGCTCGACCCCGAGATCACGACGCACGTCGTGCGCGCCTTCAGCACCTATTTCAGTCTCGTCAATCTTGCCGAGGAGGCGCACCAGCATCAGCTGCGAGACCGCCATCGCCGCACCGGCAAGCCGTTGTGGACCGGCTCGTTCGAGGAGGCGCTGCAGGAATTTCGCGCCGAGGACATCAGCCCCGGGCAGCTGCAGACCGTGCTCGACCGGCTGATGTACAACCCTGTGATCACGGCGCACCCGACCGAGGCGAAGCGCCACACGATCATGGAGGCGTTGCGCAGGATCTTCGTCACCAGCCAGCAACTGGACGACACCCAGCTCTCCCGCGAGGAACGCGACGAGGTCCATCAGCGCCTCGAGACCTGGATACAGACCTTGTGGAAGACCGACGAGGTTCGCGTCCAGCGTCCGAACGTCGCCGGCGAGATCCGGCATTGCATCTATTATTTCCAGGACAGCCTGTTCCAGGCAGTGCCGGCAATGTACCGCGAATTCGAAAAGGCGGTCGACAAGGTCTACGGCCCGCTCATGGCGCATGGCGAGACGGTCACGGTACCGAGCTTTCTGCGCTTCGGATCCTGGGTCGGCGGCGACCGTGACGGCAACCCGAATGTCACATGCGAGACTACCGAGATGGCGGTGCGCATGCATGCTGTCGCGGCGCTGAAGGAGTATCTGCCTCACATCACGGCGCTGGGTCATGAATTGACCCACTCGAAGCTGATGTGCACCCCCTCCGACGCGTTCATGGCCTCCCTGCACCAGGACGACCTTTACGCCGAGGACGCGCTCGACTACGGCGCCGATCGTTTCCGCCACGAACCCTACCGGCGCAAGCTCTACATCATACGCTGGCGACTGCAGCAACTGCTCGACCATCAGCACCTGCGCCTGCAGGGCGATCACAAGTCGGCGCTGCCGGAATCTGCATACCGATCATCCGAGGAACTGCTGCGAGAGCTCTACCTGATCCGCGACTCCCTGATCTCCCATGGCGATCACAGTGTTGCTGAACTGGGGCTCAAGGACCTGATCCGTCTGGTCGAGACCTTCGGCTTCTTCCTCGCCCATCTCGACGTGCGCCAGGAATCCACGCGCCACACCGAGGCCGTGGCGGAGCTTCTCGCTGCCTCCGCCGGCGGTGTAGATTACCTCGCCCTCGACGATGCGCAGCGCATCGGGATATTGTGCGAACACATCGATCACCCTCCGCTGACGCGCAGTTCCGCACTTTTGTCGGAATCGACGCGCGAGACGCTCGGGGTCTTCGATGTCATGGCGAAAATGCACAAGGAGATCAGCCGCGAGGCCTTCGGCAGTTACGTAATCTCGATGACGCACAGCGCGAGCCACGTCATGGAGGTGATGTTCCTCGCGCGCCAGGCGGGATTGCTCGGCCGCGAGGCGAACGGCGAATGGTACTGCCATCTGCGCGTCTCGCCGCTTTTCGAGACCATAGACGACCTGAACCGGATCGAGCCGGTGATGACCGACCTGCTCGACTGCGAAGTCTATCTGGGATTGCTCAAGGCCTCGGGCAACCTGCAGGAGATCATGCTCGGCTACTCGGACTCCTGCAAGGACGGCGGCATACTGGCCTCGTCCTGGTCGCTGTACAAGGCACAGCTCGCGATCGCCGCGCTTACCGCCAGGCGCGGCGTCGGCTACTGCCTGTTCCACGGCCGCGGCGGCACGATAGGACGCGGCGGCGGGCCGACTCACGAGGCGATCCTGGCCCAGCCGCCCGGCACCGTGCAGGGTTTCATCAAGTTTACCGAGCAGGGCGAGATGGTCTCCTACAAGTACAGCCACAAGGAGACCGCGATCTATGAACTGGGCGTCGGGATCACCGGGCTGATCAAGGCCAGCAAGGGCCTGGTCTCGGACTCGCCCGTGGTAGAGCCCCGTCACATGGAGACGATGCAGCAGATCGCGGATACCGGTGAAGCCGCTTATCGCAGCCTCGTCGACGAGACCGAGAGGTTTCTCGACTACTTCTACGAGGCCACGCCGGTGAGCGAGATCGGGCTGCTGAACATCGGATCGCGTCCCAGTCATCGCCGCAAGGCGGACCGGACCAAGGGTTCGATTCGCGCCATCCCGTGGGTATTCGGCTGGGCGCAGTCGCGCCATACGATACCGGCGTGGTACGGAATCGGATCGGCGCTGCATGCCTGGTGCGGTAACGATCCGCAGCGACTCGAAGAACTGCGCGACATGCATCGCCGCTGGCCGTTTTTCCGTTCGTTGCTCAGCAACACCCAGATGTCGCTGTTCAAGGCCGACATGAATATCGCGCGCGAATACGCCGAGCTTTGCACCGATCATGCGCTGTCGACGCAGATCTTCGGGCGGATCCGCAGCGAGTATCACTGGACCGTGCAACAGACGCTGAGGGCGGCCGGGGCGCGGCGCCTGATCGAGGAAAACCAGGTGCTGGCCCTGTCACTGAGCCGCCGCAATCCCTATCTCGATCCACTGAGTCACATCCAGGTCACGCTGCTGAAGCGCTATCGGGATGCCGGGCTCGACGAAGATGAACGCAACGCCTGGCTCGATCCACTGCTGCGCACAATCAATGCGATCGCCGCAGGCATGCGCAATACCGGCTAGTTCAGGCGACCTGGCGCGGGATGTGGTTGCGGCGGTGGGTAATGCGATTGTCTTCGTCGAGGTAGACGAGCGCGGGCTTGTGGGCGGCGGCCTCCTGCTGGCTCATGGCCGCGTAGATGCAGATGATGACGCGATCGCCCGGGCTGGCCTTGTGCGCGGCTGCCCCATTGACGGAGACGATGCCCGAACCGCGCTGGGCCGGGATCGCATAGGTCATAAAACGCTCGCCGTTGGCGATGTTGTAGACGTGGATCTGCTCGAATTCCATGATCCCGGCGGCCTCGAGCAGGCCCTCGTCGATCGCCATCGAACCCTCGTACTCGAGCTCGGCGTGCGTGACCCGCGCGCGGTGGAGTTTGGCCTTCAGCATGGTGCGCTGCATATCGATACTCATCTCGTTGCGGCCGCGGATGCGGCCTGATCCCGCTGTCTGCCGCGGGGCGCCGTATTCCGGCAAAACCGGATTCTAACATCCCGAAACCCGAAGAAAAACCCGCAATCAGCGCGGCGCGCTCCCGGCTGTCAGGACGGGCAGGTTGTCGATCAGTCGCGTCTCGCCGAGCCACGCTGCGGCGAGCACGATCAGGCGCGTATCCCCCGGCCATGCCGCTGCCAGATCATCCAGTCGCCTGATACTAATATAATCAGGGCGGAATCCGGCCTTTTCAAGGCGTTGCAGTCCGTTCGCCTCGAGCGCGGAAAGGTCGTCCTCCCCTGACAGCAGACGGTCCCGTAGCTCCCCGATCGTTTGATACAGTCCCGGCGCGAGCGCGCGCTCCTCGGGGGACAGGTGGCGGTTCCGGGAACTCATCGCGAGCCCGTCCGTCTCGCGCGCCGTGTCGACGGCCTCGATCTCGACCGGGAACGCGAGGTCCTCGACCATGCGCCGGATCACCAGTAACTGCTGATAATCCTTCATGCCGAACAGCGCCCGATCCGGACGGACGCTGTTGAGGAGCGTCGCGACCACGGTCGTGACGCCGGCGAAGTGGCCGGGTCGATGCGCGCCGCACAGGATATCCGACAGTCCCGGCACCTGCACCTTTGCGCCCGCCTCCATGCCGTGCGGATAGACCTCGTCGGCCTCGGGCATATACAGCAGGTCCGCGCCGTGCGCGTGCAACAACGCCGAGTCCTCATCGGGGGTGCGCGGGTAACGCGCGAGATCGGCCGGATCGTTGAACTGTGTCGGATTGACGAAGATGCTGACGGCGACGCGGTCCGCGCCGCGGCGAGCCGCCTCGACGAGTCGCAGATGGCCGGCATGCAGATTACCCATCGTCGGCACGAAGGCGACCGATTCACCGCTCGCCCGCCATCCCCGCAGGATCGCGTCGAGCTCGCGGCGCGTCGTGACCGTCTGCATCAGCTGAAGGTGTGTTCGGCGGCGGGGAAGTCGCCCTGCTTCACCGCGCGCACATAGGACTCGACCGCGGCCTGGACACCCACGGCGCCGGCGAGAAAATCCCGGGAGAATCGCGGCCGCTTCCCCGGCGTGATGCCGAGCATGTCGTAGAGTACCAGGACCTGGCCGTCACAGACGGGTCCCGCGCCGATGCCGATCACCGGCACATCGACCGCGCCGACGATCTCGGCGGCGAGCGATGCAGGAACGCATTCGAGCAGCAGGCAGTCGGCGCCGGCCTGGGCGAGACGCCTGGCATCCTCGAGGATTTCCCCGGCCGTCACGGGGTCGCGGCCCTGTACCCGGTATCCCCCGGTCTTGTGCACCGACTGCGGCAACAGCCCGAGGTGGGCGCAGACCGGGATGCCGTGACCGCTGAGATGCGCAACGACCTCCTCGATGATCCGCCCGCCCTCAATCTTGACCATGTGCGCGCCGCCCTCCTGAAGCAGGCGCGCGGCGCTGCCGAGCGCACGCGCGACGGACGTCGCACTCATATAGGGCATGTCGGTCATGATGAGGGCGCTGCGCCGCGTGCGTGCGACGCAGCGAGTGTGATAGATCATGTCGGCGAGTGACACGGGCAGCGTCGTTGCGTGTCCCTGCACCACCATGCCAAGCGAGTCGCCGACCAGCAGCACCTCGATGCCGGCCGCCTCCAGCACTTCGGTGAAGCTCGCGTCGTAGGCGGTCAGGCACGCGATTTTCTCGCCGCGCTGCTTCATCGCCCGCAGCGTCTGGTTCGTGATCTCGGGCCTGTCGGCGGGATTCGGACTCATGGACATCACCCTGCGGTGACGCGCCAGCTACAGCGCCAGCGACATCGGATTGAAGTAGTGGCGACCGCTGTGGATCCCGCAGATGCGGTCGACCAGCGCATCGTAGTCGTGTTCGTTGTTGACCAGGTCGATCCCGGCGGCGTTGACGATCAGCAGCGGTGATGCGTCGTAATAGTGGAACATCCGGGCGTAGGCATCTACGATCCGCGTCAGGTATTCCATGTCGATCAGCTGCTCATAGGCGATGCCGCGCCCCTTGATGCGTTTCATCAGCACCTCCGCCGGCGCCTGCAGATAGACCACCAGATCGGGCGCCGGGACATCCAGCGTCAATTGCGCGTACACCTGTTCATAAAGCTTGAGCTCCTCATCATCGAGCGTCAGCCCGGCAAACAGGCGATCCTTCTCCATCAGGAAATCGGATATCCGCACCGGATTGAAGATGTCGCCCTGGCGCAAGGCCTGCATCTGGCGCGCGCGCTGAAACAGGAAGTACAGCTGGGTCGGCAGCGCCGCCTCGCGCGGATTGCGATAGAAGCGTTCGAGAAACGGGTTTTCAGTCGCCCCCTCGAGCAACAGTTCGGACTCGAAGGTCTGCGCCAGCCGGCGCGCAAGGCTGGTCTTGCCGACGCCGATCGGCCCCTCGACGACGATATAGTCGCATCGCCTGCCGGTGCTCATGCCACCCCTCCGCCGGAGGCGATACGCTCGACCCCGCGCAGCGGGCAGGCGGCAAGACAATCGCGCAAGGGCCCGATACCCGGAATCTGCAGCTCGGGCACAACCTCGAACAAGGGATAGAGCACGAAATCGCGACGCGACAGCTCGGGGTGCGGCACCGTCAGGCGGACATCATCGTGTCGCTCGTCGCCGAAAACCAGCAGATCGAGATCGAGCGTGCGCGCGGACCAGCGCTCGCCGCCGCGGACCCTGCCCTGCGCCGCCTCGATCGCCTGCAGCCCGTCGAGCAGCGCGCGGGCATCGAGTCCGGTCTCGATCACGGCGACGGCATTCAGGTAGTCCGGCTGATCGAGATCGCCCAGCGGCCGGCTGCGATACAGTGAGGACCGCGCGACCATGCGGCTCCTGGGCAGGCGCCCCAGCGCGGTAAATGCGCGTGACAACTGTTCGGCCGGGCGCTCGAGGTTGCTGCCGAGGCCAATACAGGCCTGCACCAGCCGTCGGTCGGCCCGCGGCTGCGTCGATAAGTCGTAAGCCTGCGCCGAGATTCCGGACATGGTCGTCCCCGTCATGACCCCTATTATATCCCAGCCCACCGCTCAGGACTGCGAAGCCTGCGGGACGCTGCGCCGCCGGCGTCTGCGCCGACGCTTCGTCGGGGCCTTCTCCTCTTGCGGGTGGGGTGGCAACATTTCTTGTTGCGCCTCGTCTGTCTCCTGGAAACGGGTCCACCAGTCGGCGAGTTCCGCCAGATCTTCTCCGGTCTCGGCGCGCAGCAGCAGAAAGTCGTAGGCGGCGCGAAAACGCGGATGTTGCAGCAGGCGCAGCGCGCGCTTGGACGAGTTGCGGTGCAGGCGCGGCTGGAGTATCCAGATCTCGCGCATCTGGGCAGAAAATCGGCGCGGCAGGATCGCGTGCTGGCTCTGCGCCTGCATGACATCGCGCGAGGCCTGTTGCAACGCCGCGATCTCCGGCATGCCTGATGTCTGCAGGCGCTGCGACTCGGCGCGCATCGGCCCCCACAACAACGCGGCATAGAGAAAGGCGGGTGTCACCGGCTTGCCGTCGGCAATCCGGGCGTCGGTATTCGCGAGCGCGCGCGTCAACAGTGCGCGGAAATCGCCCTGGTCGGCCGTGTCGAGACATCTCTCCGTCTCCGGAAACAGTTGTTCGAACAAGCGATAGTGTCGCAGCATCTCGAGTGTCTGTTCCGCCATGCCGCCCTGAAACAGCTTGAGCACCTCTTCGTAGAGTCGCGCCGGAGAGATCGCGCCGAGCAACGCCGCGTGTTCATGAATCGCGGCTTCGGTCTCGGGATCGATCCGGAAACCGAGCTTGACCGCGAAGCGTACCGCTCGCAGCATCCGCACCGGGTCCTCCTGGAAGCGCACCGCCGGATCACCGATCAGGCGCAGCACCCCGGCGCGTATGTCCCGGACGCCGTCGGCGTAATCGACGACGCTGAAATCGCTGATGTTGTAGTACAGCGCGTTGATCGTAAAGTCGCGCCGCCAGGCGTCTTCTTCGATCGTGCCGTAGACGTTGTCGCGGATGATACGGCCGTTCTCGATCAGGCGGCCCTCCTCCTCCTCCTCGACATGCAGGGCGCGAAAGGTCGCTACCTCGATGACCTCACGTCCGAAATGCACATGCGCAAGGCGGAAGCGCCGCCCGATGAGGCGGCAATTGCGAAACACCTGTTTGACCTCTTCCGGCTTCGCGTCGGTCGAGACATCGAAATCCTTCGGTTCGCGGCCGAGCAGCATATCGCGCACGCAGCCGCCGACCAGGTAGGCGCCGTAACCGGCCTCCTTGAGACGGTGCAGGACCTTGAGCGCGTTCTCGCTGATGCCCTTGCGCGAGATGTTGTGCCCGGAACGCGGGATAACGACTGGCGTGCTGATGTCGGGGGTCCTTCCTGAGAGATTCTTGAATTATTATCAAGGGCTTGTGCAGCGTCGCGGCGTCCGCGTATTCCCTTGTACATTCCTGGAAGAGCCGTATAATAGCCGAAATTTTGCGGACATCCTACTTCCTCACCACGCCCGATCACCGTTCGCTCCCTTCGTCTAGCGGCCTAGGACACCGCCCTCTCACGGCGGGAACAGGGGTTCGATTCCCCTAGGGAGCGCCAATTAAATCAATGAGTTATAGGTAGCCCCGGTCAGGCCATGTGGCGGAATTGCGCATACGCCAGCAAGGCCCCCGCCAGCATCACCAGCACGACGATGGTCAGGATGCGCCGGATCCGCGTCCGGCGCTGTACCCGGACGACGAGGTCGAGTTTCTGACGGTTGTCCAGGTCGTCGCCCGCCGGTTCAGGCGTGCATCCCGGACGAGCCGAACTCCTGCTCGAGGGTCTTGGCGTCCTTGTCGAGATCGGAGGCGACGATCGCGGACAGAAAGGTCTGGTAGGCGTCGCGGCGCCCGTAGATCATCCTGACGCAGACGAATGCGATCCGCTTCAGGAAGAACAGCGCGGCGACGAGCATCACGCTGGTGATTGCCTGGAAATAGACGACGGCCATGTAGCCCCGATCGAAGAACTGGGCAAAGGTGAAGAAGTAGACGATCAGGAGTATGCCGATCAGCACGCCGGTGAAGACCATGATATTCTCATGGGCCTTCTTCACGGTACTGATGATATCGATCGTGATCTGTTCCGACACTGCGCGAACTTCCGGGGCTGGGTGTCCTGAAACTACCCGTTGACCGACATGCAGTCAAGAAGCGCGCGATCGGGATCGATGGCCGGGGCAGGCAGGCCGGAGCTACCGGCCTTGATCGCGTTGCTGGCGCTTATCGTCATGCCGCTGCGCGCGGTTGCCGGCGACCACGCACTTACGCTGTACGCAGGCAAATACAGCGATGACCGCCTCGGTGCGGTACTCGTCAGCAAGCCGATCGCATTCGAGGACGCCTGGTTCGCCGCCGCCGCGCTGAGCCGGGCCTTCGCGTTCCGCAGCCCGGCCCACCAGTGGGAAATCGAGGGCCAGGCCGGCAAGCACTTCCGCGGACAGACCCATTGGGAGATCAATGTGCTCGCGATCTACCGCTGGCAACGCTTCCCGTGGCAGCATCTCCTGCGCACGACGATCGCGATCGGTGATGGCCTGTCGTACGCGACCCGCGTCCCGCTGCTGGAGGAAGCGAGCGATACCAACGTCGGGGCGACGAAACTGCTGAACTACGTCCTCGTCGAATTCACGTTCGCGCCGCCGCAGGTCACCGACTGGTCCCTGGTCGTCAGGGTCCATCACCGCTCCGGCGTCTACGGCCTGTTCAACGACGTCGAAGGCGGTTCGAATGTCATCGCCGCCGGCATCAAGTGGCGTTACTGAAGCCGCCGGGAAGCGCCTGCTCGCCTCCACTTGGCGAGGCGCCCGGCATCTGATTCAATGGCGGCATGGCCGGATCCCGGATTCCGAGGCACGACCTCATGACATGCGCCGCGAGGCGGCTGGCAGTGGCGGCGCTCGCCCTGCTGTTCGTCGTGATGGCGTCTGCCTGCGGCAGCGGCGGTGATCCCGGCGCTCAGCAGTGGCTGCATGGCACCTGGGAACTCACCTTCAACCCCGATCGCGATGACGAAGACAATCTCGTCTTTGACGAAGACGGTGTCGTCCGTATACTCACCGCCGACAACCGCGTCCTGAACGGCAGATACCAGGTCTCGGACAATGATCTGCTTCTGGTGCTGGTCGTCAATGACAAGCCGGTCGATGTCAGCTTCGAGATCTCTCCGGACAAAACGCGCCTGGTCTACCGCAACGGGGCGTATTACACGAAAAAGGGTTCGGTGTCGCCGGCGCCCTGACACGCCAACGGTTCCGTCACCGGCATCGCCGGTTGACGCAGCGGGATTCAGCGGTCTCCGTTTTTAATCGCTCAAATCGCCGAACAGCAGTTCGAATCCGATAAACAGGCGCAGTTGCGTTTGAAAGTCGTTCTCGCGGTCGCGCAGGATCTGCGGGCGCACTTCGAAAATCAGCCAGTCACGATGGAAGATGCCGCGCCAGCGCACCTGTGCGTAGTATCGGATGACATGATCGTTCGGCTCGCTCTCGGCCTGCATGCCGATCTGCCACAACAGGTCACGGCGCCGGGCGACCGGCTGGAACAGAGAGAACACCTGGTTGTAATAATACTGCTCGTCACGCCTGAACCAGGTGGCGCTGCTGTCGCTGCGCAGCAGCATAGATGCTCCGATCGGGTGCTGGACTCGGAAATCTGTGGTGCCGCCGGCGCCACGCTCGTTGTACCAGAACATCGTCTGCGCCGGCCGTATGTGCCAGCTTCGGGGTTCGTAGTCTCGCCACAGGGACGCACGGGTCATCAGGTCGATCGGACCGCTGCGCAGGCCGGCCGAGATCGCGGTCTTCCAGCGCTTCGTGGGCCGTTGCAGGCGCAGCGCAAGCGCTTGTCGAGTGGCTTCCTCGATCTCGCGTTCGGTGCGGCGTTCCCGATCCAGCGGATCGTCGTAGTCGTCGGTCTGAAATACCAGGCTGAGCCTATCCTCCGTGCTGGGCAGGCTCAGTCTGCCCCCCACGTGGAAATCCGGTTCTCCGCCGCCGCCCTCGTCGATGCGCTGGATGTAACGCAGCCGCAAAAAAGAATCATAGGCCTCTTCGGGGTACGTCTCGTCCGTCCCGAACATCCGGTCCATGCGGTGCGCCAAGGTCGTGACCGAGAGCGAGATCGCCTCCTGGCGTTCGTCGATCGACTCAATCATGGTACCGGGACCTTCATCGTCATCATCCGGCAGCGTGTCCTCCCCGGCCTCCTCCACTGCGTCTTCGGTCTCGCCGGCGACGGCATGGTGGAACGGCGACACGGCCGGCAGCGCCAGTACGCAGGAAAGGCAGGCAATCATCAGGGGTCGGAACGCGGCCATGGCGCCACTCACTGTCGCATCAAGTATTCAGAGTTATCGGCCAGCCTGTTCGGCCATTGCAGGCATCCGGACCCCGTTGCGTCAGGCGATGCGCCGCATCATATAGAGTGTGCCCGCGAACAGCAGGGCCGTCGGCAATACCGCGCAGGCGACGGGATTGAGGCCATAGACGAGGCCGAGGTAGCCGACGATCTGGTTCAGCAGATAAAAACCGAGTCCGACGAGTATTCCGACCAGCATGCGCTGTCCGACACCCACGGAGCGCAACGGTCCGAACACGAACGGGAGTGCGGCAAAGACCATGACACAGGTCGCGACTGGCAGCACCAGCTTGGTCCAGAAATCGATCTCGTAACGTCCGGTGCTGAGGTTATTGTCTTTCAGATAGCGGAGATAGCGCCAGAGCCCGGTGATCGACATGCTGCCGGGCTTGATGGCGACGACCTCGAGCACCTCCGGATTCAGGCGGGACGCCCAGTGGAGTTCGGGCAGCCGCTCTATCCGGGTCTGTCGCGCGCCGATCTCGCTGCGCGCGACGTCTTGCAGCCACCATTGCCCGTCACGGTACTCGGCGCGCCTGGCGCTGGAGATGCGCTGCAGCTGCCGCCCTGCTCCGAATTCATAAATATCCACGCCGGCCAGCCCGCCGTCGGGCAGGACCGCCCGCACATTGACGAAGGCGGTACCGTCACGGGTCCAGAATCCGTCGCGGGTGTGCAGAGAATCCTGTCCGGAGAGCGCGGCACTGCGTACCTGGGCGGCGTACTCCTCGGCATCCGAAACGACCCACTCGCCCAGCCATGCCGAGAAGATCACGAGCACCAGACCGGCCTTGACCGCGGCCCAGCTGATCCGTGCGAGCGAGATCCCGGCGGCGCGCATGACTATCAGTTCGTTATTGCTGGCGAGCAGCCCGAGCCCGATCAGGCTGCCGAGCAGCGCGGCCAGGGGCATCAACTCATAGGTGAGACGCGGGGCGCTGAACAGTACATGCTGGAGCGCCTTCCACGCGGTGTAATCGCGCTGCCCGACGCGGTCGAGTTCCGAGACGAATTCGATGAAGATGAACAGCGCGAGCAGTACCGACAACACGAGCAAGGCGCCGCCGACCACGGCCTTGCCGATATGCAGGTCCAGTATCCTCATCGCGCCGCCCCCACGCGGCGGCCGAATACCGCCTCGAGCGACCAGGACAGCCCGTATTGACGCACCAGCATCAGCCAGGCGCCGGCCAGCATCCCGAGGTGCACCCACCACATCCCGAGCAGCGGCGGGATGACACCGCGCGCGATCCAGGTGCTGGCCATACCCATCAGGTTGTTGTAGACCAGATAGACCAGCACCGCGACGAACAGCTTGGCGTATTTTCCCTGGCGCGGGCTGGTGCGGCTGAGCGGCACTGCGACCATCGCCAGCACCAGCACCGACAGCGGCATCGATATGCGCCATTGCAGTTCGGCGACGTTCTCCCGCTGGCCCGAGCCCAGGAGGTCACCGGTCGGCAGCGCGCGCTGCTTGCGGAATGCCGGCGTGAATTCGGGCGGCTCGAGCCGCATCGCATGCTGCTCGAACTCGATGATCGTGAAATCGGCGGCGCCCGGCATCCCCTCGTAGCGATATCCGTTCTCGAACACCAGGAACAGTTGCCCGGCGTCGTCCTGGCGCCGGTAACCTCGCTCTGCCGTCAGCACGACCTGGCGCACGCTGCCTTGCTGTTGAACGAAGACCTGTTCCATGCTCTGACCATCGTCTGCCAGCCGCTCGAAATAGAGCACACCGCTATCCGCTGCCGCGGTAAAGCGACCGGGGGCGAGTCCGCTGACCACCGGTCGCGCCTGATAGGCGTCGCGGATCTGGAGTATGCGCTCCTCGGACCAGGGCGCGGCCTGAAAGGCGATCGCACCGACCCCGCCTGCGACGAACAGGGCGAGCGTCATGACCGAGCGATAGACCCTCCCCATGCTGATCCCGCAGGCGGCCATCGCGGTCATCTCGCTGTCCTTGTACAGGCGGCTGAGCGCGAGCAAAATCGCCATGAAGAATGCGATCGGAAGGATGATGGTCAGCGTACCCAGCGTCTTCAGCGCCAGCATCGCGAGCACGACCTCGTTCGATATGCCGCCTGTGCTCGCATCGGCGAGGTAGCGCACGAAGCGGTTGCTCATGAAGATCGCCAGCAGCACGAACAGTACCGCGAACAGGGTCAGGAGGATTTCCCTGGCGATGTAGCGATCAATGATCAAGTCTTCGCCCTGCGTGGCCGGTAGTGGAAATCCATGGTATTTGAGGTAAACTCTCCTGGATAATTCGAGATCGCGGAAAATACATGCAATTCACCGTCAAAAGCGTCCCCGTCACCAGACAACGTACCGCCTGTGCCATCGTCGGCGTCTTCGAATCGCGCCGGCTCAGTCCGTCCGCGGCAGCGATTGATCGCGCATCGCGCGGCTACATTGTAAACATTTTGAAGCGCGGCGACATGAAATGCGCGCCGGGCCAGACCCTGATGCTCTACAACGTGCCGCGCGCGCCCGGTGAACGCGTGCTGCTGGTCGGCTGCGGCACGGAAAAGGAACTCGACGCCGGCCGCTATCGCAAGGCCGCGGCGGGCATGGCCGCCGCGCTCAGGACCTCCGGCGTCCGGGACGCCCTGTGCTGCCTGCCCGAACTCGAGGTCAAGGACCGGGACCTCGCGTGGAAGGTGCGCCAGGCCGTCGAGTCGCTCAGCGAGGGATTGTATCGTTTCGATCAACTGAAGAGTGGCAAGGAAGACGAACCCGCGCCGCTTGCAAAGGTGCATCTGAACATCCCGGACCCGTCGCAACTCGGCGAGGCGCGTGCGGCGGTCCAAGTCGGCGAGGCGATCGCCGGGGGCGTAGCGCTCGCCCGCCATCTCGGCAATCTGCCCGGCAATATCTGTACCCCGAGCTTCCTCGCCGACGAGGCCCGCAAACTCGCCCGCAGGCATCGCGGCAAGCTCGGCGTCAAGGTGTTTGACGAAAAGCAGATCAGGGCGTTGAAGATGGGCGCACTGCTCGCGGTCGCGCGTGGCAGTCGCGAGCCGCCGCGCTTTATCGTCCTGAACTGGAACGGCGGCTCGAAGGGCGAAAGGCCGCAGGTGCTGGTCGGCAAGGGCATCACCTTCGACTCCGGCGGCATCTCGATCAAGCCGGGCGCCACCATGGACGAGATGAAGTTCGACATGTGCGGCGCGGCCTCAGTGCTCGGCGCCCTGTCTGCAGCGGCGGAGCTGGACCTGCCGCTGAATATCATCGGCGTGATTCCGGCCTGCGAAAACCTGCCGGACGGCAACGCGGTCAAGCCCGGCGATATCGTGACCAGCATGTCCGGGCAGACGATCGAAGTATTGAACACCGACGCCGAAGGCCGCCTGATCCTGAGTGATGCACTGACCTATTGCGAGCGCTTTGAACCGCAGGCCGTCGTCGACATCGCGACGCTGACCGGCGCCTGCGTGATCGGGCTGGGCAAGCACGCCAGCGGACTGCTGGGCAACAACGCAGACCTCGTCAAGGATCTCCTCGAAGCGGGCGTCGTGAGCAGCGACCGCGCCTGGGAACTGCCGATGTGGGAGGAGTATCAGGATCAGATCAAGAGCAATTTCGCGGACATGGCGAACATCGGCGGACGTGAGGGCGGCGCGATCACCGCGGCCTGTTTCCTGTCCCGCTTCACGAAAAAATATCCCTGGGCGCATCTCGACATCGCCGGGGTCGCCTGGCGCAGCGGCGCGGAGAAAGGCGCGACCGGGCGTCCGGTTCCGCTGCTCACGCAGTACCTGATCGACCAGGCGGGAGACCGGGATCGGGCATAAGCGGCCATCGATGCGGATCGACTTCTATATCCTGTCCGACGACTCACCGAACGCCCGCGCACTGTTGTCCTGCCGGCTCGCGGAAAAGGCCTGGAAAAAGGGACATACTGTCTACCTGCACGCCGCAACACGCGATCAGGCCGGCGAACTCGACGACCTGCTGTGGACCTTCCGTGATGGCAGCTTCGTGCCGCACGCCATCGCGGACGCCGGAAACGACCCCGTACCGCCGGTGCTGATCGGCAGCGGCGACCCGCCATCGGCGATCGGCGCCGGCGATGCGGGCGTGCTGATCAACCTGGACCGCGAGGTCCCCGGCTTTTTTACGCGCTTCGCGCGCATCGCGGAGATCGTCGCGCCGGCCGCCGGCGACCGCGCGGCCGGACGCACCAACGGAAGAGCGTCGTGTAGGGAAAGAGT
>CAZJKV010000006.1:0-22590 GCA_964546765.1 uncultured Chromatiales bacterium
CGCTTCTCGGAAAACCTCCGCCGCCAGCAACTTGCCGGCGGCATGCGCGTCGTCCTGCATTACCGTTCCTCGGAGGCGGATGCCCGCGCGCTCCGCGACGAGCTGAACGCGATCCGTCCCGGCTCCGCCGCAATGCTCGCCGCCGATCTCAGCCGGACTGTCGGCTTCAACGACCTGGTCACCGAGGCGCTGGCCCACTGGGGCCGGCTCGATGCGCTGATCAACAACGCCTCCACCTTCTACCCGACCCCGGTCGGCGCGGTCACCGGGGCGCAGTGGCATGAACTGATCGACAGCAACCTGAGAGCGCCGTTCTTCCTGTCACAGGCCGCGGCGCGGCCGCTCGCGGAGCGCATGGGCTGCATCGTCAGCATTACCGACGTGCACGGCGAGCGCCCGCTCAAGGGCTATCCGGTCTACAGCATCGCCAAGGCGGGCCTCGTGATGATGACCCGCGCGCTGGCGCGCGAACTGGGTCCCGAAGTGCGCGTCAACGCCGTCGCACCGGGCGCGATCCTGTGGCCCGAGGACGATATCGGTGCCGAGCAGCAACAGAAGATCCTTTCCCGCACCGCGCTCAAGCGCCAGGGTGAGCCGGACGACATCGCGCGTGCGGTGCTGTTTCTCGTGCGCGATGCGCCCTACGTCACCGGCCAGATCATCGCGATCGATGGCGGGCGTTCGCTTTACATCTAAATCTGAAGCCAGTCGAACTCCTCAACGGTCAGGGGCTGCTGCTCCCGATCGAAATCCTCCCACAACTCGCCGAAGCTGCGCCCGAGCACCGGATGCGGCAAATTGCCCGCGATCTCGGCGAGCGGCGCAAGCACGAAGGCGTATTTCAGGATCTCGGCGCGCGGCAGGCTGAAGCCCTTGCGCTCGGTGACGAGGTCGTCATAGAGCAGCAGGTCAATATCGAGAGTCCGTGACACGAAATTACCGGGCCGCGGCGCGCGTACCCTGCCCTGCCGGCGCTCGATCTCCCGCAATCCGACCGCGACCGTGTCGACATCTTCGTCGGTGTCGAAGGCCGCGACCAGGTTATAGAAGTCGTCGCCTTCGAAACCAACCGCGCGGCTGTCATAGACCGAGGACAGCGTGATCTCGCCGTAGCGTTCACGCAGCGCCGCGACGCCGGCGCGGATGTTCGCGGCGCGATTGATGTTACTACCAATGCTGACATGCACGCGCGCCATCGCCTGGGTGCCGGATCAGCGCGGCGCGCCGCGCTCGATGACGACGCCGACGTCCCTGGCGCCGCGGATCGCGCCGCGCTTGTTGACGCGCAGCCGCACCGTGGCGACCTTGAAGTCCCGGATAATCAGTTCCGCGACCCGCTCCGCCAGGGTCTCGACTAGCTGGAAGTCGCTGTTTTCTACGAATTCGCGAACCGCTTTAGACACCGCCTTGTAGTCGAGCGCATCGCCGATCGAATCGGTCGCCGCCGCGCGGGCGACATCGGTGCTCATCTCGAGATCGAGACTGACGGTCTGCCGGGTCCGGCGTTCCCACTCGAAGATGCCGATGACGGTGTCGATCTTGAGGTCGGTCAGATAGATGGTATCGGTCGCCATTTTTCCGATAAAATAGTCCGCTTACGCGAATCCTAACACACGCCATGTATCTCGACATCGCCGTCTGCGTCTTCGCCTACCTGCTCGGCTCGCTGTCCTCGGCCGTGATCATGTGCAAGCTCGCCGGCCTGCCCGATCCGCGTAGTGAAGGGTCCGGGAATCCGGGCGCGACCAACGTGCTGCGCCTCGGAAGCAAGAAACTTGCGGCGCTGGTGCTCGCCGGCGACCTGCTCAAGGGCCTGGTGCCGGTGCTCGTCGCGCAGCTGCTGTTGCTTCAGCCACTGACCGTCGCCCTCGCCGGGCTGCTCGCATTCGTCGGTCACCTGTTCCCGGTGTTCTTCGGCTTTAAGGGCGGCAAGGGCGTCGCAACGGCACTCGGCGCGATCCTCGGCTTCGCCTGGCCGGTCGGCATCGCGCTGGTCGCGATCTGGCTCGGCATGGCACTGGTGTTCCGGGTCTCGTCGCTCGCGGCGATTGCGTCCGCGGTCGCCGCGCCCGTCGTCATGTGGCTCGCGGAGCCGGCCGCCTGGGAATACATCGGCGCAACGCTTGTAATGAGCCTGGGCTTGCTGTGGCGGCACCGGTCGAACATCACGAATCTGAAGGATGGTATCGAGCCCAGGATCGGAGATAAATAGCCGCCGCGCCCGCGGGGGCGGTAACTATCGCGGCAGACAGGCGGTGACGTCGATATCGACCGGCGTCAGGCTGTCCAGCGGCCAGCGCGCCTTTACATTGAAGCCCTCATCATCGCGCTGCCCGGCCGCGATCCGCAAACAGCCGGCGAGCGCGATCATCGCGCCATTGTCAGTACAGTATTCCATGCGCGGGAAATAGGTCTCGCCACCCTCGTCCGCGGCCATCGACTGCAGCCGGTCGCGCAGCATCCGGTTCGCGCCGACACCGCCGGCGACGATGAGTCGCCGCATCCCGGTCTCGCGCATCGCGCGGCGGCACTTGATGACCATCGTCTCGGTCACGGCGTGCTGGAACGCGCAGGCGATATCGGCGCGCAGCTGCGCGTCGTCGCCCTGCCCTTGTCCGGCATCCCGGTGCGCCTGCAGCGTGTTCGCCGCGAAGGTCTTGAGACCGCTGAAGCTGAAGTCCAGCCCGGGCCGGTCGGTCATCGGGCGCGGAAAGCGGAAGCGCCCGGGGTCGCCGGAGGTCGCGAGCCGTTCGAGCGCCGGGCCACCGGGATAGCCGAGGCCGAGCAAGGTCGCGGTCTTGTCGAAGGCCTCGCCGACGGCGTCGTCGAGCGTGTCGCCAATGACGTGGTAGACCCCGGGCCGCGCGACGGTCACCAGCATCGTGTGTCCGCCGGACACCAGCAGCGCGAGGAACGGGAACGACGGCGCGGGGGATTCGAGCAGCGGCGCGAGCAGGTGACCCTCCATGTGGTGGACGGCGATTGACGGGATCCCCCAGGTCCACGCTAGGCTGCGCGCAACAGAGGCCCCGACCAGCAGCGCGCCGGCAAGGCCCGGACCTGCGGTCCAGGCGATGCCGTCGGGCCGGCCGTCGCGGAGCCCGGCCTCCCCGAGCACCTGCCGCAGCAGCGGCAGCAGCTTGCGGATATGGTCGCGCGATGCCAGTTCCGGGACGACGCCGCCATAATCGGCATGCAGTGCGACCTGACTGTAGACCCGCTGCGCCAGTACGCCGGCACCTGGCTCGAACACGGCGAGTCCGGTCTCGTCGCAGGAGGTCTCTATTCCGAGGATCTTCATTTCACGGGCAACGCAGGTAAAGTTGACGGGCAAATTTCCGATAAATGTTGTAATATAAGCGCTTGCGAACAGAGGGTAAGGATTCGGGGACAAACCCGGTCATTCTCTCCGTAGCCATTACGCACATGTAAGAGCAGCGATCAACGGGGCAATACCCTGTATTCCCTGCGACAAACAGAACAAGATCGCCCGAAAACGACATTGACCATTCCGGAACCCAATCTCAAGCGGGCGCCCTGCGATGCCTGACCATCATGCCATACATGTCAGCAAGCTGACCAAGATCTATCCGCCCGATATGCGGGCCGTCGATGAACTCGACCTGGACGTCAACGAGGGCGAGATCATGGCCCTGCTCGGCCCGAACGGAGCCGGCAAGACGACGACGATCCGTGTGCTGTCAACGCTGTCCGGCTTCGATTCCGGTCAGGCCTTCGTCGGCGGCCTCAATGTCGATGAGTCGCCGGAGCAGGTGCGCCGCACCATCGGCGTCGTCGCGCAGAAGACCGGCGTCGATTACTTCCTGACCGGCCGCGAGAACATGACCCAGCAGGGTCATATGTACCGGATGAAGAAGGCCGACATCCGCTCGCGCATCGAGGAACTCGCCGAATACTTCGAACTGAAAGACAGCCTCGACAAGACGGTGATGGCCTATTCCGGCGGCATGACCCGCAAGCTCGACATCGCGACTGCGCTGATCCACCGTCCGAAGATCCTGTTCCTCGACGAGCCGACGCTCGGCCTCGACATCCGCAGCCGCAAGATCCTGTGGCGACATATCGAGGAGTTGAACAAGAAATTCGGCCTGACGATCCTGCTAACGACGCACTACCTAGAAGAGGCAGACAAGCTGTCGCACCGCGTCGCGATCATCAACACCGGCAAGATTCGCATCATCGGCACCCCCGAGGAACTCAAGAACGGCATCCACGGCGACTCGGTAGTGGTCTCTTTCGAGAACATCGGCAACAAGGAGAAGGCCTTTGCCGCGCACCTGAAACAGCGCGGCATGGCGACCGAGACCGTCTGGGAAGGCAACAACCTGCATCTATATGTCGACGACGGCGCGACCAGCATCCCGGTGATCATGGAGCAGACTGCGCCGCACGACGTCCACGTCAAGACGCTGTCGCTCGCGCGCCCGACGCTCGACGATGTGTTCCTGAAATACACCGGCGCCAGCATGGCCGAGACCGCTGAGGAAGAACCGGAGCAATGGTGGCACCAGTGGGCCGGCAAGGGCGGCGGTGGCGGCGACTGGAAGAAGCAGGCCGAGAAATGGGGTTACGTCGAGGGCGAAGGCGAGGAAGACGCCGCGTGGCAGGGCAACGAGTGGGTCGACGCGGAAGGCAATCCACGCATTCCGGAACAGGACAAGAAACCCGGCGACCCGCCGCCGGCGGGCAAGGACGCAGGCTCCGGCGAGTGGCAGGGCAACGAGTGGGTCGACAAGGAAGGCCACCAGACCGGCGACTGGGGCGACTCACCTGACTGGAAGGGCAACGAATGGGTCGATGAGCAGGGCAAGCCGAAGACCGACTGGAGCGAACCCGCGGGCGAGCGGGAAACCTCCCCGGCCAGCGAAGCCGCCACCGACAAGGACAAGCCGGCCGGGGCGGCCTCTGGCAGCCAGTGGCAGGGCAATGAGTGGGTCGACGACAAGGGATCACAGAAGGGCGACTGGGGAGACTCCAGGGACTGGCAAGGCAACGAGTGGGTAGACAAGGACGGCAAGCCCCGCACCGACTGGAACAAGAAGGGCTGATGCGATGATCGCCGATACCTGGCACCTGTTCAACAAGTACATGATCATCACGATGCGGATGCCGTTGTGGACACTGTTCACGCTGATCCAGCCGCTGATCTGGCTGATCATCTTCGGCCAGTTATTCGGTCGTTTCGTTCAGGCCGAGAACTACATGGATTTCATGGTGCCGGGCATCCTGATCATGACGGTGCTGTTCGGCTCGTCGTGGTCCGGCGTCAGTCTGCTGCGCGAGATCTCAGCCGGTACCGTCGACAAGATGCTGGTGTCGCCGGTATCGCGCGTCGCGATCGTGCTGAGCCGGGTCATGCATTCGGCGGTACAGGTGATTGCCCAGGCGCTGATCATCCTCGTCGTCGCGTGGCTGATGGGTTCGACGATCACGATGAACCCATTTTATCTGCTTCTCGGCATGCTGATCGTGTTCCTGCTCGGGATCGGCTTCGCCGCGATCTCCAACGGCTTTGCAATCACGCTGCAGCGTGAGGAACCGCTGGTGATGATTGGCAATCTGATGACCCTGCCGCTGATGTTCTTCTCGTCGGCGCTGGTGCCGAAGCAGTTCATGCCGGACTGGATACAGTACATCTCCGTCATCAACCCGATCACCTACGCTGTCGAAGGCGTGCGCGCGGTGCTGGTCGCTCCGGTGGACTTCGGCGCCTACGCGATGGGCCTGGGTATCATGGCGGTCTTCGCGGGCGCGACACTGACCTGGGCCGTCCTCGCGTTCAACGCGCTGCGCGACTAGCGCGGGCTCAAAAACTCACGTTCATCCCGGTCGTCAGCATGAGTCGGTCGTAGTCGCTCAGCGATGAGCTCTGCAGTCCTTCGATGATGTCTTCCCTCCCCAGGATGAAGCCGACCGGCAGGTTTGACCTGTTTCTCGTCCATGAAACCGTCGCAAAGAGGCTGATGTTGTCCCGGAAGCGGTAGTTGGCGCCGGCGGCGATGTTATGCCGGGTGTTCCTGCGCTTGCGCGTGAACTGCGTGAAAGAATCGGCGTTGCTGTAGTCGAAACGGGTTATACCGTAGTTCACGTTGACGCTCCCCCATGACAGCTGGCGGTCCATGCCGACCGTCAGGCCATGGCTCAGAAAGGCGTAATCGTTGCCGACCAGTTCCTTGTTCTCGTTGCTGACCGCGGAATAGCCGAGCCTGAGCCTGTCGTGATCCGAGATGGACTGGCTCAGGGTCACGCCGCCCGAGGCCGTGTAGGAGCTGAAGAACGGGCTGTTCCTCGCATCGAAATCGCTGTATGAGAGATTCACGGACACATTGCTTGGAACGCGCCGGCCGGAAAACGGGTGCGCCAGGCTTGCGAGCCGGAATCGGGCCAGACCCTCCGCGAACACGGAGTGCATGCGGCTCAGGCGATTGTCCGTGATCAGCGAGGCATTGGTCCGGTAGGTATACCCGCCGACCAGCGTATAGCGCCCGGGCATCAGGCTCGCGGACATTGTCGTCGTGGTGCCAAGATAGTCGAACTGGCCCTTGTGGTAATTGGTATAGACAGGGCTCAGCAGAAATCGCCAGCGCAGATCGTTTTGCGCCTTGTACTGATAGGCGAGATTCAGGGACAGATCGGAGCGGTAGTCCTCGATCGCTGCCTCATCACTCAGGTTGATGTTGTTGTCATAGGCCATCACATATCCGGCCGTGACCGTCGCGCCCCGGACGCGCCGCTGCACGAGGTCGAGACGGCGCCTGACCGTCTCCGCAATCGCGGGCGGTGGATCCGACTGGAGTATCTTCCGGTATTCGTCGATCGCGTCCTCCTCCCGGTTGAGCCGCTCGTAACTGAAGGCCAGGTTCATCCGGGCGCCGACATGGCTGGGAACGATCCGGACGACCTCGCGATAGGCGTCGACCGCCCTCGGCAGATCCTCCTCCTCGGCGTGAATCAGGCCCAGGTAGAAATGGGCGATCTGGTTGTCGGGGTCGCCATCCAGCACAGCGTTCAGTTCGCTGGTCGCCTGTCCGTGCCGGCCCCGCGCATAGAGATCCTTGGCATTGATGAGACGCAATGATCTGACCCGGCGGGACGCGGCCTGTTCATCCGTCTCCATCGAGACCAGGCGGGCATGCTCGCGCACCGAGTCGTCGAAGCGGCCCAGGTGGTCATACAGCATGGCCAGACCCTCCGTCGCCCGCCGGTCCATGGGGTCGATACGCAGCACGTTCTCGAAGGCCGTGACCGCATCCTCATAGGCATTCTGCCTGAAGTACAGCAGACCGAGATCCTTCCACGCGGCGGCATCGTCCGGATCTGCGCGCAGGCTGTCCTGCAGCGCTTCGATGCTCGACAGGGTGCGCTCTCGCTCGATGGCGCGACCCTCCCCTGTCTGCCGGATGCGGTCCATGATCTGCCGCGCCTGATCATGGAACCTGCCCTGCGGCCCCAGTGCGACGACCGCCTCCAGCTGCTCCCAGGCCAGCGCGACGTTTCCCGAGAGGAGGTGTAGTTCGGCGAGTCGCATGCGCGCGCGATCGTCATCGGGATGATATGCGACGATGTCGATCGTGACATCGCGCTCCGCCTCGATGTCGCGCATGCGCTGATAGATCATCGCCAGGGCGTTGAGCGCGACCCGGTTCGAAGGCTCGATCTCCAGCGCCCGTTCCAGCGTGACAATCGCCTCCGCCTGGTTTCCCTGCCGGATCAGCAACTGGCTCTCGATGATACCGAGCCTGATCTCGGCCCGGGTTGCCGCGGGACTCTCCGGATCGATTTCGATGACGCGCCGGAGATTTTCGATCGCTTCCTGCGGACGATCCTGGTTTTCATCGACGGTCGCCAGATTCAGATAGGCGTTGATGAAGGTCGGGTCCAGTTCGATGACGCGCTCGAAGGCCTCGCGCGCTGGCTGCAGGCGGTTGGCGAGCAGATTCGCGACTGCGGCGCTGTAGACGATTAGCGGGTTGTCAGGATAGTCGGCCGCGAGCGACTCGAATTGCTCGCGGGCGATTTCAACCTCGCCCCGCTTCGCATTGCGGGTCGCGATCGCGTAGCGCAGCCTTCGCAGGGCGTCTTCTCGCACTCCGGATTCGGCCCCGGCCAGATTGAAGGCCGCCTGGAATTGCACGATCGCGTCGTCGAGGCGGTCGCGCGATTCGTAGGCGACGCCGAGCTGGATACGGACATCGACCTGTTCCGGTTCGAGCGCGACTGCCGCCTCGAGTTCCGCGATAATGTCCGTCTGACCCTGTGCCGCCGGAAATGCCGGCAACAGCAACCACAGCGGCAACAACAGCCGCGCCAGGCGTGCCTGCGGCGTGATTGGGCGGCGGGACAGCGTACCGGGCATGTCATCGGTTGCAGGCATGACGTTTCGTTCAGAAATACAGATTTATCCGGAACAGCGTGCGCCATCCGTTGAAATCGAGCTCCATATCCCGGTAGGTCACGTCATCGAAAGAGTTCGCCTCTGCCAGATAGGTCAGGCGCTGCTGCAGATCGAGCTGGATCGGTGTGCGAAAGTTCAGGTTGTCCTCGGGCTGTATATCAGTGGTCAAGGTGGCATTTCCGAGCTTGAACTTCCTCGCGCTCACGGTATAACCGAGGTCGGCGCCGAGCGATAGCCAGTCCCGGAAGAAATACTCGCCGCCAAAACCGAGTTGCAGCATGAAATGTCCGGTAGCTTGTGAATCCATGACAATGAATCGCTTGAAGGTTTCCGCGCCCGATGGATCGAAGCCGAAAACCAGCTCCTCGCGATAGTCGATGTCGAATACCTCATGCAGGGCGACCCGGCTGTAAAACCGGTATTTCCTGTCCACGGGGCTCAGAATGCGCTGCCAGCCGATGAAGTACTGGAAGTACGACACCCTGCCGCTGCGCTCATAGCCGACCGCAGTCAGCGCGCCCTGAAAAGGGATCTCGGTGCGCAGTGACGCGGCCGAGCCGCTCTCCCAGACGCTTGCCCCGATGAACAGTGTGTTGCGCTCATCAATCCTCAGGCCGACCTCGATGCCCGCCTCGGTGCCGTGCGCCATCTCCGGCAGCGGGTTCTCGATCATGAAGTCGAAATCGAAGCCCTCGTCGAGACCGGCTGGAATCAGCCGGCCACGTCCCGGCAGCGGCGCCCTGAACTCTCCGCTGTTCAGCAGCTTGAGTCGCGGACTGTGGATGCCGATGAGCGGCGTGACGCTCCAGCGATCGGTGTCGGCGCGGACGTCGCCCGCACAGACAGGCAGCAGGGCGGCGAAGCAGGCAACCAGCGCAAAGGCTCGCACGCCGCGCCTCGTACCGCGATGCCATGACTGCATTATCTGTCGGCCGATCGATCTCATCACGCGCACATGGGCGTCCGTTTCAGAATGAATACCTGAACTCGAGGAACAGGCGATCATTATCGTTGAAGTTTCCGAAGAACTGCGCCTGCTCGATAAGGCTCGCGCCGATGATCGCGGCGCCCCCGCCAGGCGATCCAAGCAGGGAACGCCGGCCGAAGAACAGGTCGGCCCCGGTCGCTATCTGGAACTGGCTGGTGAGGTTGAAGATCGCCTTGGGCTTCAGGTACAGCTCCTCGAGACTGACCAGTCCGATCGCGAGCAGCTGGAAGACGGCGTTGTATTGCGGCACCGGCTTGCGGGCAAAAAGCGTCAGCGAGGTGTCGTAGCGGTCCTGGATCATCTGGTCGTCGTAGTCCATGATCACCCATTGCGAAATCGCCGGCGAGAAGTCTATACCCCACAGGCTGAAGTCGTAACCGAGACCCCAGCGGACATGCCGCTTCTGCACCGCGCCCTGGTCATCAAGAAAGCCGTCGAGATTCCGGTCGGTGTCGGCACGCAGTCCGAAATACTTGTCGGGCACATAGGCGATTTCCGTCTTGATCACACCCCGCCCCGCGGGCCTGACCAGCGTCGCGCCGTAAACGTTGATCCGGGAATAGGTCGGAAAAAAATCGGGATCGAGGACGGAATCGATCTGCGCGGAGCGAAACACGACGGGGAAGCTGTCCCATGTGTACAGATAACTCAGGGACACGTCGCCGCCCATCATGTTCGTTGAAAAGCGCAGGCCGAAATCGGAGTTTCTGAAGCTCCTGCGCGGAAAGCGCGTGATCACCACGTCGTCCTCGTCGCGAATGTCCTGCAGGAGCTCCCATTCGGAGCCGCGCGGGGCGGGCTCGTGAAAGCGAATGTCGGGTATCCAGAGAAACTGGATATCGCCGAGCTCCCCGTAGTAATCCGTTTTGAGCGACCATTGCGGGATCCGGTAATCGAGCAGGTCGGGCAAGATCAGTTCACGGAAATCCAGCGGATTGATCTCGTCGGTGATCCGGATGCCCTCGAACACACCCCAGATCACGAACTGCCTGCCGATGCGGACATCGAGCCTGTCGAAATACATGTCGAGATAAAACTCCCGAACATCGGCGACCGGAGAATCCTTCTCCTGCTCGAGGTTGTCGATGAACACCAGCGGCTGGTCGTCGTCGCGCGCGAACCGGGCGCTGATGGTCTCGTAGGCGAACAGCTCGTAGGCCAGGTCATGATAGGCCCAGCCCGAAAATACCAGCCGGTAATCCTGTGCCAGGGAATATTCACCGCCGAGCCAGATGATATTTCGCATCTTGGTGATCGAACGGGGTTCGCGAAACCGGTAGGCGGTTTCGTTCTTCAGGTAACCGCCGAGGGTAAGGCGATCGATCAGCGACGGGGCGGGCGCGGCGTCGCCGGCTGCCGCGTCTTCGAGGAAAATGGCTTCCAGCCCGGCATCCGGTTCCTGGGCATGAAGGACCCGGATGTCCGGATCAATGACCAGCAGGGCGAGTATCAGGGTGAAGGCGTGGAATGTCCTGACGGGCTTCAGGCATCGACTTTGCATTTGTCGCAAAGAATAACATGATCCTCACCGGGCGCGGCGAGACCGAGCATGACGACAGCGCCGGCGCCGATGTGTCGCCTGCAACCCGAGCACTGCATGCCCCGGTTCAGCACGATGTCTTCCCATCCGATCACGCCAGGGTAGCGTTCACCCCGCGCGACAGCGGCAATCCTGCCCGGCGCATGCCGGTCACCGTCATCGACCGTGGTGTTGCTGAAGGCATCCTCGAGGATGTTGCGGATCAGGATCGAGACCGGGATGCCGAGGCTTTCCGCCTTCGCGATGACCTTGTCCCTGAGTTCCTTCGGAACGCGCGCGCCGAGATACTGCTGCTTGCGCGCGAGCGCGGACTGTCTTGCCTTGTCGCTCATGGCCCTGGCCTGTTTACGACCAAGGTTACGCATCTCTCTCGCGAAATCGTTCATGGCTCCCCCTGTGCTGGCTGACCCGGGAAGTTGTTCCGGCGAGGTCAGGTTATACATTGTATAACAAACGTTATACAAATACAACCGGCGCCGCTCAGGGCTCGCGCTGGAATCGCTCGATGACCTCGGGACCCCTATGCAGGGAGCGGGCGCTGAACAGTTCGTCTTCAAGGCCGACATTGACCCGCATCTCGCTCAACTGGAACACCGACGCGCTCTCGGTCCGGCGGCTCCTCACCAGTACACGCTCCCACACCCAGGCGTCGCCGATCTGCTGCCACTTGATGAACTGGTCCTTGAGGAGTTCACCCGCGGTGTCATAGTAGTCGATGCGCGCAGTGACGCATCCATCCCAGTCATCGGTCTTGATAAACCAGAACACGCGCTTGCCGTAGAGTGGGTTCTGTTCCTTCGGGACGCTTTCGACGACATAGAAGTCGACATCCTCGACGGTGCTGACGCCGATGTAACGGTGATCGTCATCGTCCACCGCCCGTGGCGAGACATCGGCATAGGTCAGATTCGAGTTCAGAAAGCTGTCGCCCGGGTCACGTATCGTGACCCGCCTGATCTTTTTCAGCAGGGGCAGATAGATCCATTGATCCACCGGACGTTTCGACGCCGGCAAATAGGCGACGCGCATGAAGGCTGCGCCCCTTGCATCCGGGGGATAGATCGTGAACAGCAGCATCTTGTCGGCGACGTCATCAGCGCCCCGGTAATCCTTCCAGAAGCGCATGTATTCGCTTTTTCTGATACGGCCGTCGCGATCCCTGAGCGTGACGCTGAATTTGCCCTGCTGATCCTCGCCCGGATACCTGTCGGCGCAGCGCTGGTAGAGGTCGACGCCGGTCAGTGTGTCTTCCGGTCCGGCCGCCAGCGCGGCCACGCCGGGGAATCCGCACCACAGCAGCAGCGCGAGTCCTGGCAGTAACCGGCAACGCGTCAGCATACCGGGTCCTCGCGCCTGCACTGGCAGGGTATGGGCGAAAAAAAAGAGAAGGGCGGCGCCCTTCTCTTTATGGTCTTCACATGGTGCTCCTGCAAGGATACCGCTGATATTGTTACTGCTGCAGGGACGGCGGCGTGGCGCCGAAGGTCTGGTCCCAGACGAACGGCGGCGTGGCGCCACCCGCACCATCGTTGATGCCGGTGCTGTCGAGCGAGAATGTCGTGGCTTCATCGGGGGTGGTAATGTTCGTCACGCCCTGGAAACCGAACAGCGAAACGCCCTGACCCTCGAGATTTATCTGCTGGCCGATCCAGCGCATCATCACCTCGTCGCCGTTGGCCCACGCAACCGTACAGTCGGCTTCCTGGCATTCGCCAAACGTGACACTGCTTGCGCTGGTGAACTGGCCGCTGCGTTGCTCGAGGAGGAAACGCTGCTGGTCATCGATCGGCGTACCGTCGGCGAAAATGACCTGCTGATCGATGGTCATGCTCCGGTCCTGGACCTCGCCGTTCGCGTCATGAATGATCAGCATGTCGAAGGTCGAGATGAATTCGTTGTCGGGGCCGGTGAAACTCTGGTTGATCACGAGGTTCGGGTTCTGTTCGTTTGGCGTCGGGTTCGCCCATCCGATCTGCAGCGAGCTCGTGTTCACGAAGACGCCGTTGACATCGGTCTGCTGGTGCGACTGCTGGGCCAGGATGCCGTTGTCGGCGCCCTGCCGCACGAAACTCTCGTCCCGATAGATATTCGGGTCCCCGGTATTCGCGTTCGGATCAGTGATGATTGTCCAGATGTAGGTCGGTTCACCGACCGCGGTCACCGAGATCTGGGAAAAACCGTCCGTGCCGCCAACCAGGATCTCGCAGTTGAAGCCAGTGGGACACTGTTCGGTAATGACGCCGTTGTTCACGGTCCACCCGCCGAATACCGGCAGCGGTGCGGCCGCCTGTGTTGCGAGCGGAAACAGCGCCATCGCGGGTGCCACTGCAAGAATGCCGTACAGGCCTCTCATACCCTTGGTCATGTCCTGAATCCCCCTGGAGATAATTCCGTCTGCCAGTCCACGACGCCGTCCTACCGCGCCGCTGAGTAACCTGTCATCCGAACCGCGATATGATGATGTGAACCAAGTCCTTCGTGGCGCTTGAGAAACACGATCCAACGGTATACGCCGACAGCCCATTAGAACATTGCGAACATGCACATATCTTAGCACCGTGCTCTGAAAAAAGTCCATCCGGATCGGCTCTCAGGACCACCCCTGAAGATCGTAACACAATAAAATAGATAGTGTGAACAGGGTGCTGGCCCGGCCGCGCCCGGGCTCAGGACCGTTGGCAGATGTTCAGATAGATCAGGTTATTTTGCTGTGCGCCATATTCGACACGAGTGAGCGATCCGTAGTCGATGGTCAGGCGCCGGTAGGCCGCGATCGGCATCGTCAGCGCTTCGGTGATGCACATCCGGATCGGTCCGACATGAGCAACGACGACGATGAGCTGACCGGGATGGGCCGCGACGATCCCGGCGAGGGCGTCGGTGACGCGCGTCATGTGGTCATTGATGGCCTCGCCGCCCTCGGGTACGAAAAAGACCGGATCACTTTTCCAGGCCTTGAAATCCTCGGGGTAATCCCGCGCAATGTCGTCGAAATAGAGGCCGTCCCAGATGCCGAACGGGCGCTCCTTCAAACGCACATCGAAATGCAGCGGCGCACCGGTCGCGTCGACGATCGCGGCGGCGGTCGTGCGGGTCCGGTTCATCGGACTCGCATAGATGACATCAACCTGCTCGCCGGCCAGCATGACGCCCGCATGTCGGGCCTGTTCGAGTCCCCGCTCCGTCAGACCGGGATCCTCCCGGTCATCGCAATACAGGCGCTTGGAGGGGAAATCCGCCTGCCCGTGACGGACGAAGATCACGCCCGTGGTCTTTTCCTTCTCTCTCATGCGAGTTCCCGAACGACTGCGCGTCCGACCTCAGGTCATCGGGCGGCTGTGCACATGAGGATGGCCCCCATGGGAATGGCTGGCCTCGCTCAGGTCGACCGGGACCATGTTGAGCTTGCCATGTCGAACGCCGCGTTCCGCCATGACGGCATTCGCAAAACTGCGAATCTCCCTGACGGATCCCCGCAACAGGGCGATCTCGAGACAGTGATCATGATCCAGGTGGACGTGTGTGCTTGAAAGGTGGAGCTCATGGTGCTTGTGATGCACGCGGGTGATGCGACTGGCGAGTTCGAGCTCGTGGTGGTTATAGACATAGCTCAGGCTTGCGACGCAATGTCCATCATCCGATTTTTCCAGCCGCTCCTTTTCGAGCTGCTGACGAATGAGATCACGCATCGCTTCCGACCGGTTGTTGTATCCCCGCTCCTTTATAAACGCATCGAACAACTCGGCCAACGCCGAATCCAGCGACATGGTTATACGTTCCATTATTTCGTCCCGGTATGACACTTCTGCAAACACGGCTGTGGAGTCCGTTCGTCCCGTGACCACGCCCGGCGCCCTCATACGCCGTTCCAGGACCTCCACGCCACCCCGGCCCGCAGTATCGGACCTTTCACAAATAATACAGGAAAAACATACGAATGAGACATAAAACTGACGCTTGGTTGGCTCAGGGTATGTCTCGGGATGCCGGCTTGCCTGACCTGCCCGGGGCCGGATACAATATCCCTACCGTGGGGGGGTGGGTAAAGGAGGAACACGATGATTGAACTGAAGATTGAAGGCATGAACTGTGGTCATTGCAAGAAGGCAGTCGAACAGGCCCTGGCCTCGGTCCCGGGCGTTGAACGGGTCGTCGAGGTCAGCGTCGAGAGGGGCAGCGCGCGCGTCGACGGCGACGCGGATCCGCGTGCCCTGATCGCCGCGGTCGTGGACGAAGGATACCAGGCATGGCAGGCCTGATCGCGAACACGCATTGCCAGTCGCTGAACCTGGATCCGGCGACCCGCGCCGAGGCGACGCGCCGCTTGCGGTCGATCCGGGGACATGTCGAGGGCATCCTGAGAATGCTCGATGACGATTCGGTGTACTGCGTCGATGTCCTGAAGCAAGTCAAGGCCGTCGACGGCGCGATAAAGAAGATCAACTCGCTCGTGCTGCGCAGCCACCTGCACGAACATGTCGTCACCGCCGCATCGCGCGGAGACGCCGGCGCAATTGTCGACGAGCTGATGGAACTGCTGAAATACCGTTGAACACGGCGACGCGACGCAGCGATATCCGCATCGGAGGCATGACCTGCGCGGCCTGCGTGCGCCGGGTCGAACGTGCCATTGCGAAGCTGCCGGGCGTCACCAGCGCGAGCGTCAACCTCGCGACCGCGAAGGCCTCCGTGGAATACCTGGCGGAGACCGTCGACGAACCGCGGATCCGCGCGGCGATCGTCGAGGCCGGATACCAGGCCGTTTCCGGCGAAACCGCCGGGGATGACCAGGAACGTGATGGCCGCGCACGTGAACTCGGGTCCCTGCAACGCGACCTCGCGCTCGCGCTCGTCCTGACCGCACCGCTGGTGCTGGTCGCGATGGGTCCGATGCTGCTACCGGGGTTGGGGGCGCTGATGCATGCGCTGATGCCCGAATCGGGGTGGCGCTGGCTCGAGTTGTTGCTCGCGAGTCCCGTTCTGTTCGTGGCTGGCCGGCGCTTTTTCGTGCAGGGCTGGGGGGAGCTCAGGCACATGAATCCCGGGATGAACGCACTGGTGATGATCGGCGCGTCGGCCGCATGGTTCTATTCGGCGCTGGTGCTCGTGGCGCCGGACATCTTCCCCGAAGGGACCGACAATCTCTACTTTGAAGCTGCGGGCGTCATCGTCACGCTGATCCTGCTCGGGCGCTGGCTCGAGGCGAGGGCCAGGGGACGAACCTCGGAGGCAATCCGCCGGCTGATTCAGCTCCAGAGCAAGACTGCGCGCGTGCAGCGCAACGGACGTGAGATCGAATTGCCCATCGAGGAGGTGGTCGCCGGTGACGAAATCACGGTGCGTCCGGGCGAACGCGTGCCGGTCGACGGCATTGTGCTGCACGGGGAGAGTCATGTCGACGAATCGATGATCACCGGCGAACCGCTCCCGGCGGCGAAACGACCGGACGACGAGGTCATCGGCGGCACCATCAACAGAACCGGTGCGTTCTGTTTCCGCGCAACCCGCGTCGGCGCCGACACCTTGCTCGCACGGGTGATCCGCATGGTCGAGGAGGCCCAGGCTTCCAAGCCACCGATCCAGGAGATCGCCGACCGCATCGCCGGCGTGTTCGTGCCCGTGGTGCTGCTGCTCGCCGCCCTGACCTTCGGTATCTGGATCGGCATCGGACCCGATCCCGCGCTGAACTTCGCCTTTGTCGCCTCGGTCAGCGTCCTGTTGATCGCCTGTCCCTGCGCGATGGGCCTCGCCACTCCGACCGCGATCATGGTCGGCAGCGGAAAGGCGGCGGAGATGGGCATCCTGTTTCGCAAGGGGATCGCGCTCGAACTGCTGGCCCGTATCGATACGGTTATCTTCGACAAGACCGGAACGCTGACCCTGGGACAGCCGGAAATGACGGACATCGCGGAAGCCCTGGGCGACGAGGACCGGTTTCTGACCCTGGTCGCCAGCGCGGAGTCGCTCAGCGAACATCCGATCGCCGAGGCGATCGTCAACGCGGCAAAGGCGCGCGCGATCGACCTGAAACCTGCCGTAGCGTTCCGCGCCGAGCCCGGCTACGGCATCGAAGCCAGGGTCGGGGGTCATCTCATCCAGGCCGGATCAGGCCGCTACATGGAACGTCTCGGTATTACGACCGGGGCCCTGGCTGATCCCGCCGCACTCTGGGCCAACCAGGGAAAGACGCTGCTCTTCGCGGCCTGTGACGGCGAGATCGCGGGCGTGATCGCGATCTCGGATCCCCTGAAGGCAGGCAGTCGCGAGGCGATCGCGGCGTTGCATGCGCTGGGCATGAAGACCGGCATGCTGAGCGGCGACAATCCCCAGACCGCGAACGCGGTCGCAGGCGAGGTCGGCATCGATCTCGTGTTCGCGGAGGTATTACCCGACCGGAAGGCGGAAGAGGTACAGCGCCTGCAGGAGCGGGGACGGCGCGTCGCGTTCGTCGGCGACGGTATCAACGATGCGCCGGCGCTCGCGCGCGCCGACGTAGGTATCGCGATCGGGACCGGCACCGACATCGCGATCGAATCCGGCGACGTGATCCTGATGAGCGGCGACCTGCGCGGGATACTCAATGCGATTGCGCTGTCCCGGCAGACATTGCGCACAATCCGTCTGAATTTTTTCTGGGCCTACGCCTACAACGTGGCGCTGATCCCGGTTGCAGCCGGTGCACTGTATCCGTTTACGGGACTGCTGCTGAATCCGATGCTCGCCGCCGCGGCAATGAGTGTCTCGAGCCTGTTTGTCGTCAGCAACAGCCTGCGTCTGCGCGGCTTCCAGGCCGTGCAGACGCACTGAGCGGCGACGCAGCTCCGCTGGTAGCCAATGCGGAGGGATCTCAGCTGATCTTCTTTCTGTCGGTGCCCGGCGCCTGGTCTCCGTCATCGAGCGCCTCGTCGTGGAAATGCGACTCGTCGACCGTTTCGTGAAGGTGGCCATGGTCGTGTTCGTGGGTGTGCAGATGCACGTGATGGTGGCCGTCCGCGCCATGGGCGTGCCGGTGGGCATGGAGGAATTTGCCGATGACGCTGCGGTCGCCCTCGTCCATCTCCTGCCGGTGGAGGATGTCATGGAGGAGCTCGTGGGTCATCAGCGCGAGCGGCAGCTCCAGCTTGTTGTCCTCGAGCAGCTTGCGGTCATACAGGATGTCGGTGGTCGGCCCGTCGACGGCGATGCGACCGTCGACCAGCAACAGGCAACGGCTGCAGACTTCGAGCGCAATGTCGAGGTCGTGCGTACACAGCAGCACGGTCTTGTCGGAGTCCCTGAGCCAGTTGATCAGGTTGCGCCGGTTCATCGGGTCCATGTTCGTCGATGGTTCGTCGAACACCAGGATATCGGGCTGGTAGGACAGCACCGTCGCGAGGGCGAGACGCTTGCGCTCGCCGAAGGACAGGTGAAACGATGAGCGTTCCTCGAATCCTTCCAGCCCGACGATCGCGAGCGCCTCACCGACCCGACTCTCGATCTCCTCCCTGGGCAGATCGAGATTGAGCGGGCCGAAGGCGACATCATCGAACACCGTAGGACAGAACAGCTGGTCGTCGGGATCCTGGAACACGATGCCGACCTTGCGCCGCACTTGCTTAAGGGTGTCCTTGGCGATGACGACGCCGTCGATCGTAACCTTGCCCGATACCGGAAACTGGACGCCGTTCAGGTGGCTCATGAAGGTGGACTTGCCGGCGCCATTGGGGCCGATCAATGCAACCTTCTCACCCTTGTGGATGTGGCAGCTCAGTCCTTTCAGGACCTCATGCCCGTCCGGGTAGCTGAAGAATACGTTATCGACATCGATCATGACCGGTGCTGACATCAGTTCCTCTCCGTCACGCCTGCTTGCGCCAGGATTGTGGGATCATGGCGCGTGATCAAAACCATGCATGCTCCGCGACGCCGAATCGTCCGCTCAGATCGGTCGCGAGCAGGGCGGCAGCGATGGCGAGCACGACCGCCGCCTTGACGTAGTCCAGCGGTTCCGAGCGGAAGGTCACCATCGAGTGCAACTCGCCCTGATAACCCTTGGACAACATCGCCTTGTAGACCCGCTCCGTGCGCTCGAAGCTGTGCACCAGCAATGTCCCGACGAAGTGCCCGAAGATGCGCAGGGTCCTGCGATCGGTGCGCGCGACAAAACCCCGCACGCGCATCGAAGTATACATGCGCTTCATCTCGTCGAGAAACAGGAAGGTATAACGATAGGTGAACAGCAGCATCTGGACGATGATTTTCGGACACTTCAGCCGCTGCAGCGCAATCATCGAGACGTCGAAGCGGCTCGAGCCGAACAGCGCGAAACTGACGACGACGATGGCGAGCGCCTTCATGAAGATCAGCGCCGCGATGCGCAGGCCTTCCCACGCGAACGGCAGACCGATCACGTAAAAGGCCGGCTCCCCGGGATAGGTCAGGGGCATGACCAGGAAGAACGGCAGCAGGAATACCAGCACGAAGGCCAGTCCGTGCGACACGAAATGAATCGGCAGGGCGCTGATGCCGAGGATCAGGACGGCGAGCACCAGGGCTGCCGCCGCCATCGGCAGGGATTTCAGTAACGCGATCGTGATGATCAGCAGGCCCAGCGCGACCGTCTTGACCCGCGGATCCCAGCGCTGGATCGGCGAGGCGACGCTGGCGTAACGGTCGATGTCGAGCGCCACCCCCGCCTACCTCTCCATCGGGTGCATGTCAGCGGGTTCCGCCGGCATCGACCACGGGCATCTTGCGACCGGCCAGCACCTCCGGCTTGACCTTGTGCAGGAATTCCGCGCTGGCGCCGACCACAGCGGCCTCGATCAGCATGATCGGTATATGGGCCAGAAGGATCATGCCGGCGACTGCGAAGAAGGCCTCGCCGGTGCTCAATAGCGCCAGCGCCAATACTATGCCCGAACTGATCGTCGCGACCGCGGCAGCCAGCGCGCCGAAGACGAATTCACGCTTGCTGAAGCTGAAATGATGGCGTAACTGCCAGACAACGTAGGCAACCAGCGCCCCCCCCCCGAGCATGAGGGTGTTGACGCCGATCACGGTCACACCGCCGTGCCCGAAGATGATGGCCTGCAGGATGATGCCGAGCATGATCGCCGGGAAGGCGCGCCAGCCGAGCACGATGGCAACCAGTCCGTTCAGTATCAGGTGCACGCTCGCGGGACCGATCGGCACCTTGATCAGCGAGGCGACGAAGAATACCGAGGTGATCACCGCGATCTTCGGCACCTCCTCCATGTCCATGTTGCGCATCGTCGCCGCGGCCACGATGACGGCGCCGGCATAGCCGGCAGTCCAGACGGGCGCGTTCAGAATGCCTTCGGAGATGTGCATGGCGTGGCCGGATGTCCCTGGGTACAGATTCTCTTATCGGTTACCGGCGCGGCGGACTAAACTGCCAGCTTCAGTTACCGGAGGCGGCGGATCTACCCTGCATGCCGCGGGCCTTCAGATAGAAGAAGACCCCGACGATGCCGACGATGAAACCAATCCCGCCGATGATATCACTGATGGTGCGCCGCTCGCGCAGCTCCGCGACGTTGCGCACCAACGGAAGCTGCGCCTCGGTGACGACCCGGCGAATGACGGCCTCGAGCGCAGCATCGTTCAGTGCGACGGCCGTAGTGGCTGACCCCGCATCGCTCGACGCCGGCGATTCACCGGCCGTCGCCATGGCGCCGCGCAACTCGTCCGCCGGCAGCGTATATTCAACCCGGTGTCCCATACCGGCATAGAGTGAGATCCTGAGATCGGTGACGGCGGGGATGTCGAACACGAAGACGCCCTCGTCGTCGGCCTGGCCCTCGACGAGCACCTCACCATCGGGTGAAAACACCCGGATCTCTGCCTTTTCCGTGACCTTGCCATCAGTGAAGAAGCCCTCCACTACGACGCTTTTCCCTTCCACATAGGCAAACATGTTGACGCTGTGGGCATGGACCGGCGCAATCGACGACAGCACACCGGTCAGGATCAGAAGGGTCATAAGCAGGCGGACAATCGTCATGAGCAGGGTCACCAAATCAAGTCATACACAATGTGAACACATCATACCACAAGCTCGTAAAAAACGCCCCTGAGAGCGGGGCGTTTCAGATGCGGAAACTGAGGATGCGACGCCTGCCGATCAGGCGGACTTGCGAACGACCCGCTGCGCGACGCCCGGATCCTCGGAGTTCTTCTCGACCCAGTGCTTCCTGCCCTCGGTCGTCACCTCGCACTTCCAGAACGGGGCACTTTCCTTGAGGTAGTTGATGATGTAGCGGCAGGCGTCGAAGGAATCCTTGCGATGGGCCGACCACACCGCGACCAGCACGATCGGGTCCGTAGGCACCATCTCGCCGACGCGATGGGCGACCAGACAGTCCATGATGTCCCACTCGTCCATCGCCTCCTGGCAGACACGCTCGATGTGATGCTCGGTCATGCCGGGGTAGTAATCGAGATTCATCGCGCGCACGTCCTGGCCGTCATTGAAGTCGCGCATCGTGCCGACGAAGGTCACGACGCCGCCATGCTTGCCCGCGGGCAGCGCGGACATCTCGTAGTCCATGACTTCCTTGTACGGATCCAGCGTGTCCTTGGTGATGAATACTTTCATGTCAGCCTCCGGTCACCGGTGGGAAAAACGCAACCTCGTCGCCGCTCTTCAGTACGTGACCCGAATCCGTGTACTCCATGTTCACGGCGACCAGGATCGTTTCGGGGATCGGTTCGCTGGAGACCTCGCTCCAGACGTCGGCCACCGTCGCCTTGTCTCCGTTCAGACTGACCTTGTCCTCGGACTTGCCCATGCGGTCACGAAGACTCGCAAAATAACGCACCTTGATATCCATGATTCTCTCGCCTCAGCTCGACTTGACCAATGACCGCGCGCTATCAGGCGCTGGCCGATCTGCGCCAGTGGCCCGATTTTCCACCCGACTTCTCGAGCAGCCCTATTTCCGAGATGACCATGCCGCGATCGACCGCCTTGCACATGTCATAAATCGTCAACAACGCAACCTGCACCGCCGTCAGGGTCTCCATCTCGACACCGGTCTGGCCGTTGCAGCGGACCACCGCCTTGCAATGGACGGCGTTCTTGTCCGGTTCCGGCGTCAGGTCCAGATCGACCGATGTGATCATGATCGGATGACACAGCGGGATCAGGTCCGGGGTCTTCTTCGCACCCATGATCCCGGCGACGCGGGCTATCCCCAGCACATCGCCTTTCTTGTGCGATCCTTCCATGATCTTCTTCAGCGTTTCCGGCAACATGTAGATTCGACCCTCTGCGACGCCTTCGCGTGTCGTGCTGCTCTTTGCGCCGACATCGACCATATAGGCCTCGCCGCTGGCATTGAAGTGGGTCAGGTCGTTATAGCTCATCGTGCGTCATCCCTTCATTTGACTGTATATTGAAGTGAAACTACCGTGATCCTGCCGCGCTCATCCGCCAATCTGGGTCATGCTGGCCCTGGACCGGTCGATATCCGATACATTGATCTTCGCGGCGACGCTCGCCGCCTTCTTGGCCTCGAACCCGTCCTTGTGCTTCTCGTCGAAGGCCTTGCGGAACAGCGCGACGATATCGTCATCGCTGCCGCCCTTGCGGATCAGATCGCGCAGGTGATAGGGCGCTTCGGAGTACAGACAGTTCATGAT
>CAZJKV010000006.1:22690-46026 GCA_964546765.1 uncultured Chromatiales bacterium
GCGATCCGGACATAGTCGAAGGTCCGTCCGTGTCGGTCCTGCAGTGGCGGGAGCGGATTGAGCGGCGGATTTTCCTGCTGCAACGCTGAAACGGAGTTCTCTGCGAGTGCTCCGTATGACTTCTGATTCAGCGAGTTATTGAGCATGACTGTTCTCCTCGAGGGCTGCTGGATTCCTGCTTCGCATGAACATGTATTCAAAACGACTCGTTTCAGTTGACCTGTCGCCAGGGTGAACGAATGCTTCATCCCTGCATATCATCGAACTTGGGTGGAGGCTTCCAGTCCACCTGGTCGTCCGTAACGTGGTGTGCGGGGTGCGCAGAACCCCAAGTCGCATGCCCTTGCGGAAGAGAACCCCCAACTTCGGAGGCCTGATACTTGGGTAGTCTCCATGCCGTTTAGGCAGAGTCTACCTTCGCGGAAGCATAGCATATCGGGAACCGGAACGGAATCACACACCCGGTCCGGTACGTGAGCCAAGCTCAAGTATCATAAAAATAATTCTCTCGTAATACTATCTCGATCTTACCCATCGCACCTGAGCGCGCCGCCGCTTGCCGCCGTCGGTCGAATCATCGGACAATAGCCGACCGGTCTACACAAGGTATCGACACTTGCGCGGATCATATGACTCGCCCGCCCCAAAACCAAGAGCGTAATTTTCCACCATGAAGACTGCTGACGATATCCGAAATGGCGCCTGGACACGCAAACCCGCCCTGCCGATCGCCCGCTCGCATTGTCCTACCGCGAGCTACAAGGGCAAAATATATGGCCTCGGCGGCGGCGGCCCGAATTTCAAGAGCCTGAATTCAGTAATTATTTATGACCCCGCTGCGGACCGGTGGACGACCGGGGCGGACATGCCGACCCTGCGCTCCGGCGCGATCGCGCAGACCGTCGGAGACGCGATCTATGTCATCGGGGGCGGATTCAAGCAGGAGAACGGTACCTTCCGATTCCTGCACACGACCGAGATCTACCACCCCGACAGCGACCGCTGGGAGAAGGGACCCGACATGCTGATGCCGCATGATTATCCGGCGGGCGCCCTCCTCGACGGCCATATCTATATCCTCGGCGGTCACCACCCCGACGCAACCCTGTCCGGTCCGAAGACCGATCCTGGTTTCGATTTCTGCGAGCGTCTCGACCTGAAAAGCGGCAAGTGGGAACAGATCGCCCCGCTACCGACCCCCCGCTTCGCACTCGACGCCGTCGTCGTCGACGGCCGGATCCTGACCATGGGCGGAGTCGCATTCACGCCCGAGGGCTTCAACAACTTCGACCATATCGAAACCTTCGATCCGAAGACCGGCAAATGGACCCGCGAGGCGCTGGCCCTTCCCTGGACGGCAGCAGGCGCCGGCGCCTGCCTGGCATCCGGACGGCCCTTCATATTCGGCGGTTACAGCGGCGACGGTATCAGCGACCATTGCGCCGTTTATGACGCGCAGGCAGGGAAATGGCACATCCTGCCGCCGATCCCGCAACCGCTAGCGGCGATGGGGGTCGGGGTCCTCGACAACACGATCTATCTGCTCGGCGGCTGGGCCGATGACGGGCGTACGCCGCAGGATTGCTGTTACGCCTATCGTTTCTGACCCCGGGGTTCCGGGTGGATCGCGATCAGCTGCAACGCTACAGCCGGCATATCCTGCTGCCGCAGATCGACCTCGCGGGACAGGAGCGCCTGCTCCATGCGACCGCGCTGATCGTTGGTCTCGGCGGGCTCGGCTCTCCGGCTGCGATGTACCTCGCGGCGAGCGGTGTCGGCCGACTGGTCCTCAACGATCACGATGTGGTTGAACTCGGCAACCTGCAGCGCCAGATCCTGCATGCGACCCCCGACCTCGGGCGCCGCAAGACCGAATCGGCACGGGACCGGCTCGGGGCGCTGAATCCCGGCATAGACCTCAGGATGATCGAACGGCGCATGGACGCGGCCGAACTGGCGCACGAGGTGGCGCGCGCGGACGTGGTGCTCGACGCGACCGACAACTTCGATGCGCGCTTCGCGCTCAACCGCGTCTGTGTCGGGCGTCGTATCCCCCTGGTCTGGGGCGCGGTCATTCGGATGCAGGGACAGGCCACGACATTCGACTTCCGGCGCGACAATAGTCCCTGTCTCAGCTGCCTGTACCCGGAACAGGTGCAGGCGGACGCGGACGAGGACTGCGCCGCCGGGGGTGTCCTGGCGCCGGTCGCTGGCATCATCGGCAGCATCATGGCGGCCGAGGCGCTCAAGGTCCTGCTGGGAACCGGCGATACGCTACACGGGCGACTGCTGTCGTTCGACGCCGCCGGTATGGAATGGCGACAGTCACGGCTGAGCAGGGATCCCCATTGTGACATTCATAATGTATAATTAATGCTCCTCGCAGAATTGTTATTGAATCGAATACCCGTAATTCGGTCATCGGCGCCGCCCGCCGTATGGCCGCGCTGCAGCTGATCACCCGACCTGGAGGCAACATGAAAGCCAAAGATCGTCGACTGGCGGAATTGCGCAACTCAATATCCGAAATCTCGCCCGGGGATGCGCTCGCGCTCCAGCACAAGGGCGCCGCGCTGATCGATGTCCGTGACAACGACGAAGTCGCCCAGGGCAGCCCGACGGGCGCCCATCGCCTCGGCCGCGGTTTTCTCGAACTGCGCGTCGAGGATGCTGTCCCTGACTTCGACCGCACCGTGCTGGTGATGTGCGCGGGCGGCGTGCGTTCGCTGTTCGCGGCCGAGGACCTCAAGCATCTTGGTTATCAGGACGTGCGTTCAATAGCGGGCGGATTCAGCCGCTGGAAAAATGAGGGCCATCCGTTCGAGATCCCGCCCATGCTCGATGCCGAGGCGCGCGAGCGCTATTCCCGGCATCTGCTGATGCCCGATGTCGGAGAGAGTGGCCAGATCAAACTGCTCGGCAGCAAGGTGCTGCTGATCGGCGCCGGCGGTCTCGGATCGCCCTCGGCCTACTACCTCGCGGCAGCCGGTGTCGGCACCATCGGCCTGGTTGATCATGACGTCGTCGACCGCAGCAACCTGCAGCGCCAGATCCTCCACACCGAGGCACGCGTCGGCATGCCGAAGGTCGAATCGGCGCGCATCGCGCTCGAGCAGCTCAATCCGAAGATAAAGATCATCGGTTACCAGACCCATATCGAAAGCAGCAATGTCGAGGAGATCTTCTCGGATTACGACGTCATCGTCGACGGTTCCGACAACCTCGCCACCCGCTACCTGATCAACGACGCCTGCGTGAAGATGGGCAAGCCGAACGTGCATGCAGCGGTCTACCGCTTCGAGGGCCAGATCACCGTGTTCTGGCCCGCCTACGACAAGGTCAAGGGCGGCTGCTACCGCTGCATGTTCCCGGAACCGCCGCCGCCGGAGTTCGCGCCATCCTGCGCCGAGGCCGGCGTGCTCGGTGTGATGCCGGGTACGCTCGGGCTGTTACAGGCCGTCGAGACGATCAAGATCCTGCTCGACATCGGCGAGCCGCTGGTTGGCCGCATGACGTTCTACGACGCCTTGTCGGGCCGCTTCTCCGAGATGAAGCTGCGCAAGAATCCGGATTGTCGCTATTGCGGTGATGGCAGGGAGTTCCCCGGCTACCAGGACTACGCCCAGGTCTGCGCCTCGGCCTGAATCAGGCGGAGAAGTTGCTGGCCATCACGTCAAGCCCGCCTGCCCCTTCCATGACCCGCTTGGTGATTGCGATCGCCTGATACTCGCCGATCTCGAGCGAATCGTAGATCGACTGGGGAACCTGATCGTCACTGGCATCGCCGATGCCATGGGTCTTGAGCAGCCGGTCTGCGAGAAAGACCAGCTGCGGGAAGACCGCGTGGATCTCCTGATAGCTCTCGTTGTGATGTTCGCGCGTCGCGATGACGATCTCTTCCGGCAGGCGCCACGCCTCCATCAACCATGCGCCGATGGCGGCATGATCCGTTCCGAGCACCCGCTGCTCGATCAGCTCGACCGGCTTGTCCGGGTACTTGAGTATGAACTTGTTCAGCACGAGAAACTCCTGCTTGAACATATGTCCAAGCAGCAGGTGGCCGAAGTTGTGCAGCAGACCGGCCAGATAGGCGAGGCCCGCCGGCGGGCGCGTCTCCTTGGGGACCGCATTGCTGAGTGCCTGTACCAGCGCGGCGCTGTAGATCGCATGCCGCCAGAAGTGGTCCAGCCCGAGCGGCACATTGCGCGCGATCCGGAACGAGCGGGCGGCGGTCGCGCCGAGCGCGAGGTTGAGCACGGTATTGTATCCGAGTACGCGGGTGATCGCGGTATGGACCGAATCGACCTTGCCCTGGTAGCTGAAGAACGGCGAACTCGCGTAGCGCATTACCTGCGCGGCAAGGCTGGGGTCAAGTTCGACTATGCCGACCAGTTCCCTGACATCGGCATCGGGATTCGAGCTGAGCCGGAGCACCTTCTGCGTCATCTCCGGCATCGGCGGCAACTTGTCGAGGCGCTTGATGCGTCCCCTGATATCGAGCAGGGGGCCGTTGCTGCGGCCTGCGAGGCGCGTCGCGGGGGTGGTCGTGTCTGCGCCGTGTGTGTGTGCGGTCATGCCCATGTGTTGTGTGCCTCCTGCTGAGCCGGTCCAGGCCAGCGCCTGACAACGGGAGCGACGGTATATCCCGTCGATTCTGTTTAGGAATATCGGCAATCCGGGTCCGGCATGTGAGCCTGATTTTTCAGATTTGTGAATCGTGACACTCAGTCCTGAGACCGGCTTCACAATGTCGCGGCCGTTTGACAGCATTCCATCAAATCATAAACAATAAGACGCTGATGGAACGATAAAAAACACAAGCCGGCCCCTTGCCGGCATTCCGGAATCGCATCTTGTCAGCACCGCCATCCCGTCCGCGCAGCGCCCTTGCAATACCGGCCTTGCTGCTGGCCGGTCACCTTTCCGCCGCGCAGGCTGCCGGGAGTCCGCCGCTCGACTGGACTCTCTGTCACATACAGTACGCGCCACCCGAGCGATTTCTCGCCCTGCCTGAACCCGAACAGCCGGGCGCGACGCTGCTGTCGGCCAAAAACGCGCGTATCCTGGACCAGACCCTGCTGGTGCTGCGTGAAGACGTCGAAGTGATTCGCGACGGCCAGTTGCTCCGTGCAGACCGCGCCGCCTACGACCGGGAGCGGGATGAGTTGCGTGCCGAAGGCAATGTCAGTTTCCTCAGGGAAGGCATCTCCCTCGATGGCGATCGAGGCGAGATGCAACTCGACGCGAATCAGGGCCACCTCGAAAATGCCCGCTTCCTGATCTACGAACGTCACGCGAGGGGCCAGGCGGAGATGGCGATCATCGAAGACCGCAACCGGACCTTGCTGTCGAGGATGAGCTACACGACCTGTGACCCCGGCCGCGATGACTGGCTGCTGAAGGCATCCGCGGTCAGGCTGGACCAGGCGACCGGCACCGGCACGGCGCGCCATGTCACGGTATTGTTCAAGGGCGTGCCGTTCCTGTATTCGCCATACCTCAGTTTCCCGATCGATGACCGCCGCAAGTCCGGATTGCTCAGTCCGACACTGCGTGACTCGTCCAAAAACGGCTTCGATTTCGCACTGCCCTATTATCTCAATCTCGCACCGCGCTTCGATGCGACCCTGACGCCGCGTATCGTCACGAAACGGGGCGGCATGCTCGAGTCTGAATTCCGCTATCTCAATCCGAAAAGCCGGGGCCAAATCGAGACCACCTACCTGCCCGACGACGACCTGGCTGCCCGCGACCGCTATCTGCTCCACTACCGCCACGCCGCACGGCCGAGCGACAGGCTCAGCCTGGACATTGATTTCAACCGCGCCTCGGATAGCGAATATTTCCGCGACCTCGGCAATTCCCTCAGCATCGCCAGCATCACCCACCTGGAGCAGCGCGCCCTGCTGGGTTATCAGGCGAACAACTGGATGGCGTCCGCGCGGCTTCAGGCCTACCAGACCATAGACGACACCATCGCGAACAACCAGCGCCCCTACCGGCAATTGCCGGTGCTGCTGTTCCGCACCCTGCGACCCGAGTTCAGCAGCCGGCTGAATCCCCGCTTCGTCACCAGCTATGTCAACTTCGATCATGACGATCGACTGCCAACCGGTGGCCGTCTCGACCTGCAGCCGGGTATCACGCTGCCGTTCTATTCGATAGCCGCATACGCGCAGCCGACCCTGACGCTGAGGCATACTGCCTATCATCTCGACGAGACAGGGCCGCTGATCGCGGAATCCGCCCCGCGGCGGACCTTGCCGGTCTTCTCCTTCGACACCGGGCTGTTCCTGGAACGTGATGCGCGGTGGGGATCACAGGCGATGCTGCAGACCCTCGAGCCGCGCTTGTATTATCTCTACATTCCCTACCGCGACCAGTCCGGCCTGCCGCGGTTCGATTCCGGCATACCGGACTTCAATTTCACGCAGCTATTCCGCGACAATCGCTTCAACGGCTCGGACCGTGTCGGCGACGCGAACCAGCTCAGTATCGCCGTGACGACCCGCTTTCTCGACGCGGTGAACGCGCGCCAGCGCGCGCAGTTCGGGATCGGCAGGATAGTCTATTTCCAGGATCGCGAGGTGACCCTGAACGGTGTGACCGAGACTGCGGCCGTCTCCGACATCGTCGCCGAGGGCACGGCCAACCTGACGCCCAGCCTGTCGTTTCGGCTGGACACGCGGCTCAGCGAGGACACCGGCAAGTTCGACAAGGGTGGCGTGTGGCTGCAATACCGGCCCTTGCCTCGCAGTATCTTCAATGTCTCTTACCGTTACCGGGACAATTCACTGGAACAGACCGACGTCTCGATACTGTGGCCGCTCGGGCCCCGCTGGCATCTCATTGCGCGTCACAATTATTCCTTGCGTGACGAACGGATCCTGGAAACTTTGGCCGGCCTCGAATATCAAAGCTGTTGCTGGCGCCTGCGCGTCGTCAGCCGGCGCTTTGTCGACGACGACCTCGGCAATACGGACAGGAGCATCTATGTGCAATTCGATCTCAAGGGCCTGACCAGCATCGGTACCGGTCTCGAAAGTCTGCTCGAACATGGTATTCTGGGTTATCGCTACTAGCCCCCGGCGCCTGCGCCGACAATTAACCGACTCTATGATGACGACTTCCCTTCGCAGCGGCATTGCGCCCGCGTTGCTGATCATGATCGCCCTGCCCTGCGCCGGTTACGTTGCGCCGCTGCAGTCGGCCCCGGTCGAGATCGACCGGATCGTCGCGATCGTCGACAACGACATCATCTCCGAGACCGAACTTCAGGAGCAGGTTCGCACCATCCGCGCCCAGCTCCGCCAGCAGCGGATCACCCCGCCCTCCGACCGGATACTGCAGCGACAGGTACTGGAGCGCATGGTGATCGAGCAGATCCAGCTCCAGCTCGCCGGCGAGGTCGGCATCCTCGTCGACGACGAAAACCTGAACCAGGCGATCAGCGGAATCGCGGCGCAGAACAACCTCTCGCTCAGCGAATTTCGCAGCGTCTTGCAGGAAGAAGGCTTTGATTTCGCGAAATTCCGGGAAAACATCCGCAAGGAGATGCTCCTGCACCGCCTCAGGCAGCAGCATGTCGACAACCGGATCAGCGTGACCGATCAGGAGGTCGACAACTTTCTCGCGACCCAGCGCCGCCAGGGACAGGGTACCGACGAATATCACATTGGTCATATCCTGATCGCCGCACCGGACGCTGCGAGCCCGGAACAGATACAGGAAACCCGTGAGCGTGCGCAGGCGCTGCTGGCACAACTGAAAGACGGCGCCGACTTCACCCAGGCCGCGATCGCATCGTCGGATGGCCAGCAGGCCCTGAGCGGCGGCGACCTCGGCTGGCGCAAGGGTGGCGAATTGCCGACCCTGTTCGCCGACGTCGTCCCGCAGATGCGCAAAGGCGAAATCAGCGACCTGATCCGCAGCGGAAGCGGCTTTCATATCGTCAAGCTGATCGATCATCGCGCGGGAGAAGCGCGGGTGCTGACCCAGACGCGCGCCCGGCATATCCTGGTCGAGACCGGCGAGATGCTCGGGGACGAGGCCGCGTTGCGTCTGCTGCTCGAGCTGAAGGAACGGATCGCGACGGGCGCGAGCTTCGCCGAACTTGCCCATGCCCATTCGGACGACGTCGCGAGCGCCTCGACCGGCGGCGATCTCGGCTGGATCAGCCCCGGCGAGATGGTGCCGGTATTTGAACGGGCGATGGACGCCCTCGGGATCGGCGAAATCAGCGAACCGGTTCAGAGCCCGTTCGGCTGGCACCTGCTCGAGGTCATCGCCCGCCGCGAGCGCGACATCACGGAGGAATACTCGCGCGAGATGGCGCGCGAGGCGATCTTCCGGCGCAAGGCCGAGGAGGAATATTCCGACTGGCTCCGCCGCCTGCGTGAGGACGCCTATGTCGACTACCGCCTGTAGTTCGCAACCGTCCGGCAGCCCGCCTTGACAGGCGAGCGATACAGTATCGCCGTCACCCCGGGTGAACCTGCCGGCATCGGCCCCGACCTCTGCCTGCAGGTGCTGGGCGGGCCGCAGGCGGCGGACATCACCGTCATCGCGGATCCCGAGCTGCTGGACAGGCGCATGCGCAGGCTCGGACTGGCGCTGGACATCGTCGCATACCGGCCCGGGGCGCCGGCACGACCCGGAACGATCTCGGTGTTGCCCGTGAAGGCCGCGAACCCCGGCGTCTGCGGCGACCTCGACCCCGACAACGCCGCCTATGTGCTAGAGACGCTGAAGACCGCCGTCGCCGGCTGCCTCGACGGCCGCTTCGATGCAATGGTCACGGGTCCGGTCCACAAGGGCGTGATGAACCGGGCCGGCATCCGCTTTTCCGGACACACCGAATATCTCGCGATGCTGACCGGGACGCCGGAGGTCGTGATGATGCTGGCGACCCCGGGACTGCGCGTCGCGCTCGCGACCACGCATGTCGCGCTGAAGGACGTCTTCGCCGGCATTACCGCCCAACGCATAGAATCGACGCTGCGCATCACCCACAGCGGCCTGCGCGAACTGTTCGGCATCGACGACCCGCGCCTGCTGGTGTGCGGTCTGAATCCCCACGCCGGCGAGGGTGGCGAACTCGGGACCGAGGAGATCGAAAGCGTCACGCCCGTCATCGCGAGGCTGGCAGGCGAAGGCCTGTCGATAATCGGACCGCGTCCGGCCGATACCGCGTTCCTGCCGGAGGTACTTGCCGCGACCGACGCCGTCGTCGCGATGTATCACGATCAGGGCCTGCCGGTGCTGAAACACATGGGTTTCGGCAACGCGATCAACGTCACGCTCGGCCTGCCGATCATCCGCACTTCGGTCGACCATGGCACGGCGCTGGAACTCGCCGGCGGCGGCCGGGTGCACAGCGGCAGCCTGAAACTCGCGCTTGAAATCGCGATCGACATGGCCGCGCAACACCGGGCGCGGCCGGACTGAGGCCTCATGCATCGTCCGCGCAAACGGTTCGGACAGCATTTCCTGCATGCACCCGACGTCATCGCACGGATCATCCACGCGATCGCGCCCAGGCCCGGGCAGCGCCTGCTCGAGATCGGTCCGGGCCAGGGCGTCCTGACCGCGCCCTTGCTCGACAGCGGCGTCGCGCTCGAAGTCGTCGAACTCGACCGTGACCTGATCCCGGGCCTAGAGGCGCTTGCCGCACGCAGCAACGAACGCCTGCACGTGCATCAGGCCGACGCACTCGAATTCGATATCTGCGACCTGGCGCGGGACGCACGGTTGCGCGTCGTCGGCAACCTCCCCTACAACATCTCCACGCCGCTGATCTTCCGCCTGCTCGAACAGCGAAACTGCATAGAAGACATGCATTTCATGCTGCAGAAAGAGGTCGTCGGGCGCATGGCGGCGACGCCCGGCGGCAAGGAGTATGGCCGGCTCAGTGTCATGGTTCGGTACCAATGCGAGGTGCATCCCTTGTTCACGATCGGCCCCGGCGCCTTCCGTCCGCCACCAAAGGTTGATTCGGCATTCGTGCGCCTGATTCCGCATGCACGGCCTCCGGTCGAGGTCGAGGATCCGGTGCTGTTCGGGGAGGTGGTCCGGCTGGCCTTCATGTACCGGCGCAAGACCCTGCGCAACGCGCTCGCCCCGCTGCTGGACAGCGAGGCGATCGGCGCGGCCGGCGTAGATCCCGGCCAGCGCGCGGAACGACTCGATCTCGAGGACTTCGCCCGCCTCACCCGGGCGGTGCACAATTAGGATGCGGGCACTGCCCTGACACCGCTGATTTTTCGAGACTTCGCCTCGATCCACTCGCGCGCCTCATCCCTGATCTGGTCGGCGTCCCTGCCGCGCGTGACTATGGGCGGTCCGATGACGAGGGTAATCACGCCCGGCCGCTTGATGAAACCGCTGCGCGGCCAGTATTCCCCGGCGTTGTGCGCGACCGGCACCACCGGGTAGCCGGTCGTTGCGGCCAGCACCGCGCCGCCGATGCCGTAGCGGCCGGTCTCGCCCGGGGCGACCCGCGTCCCTTCCGGAAACACCATGACCCAGCGACCCTTGTCGAGGTGACGCGATCCCTGCTCGACCAGCTGATCGATCGCCTTGCGTCCACCCCGGCGATCGATCGCGATCGGATCGAGCATCGCGATACCCCAGCCGAACAGCGGAATTCGCAACAGCTCGCGCTTCATCAGCCATACCTGGTAGGGCAGGATCTCCGGCAGCGCGAAGGTCTCCCAGGTCGACTGGTGCTTGCAGAATACGATCGCCGCGCCGTCGGGGATGTGCTCGCGCCCCTCGACACGATAGGTGAGGCCGCAGGTCACCCTCAGCCACCACATGTTGAAACGCGCCCAGGTCGTGATGAAGCGATAGCGGGCGGGTATCGAAAACGGGAACGTCAGCAACGCGAACGGCGCATAGGCCACCGTGGAAACCCACAGCCCGAGCGCGAACAGCACGGAACGCAGCGCCTGCATGGCCCCTATGCCACAGTCGAATACAGGATCACCGCTTCGACCGCGGCACCGAGATCGGGATAGACCGGGAAATCGACGGCATCCTGTGCCCCGCGCCTGCGTGCACAAGCGGGGTCGACGAGCAACGGTCGCATGCCCAGACCCTGTGACATACGCGCGTAATCGACGGAATGGCTGATAAACGGCACGTCGCGCAGATCCAACTCCAGGCGCTTGCCCAGTTCGAGGAGCAAACCGGGTCGCGGCATGCGGCATGGACAATCCTCGTCGGCGCGATGCGGGCAGTGAAATATCGCGTCTATCCTTCCACCTTCCCGCGCGGCCTCTGATTTCATCTTGGCATGTATCCGGATCAGGACGCCGCTGTCCAGGGCGCCCTCGCCGATATCGGGCTGATTGGTCACGACGATCACGTTGCAATGGGAAAACGTCAGTCTCGCCAGCGCTCGCAGGCTACCAGGCAAGGCATGCCAGTCATCGGGAGAGCGCACGCTCGCCTTCGGGATACGGTTGATGACGCCATCTCGACACAGTACGACCGGGCGCATCTTCAGGTCCGTCCCTCGCCCTGACTGAACAGACACGAAAGATCGGCGACCTGCATGAACTGACGATGCAGACGCTGGAGCAAGGCCAGGCGGTTGTCGCGCACCGCGGGGTCGTCGCTCATGACGAGGACCTTGTCGAAAAAGGCATCGACCGCCGCGCGCAGCCCGGCGAGTCGCTTCAGGGCCTCGGTGTAATCGCCGGACTCGACCAGCGGCGCGACCACGCGGACCTGCGCCTCCAGTTCGGTCGCGAGCGAGCGCTCTGCCTCCTCCTGCAGCAGGACCTGGTCGACACGCTCGGGGATGCGGGTTTCCGATTTCCTGAGGATGTTCGCGATGCGTTTGTTGGCCGCGGCAAGGGCCTCGGCCTCGGGCAGGTCGCGGAAGATCCTGACCGCGCGCAGCCGCGCGTCGAAATCGAACGGTCGGCTGACGCGGCGCGACAGCACTGCGTCGAAGATATCGGCGCCGATGCCGTCGTCCTGATACCAGGCCCGCAGACGCTCCATCATGAACTGGTACAACTGCTCCCGGGTTTCGTCGCCGTGCGCGATCTCGATGTCCTGGCTGCGATATCCGTCGAAAGCGGCATCGATCAGCGGCAACAGATCCAGCCGCATCACGCCCTCGATCATGATCCGCAGCACGCCCAGGGCGGCGCGCCTCAATGCGAAGGGATCCTTGTCCCCGGTTGGCGCCCGGCCGAGGCCGAAGATGCCGGCGAGGGTGTCGAGCCTGTCGGCGATCGCAACCGCCTGACCGGCACGCGACGCCGGCAGCGCGTCGCCGGCCGCGCGCGGCTGATAGTGTTCCGCGACCGCCGCGGCGACATCGTCCTGCTCGCCGTCATGCGCAGCGTAATATCGGCCCATGACGCCCTACAGTTCGGGGAACTCTCCGACCATGCCGGACAGCAGGTCGCACTTGGAGAGCCATGCGGCGCGTTCGGCCGGATATGGGTCGTCGCCGTGCGCGACTGCGACTGCTGCGGCGAGCCGTGCGACACGCTCGGTCTTCTGGTAGAGGGTGCCCAGGCCACGCTGAAACACGACCTGCCCGAGCTCGTCGATGCGTGCATCGAGCCGACGATTGCGATCCTGATTCCAGAAGAACATCGCATCGCTCAGGCGCGGGCGTATCACACGCTCATTGCCGGCACGCACGACATCCGGGTCCCGGCTCTCGATATTGCTGACGGTAATAAAGTAAGGCAGCATCCGGCCCTGTTTGTCTTTCAGGTGAAAATATTTCTGATGCAGCTTCATCACCGAGACCAGCACTTCCTCGGGCAGTTCGAGATATGCCTCCTCGAACCTGCCGGTCACCGCCATCGGCCATTCAACGATTGCAGCGACCTCGTCGAGCAGCGCCTCGTCGATTTCTGCCCGCGCGCCGACCGCGGCGGCCGCCTCGATGACCTGGGCGCGGATGGCCTCGCGACGCTGCGCGTAGTCGGCGATAACATGGCCCTCGCTCTCGAGCAATGGCGCGTAGGCGGCGGGGCGCGACAGGTAGAGCGACTCCGGATGATGAAACCGGTGTCCCCTGCTTTCGCGACCGGCCGCGAGGCCGAACAGCTCCAGCGGTACGATCTCCTCGCCGTAGAGCATGACCAGCCAGTGCACCGGACGCACGAAGGTCGCGTCGAGCGCGCCCCAGCGCATGCGGCGCGGGATTGGCAAGGCGCCGAGCGCGTCGGTTACGATCGCCGGCAGCAACTCCCGCACGTCCCTGCCCCGATGTTCGCGGCGCAGGACCAGCCACGCGCCCTTGTCGGTCTCTAGCGTCTCCAGGCGTTCGATGTCGACGCCGCAGGATTGCGCAAAACCGAGCGCGGCGCGGGTCGGCTTTCCGTTCTCGTCGAAGGCCGCAGTCAACGCCGGGCCACGACGTTCCTCGACGGCATCGGGCTGCACCCCGGCGAGTTGCGTAACGAGGACCGCCAGCCGCCGTGCCGTCGCGAAGGTCCGGATATCGTCGAAACCGAGGTGGGCCTTTTGCAGTCCTTGGCGGACGGCCTCGCCGAGTGCTTCACTGAGGCCCCGCAAAGCCTTCGGTGGCAGCTCCTCGGTGCCGATCTCGAACAGGAAATCGCTCCGCGCCGTCACGCTCGCCCCCCCGCGCCATTGCACAGCGGGAATCCGAGCGCCTCGCGCCGTTCGTAATAGGCGCGCGCGACTGCCTCGGACAGGGCCCTGACGCGCCCGATAAATCGGGCGCGCTCGGTGACACTGATCGCCCGGCGTGCGTCGAGCAGATTGAACAGGTGGGATGACTTCAGCACCATCTCGTAGGCGGCGAGCGGCACGCCGGCCTCGATCAGACGCGTGCTCTCGCGCTCACAGGCATCGAACGACGCGAACAGCGCGGCGGTGTCGGCGTGTTCGAAGTTGTAGGCGGACATCTCGACCTCATTCTGATGAAAGACGTCCCGGTAGGTCACCGTGCCCGCCGGCCCGCCGCGGCTCCAGACCAGGTCGTACACGCTTTCGACCCCTTGCAGATACATCGCGATGCGTTCGAGGCCATAGGTGATCTCGCCGGTAACCGGGCGGCATTCCAGGCCGCCGACCTGCTGGAAATAGGTGAACTGGGTGATCTCCATCCCGTTCAGCCATACCTCCCAGCCCAGCCCCCAGGCGCCGAGTGTCGGGGATTCCCAGTTGTCCTCGACGAAGCGGATGTCATGCACCAGAGGATCGATGCCGAGGTGGTAGAGCGATCCGAGATAGCGTTGCTGGAAATCCAGCGGTGACGGCTTGATGACGACCTGGAGCTGATAATAGTGCTGCAGACGGTTCGGGTTCTCGCCATAACGCCCGTCGGTCGGGCGGCGCGACGGCTGTACGTAGACCGACGCCCAGGGCTCCGGGCCAATCGCGCGCAGGAATGTCGCCGGATGAAACGTGCCGGCGCCAACCTCCATGTCGTAGGGCTGCAGCATTACACAGCCCTGCCCGATCCAGTATTGCTGCAAGGCCAGGATCAGGCCCTGGAAGGTCGTTGTATCGGGGTCTCTGCTCATCGATGCCTGTTCTCTGGCCCGGTCCCGCGGGCGCTGCGCTTCGTACCTGTTCGGCAGGGGCGGCCACAGGGTATCCGGCCATCCGGAATAACATGGGAGTTTCAGGATCTTATCAACTGGCACGCGGCGATGAAAGTCCGCGATCCGGGAACGGCTCACGCCTGTCAGGTCATGGCCGATGTAAAGCACATGATGCTGAACATGACGGTCGACCCTGGATCCGATGCGCAATGGCGCACACTCGTCGGAGAGGCCGAGGCGCAAACCGGCTGCGTCCTCGGGGAGCGGCTCGAGGCCTATCTCGTGAACCTGCTGATCCGGGTATCCACGCGACAGGATCTGTGGGATGGTCTGCTGGCCCTGGATCAGCTGATCGGCCAGCCTCCCCTGAAACCGCGCGCCGATCACCTGCGTGACATCGGTGACCAGTGCCTGCTCTTCGCCGGGCTGTTCCCGGACCTTGCCGAGCAACGCGGCGTCAGGCTCAGCCAGTTCGTCAGCCTCGGGCGCACCGCGTACCGGCAACTTCATGAAATGCTGCCGGACGACCGCGGATCGCAATACGCCGACCTGCATCTCGCGTTTACGACCCTGATCGATCTGCTGCACACAATGCGCGAAATCCGCTACGACGAGGCCGGCCTTACGCCACTGTATGCCTTCGATCTGTGGGCAGATACCGGCAGCCTGCGCGCGCTGCGCTACATTCGCGCCTGCACCGGTGCCTTCCCGGTACATTTCGGCTCCGGTGACACGACACCGCTGATGTAGGGGCGCTCCACTCCGCCCGCCGCGTTTCTGTCCGACCCGCGATTTGCTATCATCTTTGCCTTTCCCGGGCGCCACCCGGACGGCACAACGTGAGGGCACACACCATGGCGGACAGACGCAAGGCCGTGGCCCTGATTTCCGGCGGTCTGGACTCCATGCTCGCCGCGCGAGCGATCCAGGATCACGGCATCCACGTCGAAGGCATCAATTTCTTCACCGGCTTCTGCGTCGAAGGCCATACCCATGCGATCCGGCGCAAGGACCAGGAACGGACGCGCCCCAAGCGCAACAACGCGCTGTGGGTCGCCGAGCAGATCGGCATCAGGCTGCACATCGTCGATGTCATCGAGGAATACAAGGACGTCGTCATCAACCCCAAACACGGCTACGGCGCAAACCTTAACCCCTGCCTCGACTGCAAGGGCTTCATGGTCGGCAAGGCCCGGCAGTGGATGGAAGAAAACAGCTTCGACTTTATCATCACCGGCGAGGTCATCGGACAGCGCCCGATGTCGCAGCGGCGCGATACCCTGCCCATTGTCGCGCACGAGTCCGGCGCGTTCGATCGCCTGCTGCGCCCCCTGTGCGCGAAACTGCTGGCGCCGACCCTGCCGGAACGCGAGGGCTGGGTCGACCGGGAACGGCTCTTCGATTTTCACGGCCGCAACCGCAAGCCGCAGATCGCGCTGGCCCAGGCGTACGGCCTCGAGGACTTCGCACAGCCGGCCGGCGGCTGCTGCTTCCTCACCAACGAGCACTATACCGCGAAACTCAACGACCTGTGGCGCACGCGCGGCACCAGGGATTACGAGTTCGACGACATCATGCTGCTGAAGGTCGGACGCCACCTGCGCCCGCGGCCGAATTTCAAGCTGATCATCGCGCGTGAAGAGGGCGAGAACCGCTTTCTGTCCGGATACCGGCATCGCTACACCACCTTCCAGGCGCTCAGCCATACCGGGCCGGTCGCCCTGCTCGACGGCGAGGCCAGTGATGACGACCTGCGGCTCGCGGCACAGCTTGTTGCGCGTTTCGGCAAGGGACGCGATGCCGATTTGGTCCGGATCGAGATCACGAACCGCGACACACCCACGCGCACGATCGACGTCGCCCCGCTCGCGCGCAAGGAGATTCCGCAGGAGTGGTATATCTGAATGGGCCGACACGTCCTGGATGTCCGCAACCAGCTGTGCCCGATTCCGGTGATCCGCACCCAGAGCCGGGTCGCCACCCTCGCGGCGGGCGACGAGCTCGAGGTGTTGTGCACCGACCCCGGGACACTGAGCGACATCCCAGCGTGGTGCCGGATCCACGGCCACAAGATACTGGAGGCGGAACAACGCCCCGAAGAAATCCGTATCGTGCTCGAAGTGTGCAGATCCTGATTGCGAATGCGCCGGATTGGTGCGACTATGCGCCGAAACGGTGCGGCAGAACCTGCCGTGTGCGCCAATAAACGTTATAACTTGTTGATAATAATAATAATACTGGCATGGCACGGTTTCTGCTATCACCCAATCAGTCAATTATAACCATACCGGATTAACATCCTTCGGAGGATCCAATGTCCCAGAAAGTCCTGAAAATGCTCAAAGAGAATGACGTCAAGTTCGTAGACCTGCGCTTTACCGATACCCGGGGCAAGGAGCAGCACCTCTCGATGCCGACCTCCCAGATCGACGCGACCTTCTTCAAGGAAGGCAAGATGTTCGACGGCTCGAGCATATCCGGCTGGAAAGGCATCCAGGAATCCGACATGGTGCTGATGCCGGATCCGTCGACCGCCGTCCTGGATCCCTTCACCGATGAAGCCACGCTGAACATCACCTGCGACATCCTCGAGCCGAACACGATGCAGGGCTACGAGCGTTGCCCCCGCACGATCGCCAAACGCGCCGAGGCCTATCTGAAGTCCACCAAGATCGCAGACACCGCGTTCTTCGGACCCGAGCCCGAGTTCTTCATCTTCGATGATGTGCGCTGGGGCGCGGAGATGAGCGGCGCGTTCTACAAGATCGACTCTGACGAGGCCTCATGGAACTCCGAACGTGTCTTCGAGGAAGGCAACATCGGCCATCGTCCGACGGTCAAAGGCGGATATTTTCCGGTCCCGCCGGTCGATTCGCTCCACGATATCCGCTCCGCGATGTGTCTCGCGCTGGAAGAAATGGGAGTCCCGGTCGAGGTCCACCACCACGAGGTCGCGACCGCTGGACAGTGTGAGATCGGCACCCGCTTCAACACCCTCGTCACCCGCGCCGATCACAACCAGATCCTGAAATACGTGGTCTGGAACGTTGCGCATGCCTACGGCAAGACCGCAACCTTCATGCCCAAGCCGCTGGTCGGCGACAACGGAAACGGCATGCATGTGCACCAGTCACTCGGGAAGGGCGGCAAGAACCTGTTCACCGGCAACAAGTACGGCGGGCTGTCGGACATCGCCCTGTACTACATCGGCGGCATCCTCAAGCATGCCCGCGCGATCAATGCCTTTACTAACGCGAGCACCAACAGCTACAAGCGCCTGGTGCCCGGCTTCGAGGCGCCGGTACTGCTGGCCTACTCCGCCCGCAACCGCTCGGCGTCGATCCGGATTCCGCATGTCGCGAATCCCAACGCGCGCCGAATCGAGGTACGCTTCCCGGACTCGAGCGGCAACCCGTACCTGTCTTTCGCCGCAATGATGATGGCCGGCCTCGACGGCATCAAGAACAAGCTCCACCCCGGCGAGGCGATGGACAAGAACCTCTACGACCTGCCGCCGGAAGAACTCAAGGACATCCCGACGGTCTGTCACGCGCTCGACATGGCGCTGGATGCGCTCGACAGGGATCGCGATTTCCTGAAGGCCGGCGGCGTATTCACCGACGATGCGATCGACGGCTATATCGAACTCAAAATGGGCGATATCACACGCCTGCGCATGACCACGCACCCGATCGAGTTCGACATGTATTACAGCATGTAAGGCCGGTCTTCCGGCTTCACGCGGCACCCGATCCCCCGCCGTCGCCTGACGGCGGGGGATTTTTTTGACATCGCGCGCAAACCCCGTTAAATATCAGACGTGACATGCAAATACCGGAAACTCGCGGCCGGTGTAGCCGGCCTGCTGCTGTGCATCGGTCCCGCCTGCGCGGACAGCGGGATCTTCAAGCGCGAATTGCCGGACGGCACGGTCATCTTTTCGGATCAGCCGCACCCGGATGCAATCCGGATCGACCCGGGCGCTCCCCAGGTCGTGCCATCGTTCGAGGCATCGCCGCAACCGCCGTCGCGGACGCCTGAACCCGAGCCATTCCGCTATGAACGCCTCGTCATCACGGCGCCCGGGGACGACGAAGTCATCTGGGATCACGAAGGCGTCATCGAGGTCGGTGTCGAACTCGCTCCCGCGCTGAAGGCCGGACATCGCCTGCTGGTCCTGCTGGATGGCGCCATCGTCAGCGACGCCTCCGGCGGCGGCCGGTTCCGAATCGACAACGTCTTTCGCGGCACTCATGTCATCGAGGCCATCGTCGAGGACGCCGGCGGCGAAGCACTGATCGCGGCGACACCGGTGACCTTTCACCTCAGGCAGCACTCCATCCTCTCGCCGACTCGCCCCCAGCCCTGAGCCTGCCGGCCCGCGTATCCAGGATTGTGCGCCAGGCTTGAGCGCGCACCAATACAGCGCATAATGGCAGGGGTGCGGCACAAGCACCCGATCGACACGCTTGCCCGCCATACCATGACGTCGCCGAACCGACGACAGTCCGTAAGTCTATGCCTTTGATATTAATATAATTACTATTCATCGCCTGCGGCGATGGTGAGCTGGTGCGAGATCCGCCCGAATGCGGGGCACTTGGTTTGGTTCTTGCAATTTCACGATGTGCGATCAGAGACGATGACACCGACAGGGCACGCGAGGCTGCTGGAGAACCTGAACACCGCGATCGCGGTGCTCGACCGGGAGATGCGTTTCCGTTACCTCAACCCGGCGGGTGAGATCCTGTTCGAGGTCAGCGCGCGGCATGTCCTGGGTCAGCCGCTGGCGGACATCCTGCCCGGTGAGACCGGACTGCGGGAATCCCTCGTCCGCTCCATAGAGACCGGCCACCCCTACACCGAACGCGAAGTCGAACTGCACCTCCCGAACCAGCGCACGATCACGGTCGATATCACCGTGACACCGATGAATGAATCGCTGGATGAGCGGGAGCTACTGCTCGAACTGATCCGTGTCGACCGGCACCTGCGAATCGCCCGCGAGGAAAGCCTGATCTCCCAGAATCAGAACACCCGGCTGCTGATGCGCGGCATGGCCCACGAAATCAACAACCCGCTCGGCGGCCTGCGCGGCGCCGCACAGTTGCTGGAGCGGGAGCTCACAGACGAGGGCCTGCGCGAATACACCGGCGTCATCATCGGCGAGGCGGACCGGCTGCAGTCCCTGCTGAGCCGAATGCTCGGCTCGCACGCCCCGCCGATCAGGCGCCGGACCAACATCCACGAGGTCATCGAGCGGGTGCGCACCCTGATCCAGGCCGAGGCGGGATCCGGCGTCACGATCGTCAGGGACTACGACCCGAGTATCCCTGAAATGGTTATTGACGCCGACCAGCTGATCCAGGCGGTGCTGAACATCACCCGCAACGCACTGCAGGCGATCGGCGCCGAAGGACGCATCATATTGCAGACCCGCACCTCGCGGCGCTTCACGATCGGGCATCGCCTGCACAAGCTCGTCGCGAAGATCAATATCATCGACAACGGTCCCGGTATACCGCCGGGCATGCGGGAAAACATCTTCTATCCCATGATCAGCGGCCGCCCGGAAGGCACCGGGCTGGGCCTTTCAATCGCGCAATCGATCGTCAACCAGCACGGTGGCCTGATCGAGTGTGACAGCCGTCCCGGAGAAACCGAATTCACCATCATTCTGCCAATCGAGGATCATCATGATGAGTAACGCAGAACAGGTCTGGGTCATCGACGACGACCGCTCCATCCGCTGGGTGCTGGAGAAGGCGTTGACCAAGGCCGACATGGAAGTGACCAGCTTCAAGAGCGCCTCCGGCGTCATGGATCGACTCGGGAGCGAACATCCCGACGCGATCATCGCCGACATCCGCATGCCCGGCATGGATGGACTCGCGCTGATGGAACGGATCCGTGCCAGCTTCCCGGATCTCCCTGTCATCATCATGACCGCACACTCCGATCTCGACAGCGCGCTCGCTGCCTACGAGGGCGGCGCCTTCGAATACCTGCCCAAACCATTCGACGTCGACGAAGCCATCGACCTCGTCAACCGCGCGATCCGGCAACATCGCCGCTCGGCGCCGAAGAGCCGCGGTATCGAGGGCCAGCTACCCGAGATCGTCGGCGAGGCGCCGGCGATGCAGGAGGTCTTCCGCGCAATCGGCCGGCTCGCGCGCTCCAACATGACCGTACTGCTGACCGGGGGATCCGGCACCGGCAAGGAACTGGTCGCCCGCGCCCTGCATCGTCACAGTCCGCGCGCGCAGGGGCCGTTCATCGCTATCAACACCGCAGCGATCCCTCGTGAATTGCTCGAGTCCGACCTGTTCGGGCATGAACGCGGCGCATTCACCGGCGCTCAGAACCTGCACCGGGGTCGTTTCGAGCAGGCCGACGGCGGCACCCTGTTTCTCGACGAGATCGGCGACATGCCGGTCGAACTGCAGACACGCCTGCTGCGCGTGCTCGCCGACGGCGAATTCTACCGGGTCGGCGGACACGCCCCGATCAAGGTCGACGTGCGCATCATCGCCGCGACGCACCAGGACCTGGAGCAGCGTGTCAGGGATCATCTGTTCCGCGAAGACCTCTATCATCGCCTCAACGTGATTCGCATCCATATCCCGTCGCTGCGCGAGCGGCGCGAGGATATCCCGATGCTTACCCGCCATTTTCTGATCCAGGCCGCCCGGGAATTGTCGGTAGAGCCGAAAACGCTGGACGAGGAAACCGAAAAGGTCATGACGCAACTCGACTGGAACGGCAATGTCCGCCAGCTCGAAAACACCTGTCGATGGCTGACGGTAATGTCCCCCGGGCAGGTGATTCATGTCGAGGACCTGCCGCCCGAACTCAGGGAGACCACCTCTGCAGGGGAGGACGGCAGGGAATGGGAAGACATCCTCAGGCTGTGGACGGAGACACGCCTGGCTCAGGGCGGCGAGGCCCTGCTCGACGACGCGACCCCGCGTTTCGAACGCACGATGATCGAGACCACGCTGAAACATACCGGCGGCCGCCGCCAGGAAGCGGCGCGCCTGCTCGGCTGGGGCCGTAACACCCTGACCCGCAAGATCAAGGAACTCGGAATCGAATCGGAAGAGGAAGAATCGTAGGATGCGGCCAGCAAGGCGAACCGCATCAAACAGCAATCAATTCAGGCGCAACGTTCCCGTCAGCTCCGCAACGCTGGCCAGCGCATGCCGCCCCAGGTACTCGACGATCCCGGCATTGATTCGGGGACAAGCCAGTGGGTCATAGAACAACCCGGTCCCGACCCCGACCGCGGTCGCGCCCGCGATCATGAATTCGATTGCGTCATCGGCGGTGACGACACCTCCCTGACCGATGATCGGGATCCCGTGGGCCTTGCTGACCTGGTAGACCTGATGCACCTTCAGTATCGCGATCGGCTTGATCGCGGGGCCCGACAACCCGCCCTGGTTGTTGCCGATCACCGGCGTCCGCTCCTCGATGTCGATCGCCATGCCGGTCAGCGTGTTGATGACCGCGAAGGCGTCGGTGCCGGCCTCGATGCAGCGCCGGGCATTCTCGGCGATGTCGGTCTGGTTCGGCGACAGCTTCGTGATCAGCGGCTTGCCGGTCACCGCGCGGCATGCCTCGACGACCCGAGCCGACATGTCGGGATCGTTGCCGAACTGCACGCCGCCTTCCTTGACGTTGGGGCAGGAGATGTTGATCTCGATCGCATCGATAGGTGAATCGTCGAACAGGCGCGTGACCTCGATATATTCCTCGACGGTCGAGCCGGACACGTTCGCGATGAAACGGGTCTCGCTGAAATCGAGCGCCGGCAGGATGCGATTGACGACATGCCGGGTGCCGGGGTTCTGCAGGCCGATCGCATTCAGCATCCCCATCGGCGTCTCGACGACCCGGTGCGGCGCGTTCCCGAGCCGCGGCTCGAGCGTCGTCCCCTTCAGGCAGACGGCGCCGACGTCATGATGGGAAAATCCCTCGACCCGGGTATACTCCTCACCGAAACCGACGCAACCCGACAGCAGCACCAGCGGCGTCGCGAACGGCATACCGCAGAAGTCGAGCGCAAGCATGCGGCGCTCACGTTCATCGAGCACCCGGACGCTCATCGCGCCGGCCCCGGTTCCAGCACTGATATCACCGCGACAAACCCGACATGTTCCATATCGTCCTGTTGAATCCCGAAATACCGGCAAATACCGGGAACATTATACGCCTGTGCGCAAATACCCGGACAAGGCTGCACCTGATCCATCCCCTCGGTTTCGAACTCGACGACGCCCGCCTGCGCCGCGCCGGCCTCGACTATCATGAGTACGCCCGCGTGCAGGAACACCCGGATCTCGATGCCTTCCTCGCACACATCGCCCCGCAGCGCCTGATCGCCTGTTCGACCCGCGGCGTCACGGCCTACGCCGACATCGCCTTCCGGCCCGGCGACGCCTTCCTGTTCGGCCCCGAGACCCGCGGCCTGCCCGCCGAACTGATCGCGCGCCTGCCGCCCGAACAGCGTCTGCGCATCCCGATGGCCCCGAACTGCCGCAGCCTGAACCTGTCCAACGCCGTTGCCGTCGTCACCTACGAAGCCTGGCGCCAGCACGGATTCCGCTTCACCGAATAAAGGCCGGCGCCCTGATGGAAATCAGCATGTTCTGCGCTGTGACGGTCGCCTGTCCATGACACGCTGTGAATACGTCCCTGTACGCTCGACGCCCGCATCCCTGCGGGCGACGGTCATGGACAGGCGACCGTCACAGCGCAGAACACACACCCTCAGGGCAACAACCG